>NZ_DATMRX010000244.1:0-13470 GCF_035565855.1 Pseudorhodoplanes sp.
CCGGCCGTCAGGACGGGTTGACGCGTGGCGCGCACTCGAACGTGATCACCACGCGTGTGCCGTGGTGGTCCGGATCGTACACCACATCGGCACCAAGCCGGTTCGCCATGGCGCCCACGATGGAGCGGCCGAGTCCGGTGGACCGCGGCAGCGTCTTGACGTTGTGGCCGATCCCGTCGTCTTCGACGCTCAGCATTGCGTGTCGCCCATTGACGCGCTTGAGGCCAATGCGGATCGGGCCCTTTTCCTGCTGCGGATAGGCGTATTTCATCGCATTGAGAACCAGCTCGTTCACGATCACGCCGATCGCAACGGCACGGTCCGGATCGAGATCGATCGGTTCTGCGGCGAGGCTGAGCACCGGGGTCTCGGTGGTGTCGGTCTTGGCAAGATCCTCCACGAGCGCCGCAAGATACTGATCGACGGACACCGACTGTACGTCATCCGACGTGTATAGCCGCCGGTGGACCTGCGCGACGGCCATGACGCGCCGGGTGGCGTCGGTCAGTGCGGCCTTGACCTCCGCATTGTTCGACGAGCCGCCCTGTAACTGCAGGAAGGCCGCGATCAGTTGCAGCGAGTTGGCAACACGGTGGTTGACTTCACGAAGCAGAAGGGCGCGCTCGACGGCGAGCTTTTCGAACCGGTCGCGCTGCTCGCGCAATTCGGATTCGGCGGCTTCCTTCGCGCGCCGCATCCGCATCGCATCGGCAGCGCCGGTCAGTGCGGCAAGCAGAAGCGGGACGAACTGCCCGGAGGCATCCTTCAGCACATAGTCGAAGGCGCCGGATTTCAGCGCCGACACCGCAACCGCCGAATCCTGTTCGCCGGTGACGATGATCACCGGCGGATGGTTCGGCAAGTCATGGATCTGCTTCAGGGTCGCAATGCCGTCGAGCCGCGGCATGTAATTGTCGAGCGCCACGACATCGAATTGCTCCTGCTTCAGCCGCTCCACAGCGCGGACGCCGTCCTCGACCGTGACCACTTCAATGCCATGCGCGCCAAGCCCGCGCTCTACCAGCCGGCGGAGGCCAGCATCGTCATCGGCATAAAGGACTTTCTTCGGCATGTTTGATTTCAGTCCGTTGCCGGGACCTGGATGACCGAGAAGAACAGGCCGAGTTGCCGGATCGCGTTTGCAAAGCTGTCGTAGTTCACCGGCTTGGTGATGTAGACATTCGCCCCGAGATCGTAGCAGCGCTTGATCTCGCGCTCGTCGTCGGTGGTGGTCAGTACGACGACCGGCGTCAGCTTGAGATGTTCGTTCTCCTTGACGCGCTTCAGGATATCGACGCCGCTCATGTCCGGCAGGTTGAGGTCGAGCAGGATCAGCAGCGCGCGGCCGCTATTGACCGAACCTGAGCCGTCGGAGCCGAACAGGAAGCGCACCGCATCGCCGCCAGTGGCGAACGGGATGATCTCGTTATGGACGCCGGCCCGGCGGATATTGCGCTCGATCAGCCGCGCGTGGCCTTCGTCGTCCTCGACCATGATGATGGTGACGTGTTCGGTCATGCGGCCTGTCTTTCGTTTTCCTGCATTCTGCGCGGCAGCGTGACAATGAAGGTGCTGCCGTGTCCGAGCTCCGAGCGCAACGTTATGAAGCCGCCGAGCCGGCGAACGAGTGCGCGGGTATGGGCGAGACCGATGCCTTCGCCCTTTTGGTCCTGCTGTCCGGCGCGGCGGAACAGGTCGAAGACCCGTTGCTGGTCCTCGACCGCAATGCCGCGTCCGTTGTCCTCGACTTCGTAGACCGCCTGCATGTTTTCGATGCGTCCGCGAATGCGGATGCGGCCGGGCCGGCCCGGCTCTGAATATTTCAAGGCATTGTCGACGAGGTTGGAAAAGATCTGTTCCAACGCCAGGCGGTCGCTTTTCAACGGCGGAAGCGGCTCGACAATGATCTCCGCATCCTGTTCGGCAGCCTGATGGGCCACCGCATCGGTGATCGATTTGATCAATTGATCCATACTCACATATTCCGGCTTGAAGGTGCGCTGACCTTCGCGGGAGAGTTTCAGGATCGAATTGATCAGCCGATCCATCTTGCCGATCGAGCTTTTGATAAATCCGAGCGATTCATCAAAATCCTTCGACAACTCTAGTGTAGTCCCGGCCGTCCCGTCATCGGGTTTTTCGGTCTCGGCCACACGCTGGAATATGTCATTTTTTATAGCTTCGATCTCCGCGGTGAAGCCCATGATGTTGACCAGCGGCGAGCGTAAATCGTGGCTGACGATATAGGCGAAGCGCTGAATTTCGTTGTTGGCTTCCCGCAGTTCGGCGGTGCGCTCCTCGATCAGGGCCTCGAGATTTTCGTTGATGTCCTGCAGCGCGCGGCGGGCCTGTTCGCGTTGGCGATTGCTGCGCTGGACGAGGTAGACCGACAACGCCCCGATGGCGGTGATAGCGGCGGCGCCGAGCAGCGTGAGCAGCAGCAACCGTGAATTGGTGCTGGCGGAGGTTGCGCGCCGGCTTTCGAGCATCGCCCGCTCGGCGTTGTAGAGGTCTTCGATCGCGACCTTGACCTCGTTCATCGCATTGCGGCCTTCACCCTGCCAGATCAGGTCGGCGGCGTCCTTGCCACGACCGGCGTCGTGCAATCCGACGACCTGCTCCATTTCGGACAGCTTGCGTTCGACCAGCGCGGGGATCTTTTCGAACCGTGCGGCGAGGAGGGGCTCGCCTGCGATCACCTCCGCCGCGCGCTTCAGAGCCGGCCGGGTATTGGCGATCGCCTCGCGATATTCGTCCCGGTAATCCTTCTGGCCGGTGATGATATAGCCGCGCTGCGAGGATTCCGCGCGGCGCAGGTTTAACAGGATCAGGGACAGATGGTTCTGGACGTCGAATGTCGTCACCAGGGCGTCGGCATCATCATGCGCGCGATCGGCGAGCCAGAAGGATGCGACGCTGATGGCGACCAGAATGGCAAAGCCTAAGGCGAGCAATATGGGCTGGGCCCCGGGCGACCGTATCCGGTCGGCCGTGTTGTGGGAGCTCATGGCGGGGGCGGGGACTCCTGTGGTCGAACCTCGAAGAACGCCCCAGAACCCGGGTTTGTTCCCGCGACAGGCTCCGCTGACCGACTTTTTCAGCCTTCCATCCCGCCCTGTGCGAGGAATTTCTCGAGCCAGTGGATGGAATAATTGCCGTCGATGATGTCCTGGTTGCGCACCAGTGTCCGGAACAGCGGCAACGTCGTCTCGACGCCGTCGACCACGAATTCGTCGAGCGCCCGCTTTAGCCGCATCAGACATTCCTGACGCGTCTTGCCGTGCACGATCAGCTTGCCGACCATCGAGTCGTAATAGGGCGGGATCGTGTAGCCCTGATAGGCGGCGGAATCGACGCGAACCCCGAGCCCGCCCGGCGGATGGTAATGCTGGATCTTGCCGGGTGAGGGCCGGAAGTTGAACGGGTTCTCCGCATTCACGCGACACTCGATGGCATGGCCATGGAAGCGCAGGTCGTCCTGCCGGCACGGCAATTCGCCGCCGGCGGCGACCCGGATCTGCTCGAGCACGAGGTCGATATCGGTGATCATCTCCGTCACCGGATGCTCGACCTGGATGCGGGTGTTCATCTCGATGAAGTAGAACTCGCCATCCTCGTACAGAAATTCCACGGTACCTGCGCCGAGATACTTCATCTTCCGCATCGCGCTGGCGCAGATTTCGCCGATGCGATCGCGCTGCGCCGTGTTGAGTGCGGGCGAGGGGCTCTCCTCGAACACTTTCTGATGCCGGCGCTGCAGGGAGCAGTCGCGTTCGCCGAGATGAATGGCGCCGCCGCGCCCGTCGCCCAGCACCTGGATCTCGATGTGCCGCGGCCGCTGCAGATATTTTTCCAGATAGACCGCGTCGTCGCCGAACGCGGCCTTGGCTTCCGAGCGCGCCGTCTGCAAGGCGACGATCATCTCGTCTTCGCTCATCGCGACCTTCATGCCGCGTCCGCCGCCACCGGCCGCGGCCTTCACCAGCACCGGATATCCGATCTCGCGTCCGATCCGCAGCGCTTCGTCATCCGACGTCACGCCGCCTTCCGATCCCGGGACCACGGGAATGCCGAGCGCCTTGGCGGTGCGCTTGGCTTCGATCTTGTCGCCCATGGTGCGGATGTGTTCGGCCTTGGGTCCGATGAAGCCGATATTGTGCTCGGCCAGGATTTCGGCGAAGCGCGCATTTTCCGACAGAAAGCCGTAGCCCGGATGCACGGCATCGGCGCCGGTGATCTCGCAGGCCGCGAGCAGCGAGGGAATGTTGAGGTAGCTGTCACGCGCAGCCGGGGGGCCGATGCAGACGCTCTCGTCGGCAAGCCGCACATGCATCGCGTCGGCATCGGCGGTCGAATGAACCGCGACCGTATGGATGCCAAGCTCCTTGCAGGCGCGTAAGACGCGCAGCGCGATCTCGCCGCGATTGGCAATCAGGATTTTATCGAACATGTCTCGCCTGAAGCAGCGAATGGCGATTGGCGGATCGCGGATAGCCGATGGTCGCTGTGCCCGTCGTCACTCCTCGCCGCTCCCTGTCGCCGCCGCGGTTGCTCACTCGATGATCATGAGGGCTTCGCCGAATTCGACCGGCTGGCCATCCTCGACCAGAATCTGCGTGACGGTGCCGCCGCGCGGCGCCGGAATCTGGTTCATGGTTTTCATCGCTTCGATGATCATCACGGTATCGCCGGCCTTGACGGCCTGTCCGACATCCACGAAAGGCCGCGCGCCGGGAGAGGGCGCAAGATAGGCGGTGCCAACCATGGGCGAGGGCACGACGCCCGGATGCTTGCTCGGATCGGTGGCCTGTGCGGCCGGCGCTGCGGCCGCAACGGCGGGAGCCGCGGGAGCTGCGACGTTCACCGCACGCGCGGTGCGGCCGATCCTGATCCGCTGACCGTCACGTTCGATTTCGATCTCGGTCAGCCCGGTCTCGTCGAGCAGCTTGGCGAGGCCGCGGATCATGTCCTCGTCGTAAGGCGCAGCACCTTGCACCGCTTTACCCTTGGTTTTCTTCTCGTTGTCAGACGCCACGTGTCAGCCCTTTGATGATGCGAGCATGGCCGCGAGTCCGTCGATCGCGAGCACATAGCCGTTGACGCCGAAACCGCAGATCACAGCTCTGGCGGCCGGCGATATGTAGGAATGCCTGCGGAATGGTTCGCGGGCATGGACATTGCTGATATGCACCTCGATCACCGGGAGATCGGACGCGAGCAGCGCGTCCAGAATGGCGACCGAGGTGTGCGTGTAGGCGGCCGGATTGATCACGATGCCGGCCGCTTTGCGACGCGCCTCCTGGATCCAGTCCACCAGCGCCCCTTCGTGGTTCGACTGGTGAAAGACGATCTCGAAGCCATGCCGCTGCCCGGCGTCGCGGCACAGGGCTTCGACATCCTTCAGCGTGGCCCGGCCATAAATCTCCGGCTCGCGGGTGCCGAGCAGGTTCAGGTTGGGACCGTTCAGGACATAGACCGTTGTTGCCATCGGGCCTTGGGTCGCGCCATAGCGTGCGGAAGGGTCAGGGCGCGAGCGCCCGGCGGGGCTCCTTATAGGCGGGACGCCCGGCAAGGGAAAGCCCGCCCGGTATCCTCCGAAGGCCGGGTTCGCCCGCCGCGGCTCCTCAGCAGGTCGGCTTGCCGCACCGCGCGTTGTTGATCTTGGTTTGCAGTTCCTTGACGCCGACAGCGCCGACCACCGCCTCATTTCCGACCACGTAGGAAGGCGTCCCCTGGAACCCCAGGGCCTCGGCGAGGGAGAAGCTTTCCTGCAAGGCCGCCTTGACCTCGGCGCCGTTCATATCCTTTTCGACCTTGGCCATGTCGGCGCCGATTTCCTTGGCGACGGCGAGCGCCCGCGCCTTGTCGGCCTGTCCGCGGCCGCCGAGAAGCTTCTGATGGAAGTCGAGATAGCGCTTGCCGGACTTGTCCTGCAGCGCCACCGCAACCGCGACCTGTGCTGCTTCCATGCTGCCCTGGCTCAGCACCGGCATTTCCTTGAGGACGACGCGCAGATTGGGATTGTCCTTGATCAGCGTCATCATGTCGTCGAGCGCGCGCTTGCAGAAGCCGCAATTGTAATCGAAGAACTCGACCAACGTGACGTCGCCGTTCGGATTGCCGAGCGTGACCTGACGCGGCGAGTTGAACAGCGTCTGCTTGTTGTCGACGATCGCCCGCTTGAGCTTTTCGCTCTGGGCGAGCGTCTGAAGCTCCTCGATCATTTCCGGATTCTTGATGAAATAATCGCGGATGATCGCTTCGATTTCGGTGCGCTGCTGCGGCGTGAAGCTTTGCGCCAAGGCAGAGCCGGTCATGGCGATCGACGCGGCGATGACCGGCGCAGCGATCAGGCGGATGAGGGAGATCATCGAAATATCCTTGTGACAGAGCTCAGTTCGGGCGGTTTGCAGCAGCGGGTAGTTTTGCAGCGACGATGTCGTCGGCACGCACCCATCCGGGGGAGCCGACCGGCAGTTTGGTCTTGGCGCGCGCGGCCAGTTCGCGGGCGGTCTTGATGTCGCCGCGGGCGAAGGCGGCTTGCGCGGATGCAAGGTCGGCTTGAGCGAGATCGCCCTTGCGGCCATAGGCCATGGCGAGCTGCTGATAGCCATTCGGCGTATCGGGCTCCCGCGCGAGGCCATTGCGCAGGATGGTAATGGCTTCGTCCGCAAGAGCCGGATTGTTGGTGGCGACCAGGGCCTGTCCGAGCAGGATCTGGATCAGCGTCGGGTCCGGGGCGAGCGACGCGGCACGCCGCAACGGCGCAATGGCTTCGGCGGCGCGGCCGTTTTCAAGGAGCGCCTGGCCCTTGAGTTCATGGAAATACGGGTTATTGGGCTGGATCGCGATCAGGGCGTCGATCTGGGCGATCGCGGCGCGGATATCAGAGTGCCGATAGGTCGCGATCGCGCGGGCGTAGCGGGCGGGCAGCGAATTGTCGCTCGGCGGATAGCGGCGTGCGACCGTCTGCGGGGGGTCCATGAATCCGGACAGCTTGGCCCGCATCATGTCGTGGCGTGCCTGCAATTCTTGGGGATCCTTCTTGTCCCAGTACGGACTTGCGCGTGCGATCTCGGTCAGAGCGGCGATGCGTTCGTTGGGCATCGGATGCGACTGCGCGTAAGGATCGGCGAACCGCGCACTGAACATCGACTGATCGGCGAACCGCTTGAAGGTCTCGTACATGCCCTTGGCGGACTGACCTGTGGCGGCGAGGAACTTGACGGCGGCGCGGTCCGCGGCTTCCTCGTGTGCGCGCTGATACGACAAGAGGGAGCGCTGGGCGACATGCTGGCTGGCATGGATCGCGGCCATGCCGGCCTGTCCCGCGCCGTTGCCGCCCCCGGCCGCTGCCATGGCCGCCGCGCCGAGCAGCATGCCGATCAGGGCCGCGGTCTGAACATTGGCGAGTTCCTGATGCAGCTTGGACAGGTGGCCGCCGGCGATATGGCCGGTCTCGTGGGCCAGCACGCCGATGATCTGATTCGGTGTGGTCGATTCCTGGAGCGCGCCGGTATTGACGAAAATCCGCCGCCCATCGACCACGAAGGCGTTGAACGATTTATCGTTGATCAGGATGATTTTCAGATTGGCTTTCGACAGCCCGGCCACGCGAAAAATGGGCGCGGTGTAATCGCGCATCAATTGCTCGATCTCGGCATCCCGGATCAGGGGAAGCCCGCCCTTTTTCTGGGCGGCCGCGGGCAAGGGCGGCAGCGCAATGGCAGCCACGGTCACCGCCGCGATCAGGCGCGAAACTGGCTTCGCAATGGCCATCCTGATAGGCATGTGCGGGGTAGCGACTTGTGTCATAACGCTCTGAATTGCTTCGCCGACCGGACACTAGGGAGCCCGCCTGAGGCGGTCAAATCACGCAGCGTTCATGGTCTGAGAGTTCGCGCAGGCAATCGCGGGAATGCGGCAGGAGCGGGGCACATGCAGCGCATTGCGCGAGTAACGGACGGCTGAATCGCATGCTGGAACGGGCACGGCACATTTTATCACCTTCGGCACGCAGCGACGTGCCCCCATTCATCGTGATGGATGTGATCGCCGCCGCCAGCCGGATCGAGGCCGCCGGGCATCGCGTGATCCATATGGAGGTCGGCCAACCGGCGGCGCCGGCCCCGCGCACCGCGATCGAAGCGGCCCGCGCCGCGCTTGACGGTCCTCTGGCCTATACCGAGGCGCTGGGCATCGGTTCCTTGCGCAGCCGCATCGCGCGCCATTACGGCGAGACCTATAATGTCGATGTCGATCCGGCGCGGGTCATCGTGACGACCGGCTCCTCGGCCGGGTTCATCCTCGCCTTTCTTGCGATGTTCGAGCCGGGCGACCGCGTCGGGATCGCCAATCCGGGCTACCCGCCATACCGCCATATCCTCAAGGCGCTGGGCTGCGAACCGGTTCTGATCGAGACGGGTGACGACACGCGCTGGGCGGTGACGCCCGAGACCGTACTGGCCGCGCACCGCAAGGAAAAGCTTGCCGGCGTCCTGATCGCAAGTCCCGCGAATCCGACCGGGACGATGATGTCGCCTGACGCACTCGCCGCGTTGATTCGCACGACGGAAGACGCGGGCATCCGCTTCATCTCCGACGAAATCTATCATGGTCTCGATTATGCGTTTCCATCCGAGACGGCCTTGCGCATTTCCGACAAGCCGCTGGTGATCAATTCATTCTCGAAATATTTCTGCATGACCGGCTGGCGCATCGGCTGGATCGTGGCGCCGGAGCCGCTGGTTCGTCCGATCGAGCGGCTGCAGGGCAATCTTGCGATCTCGGTTCCGACGCTGTCGCAGATCGCTGCGCAGGCGGCATTCGACGGCCGCGAGGAGATGGATGCGGTCAAGCACGGCTACGAGGACAACAGGCGCATTCTCATCGAAGGCTTGCCAAAGGCGGGGCTCGACAAGTTTCTCCCCGTCGACGGCGCCTTCTATCTCTATGCCAATATCGCGCGCTTCTCCGACGATTCCCACGCCTTCGCCAAGCGCATGTTGAACGAGGCGCATGTTGCGGCGACCCCCGGTGTCGATTTCGATCCGGTCGACGGTCGCCATTATCTCCGCTTCTGCTATGCGGGGCAGCAAGGCGACATGCAGGAAGCGGTGGCGCGGATCGGCGCCTGGCTCCAGCGGCAATGACACACGGGCCCGCGCCTCTGCCTCGGGCGGTGCCGCCGCTACTCAGTCTGGTTGCCGGTTACGTCGACAGCATCACCTTCCTCGCATTATTCGGATTTTTCGCAGCGCAGGTGACGGGAAGCTTCGTCGTCGCTGCCGCCGAACTCGTGGTGGATGATCGTGGCGTCGTCGCCAAGATGCTCGCCATTCCGGCTTTCATGCTCGGTGCAGGGATCGCGGCGGCGATCATCATCGCAAGGCGAGGCGGCGACCGTTCGTCGCTGCCGCTGGTTTTCGGGCTCGAGGCGCTGCTGCTCGCGGGCTTTGTCGGACTGATGATGTATGCCTGGCCGATCACCGATCCGGACGCCTGGCTGGGCGCTGTGGCTGGACTATTGTCGGCCGCGGCGATGGGCGTGCAATCCGCGCTGGTGCGTCTGCTGCTCAGAGGCGTCCCGCAAACCAACGTGATGACCGGCAATTCCACGCAGCTTGCGATCGAGGCGACCGAGCTGATCTATGCGGCGTTTCGGCCGGCAAAGGTGAGCAAAGACCCCGACCTCGCCGCACAGGTCGCCGAAGCACGCAAGCGTTTCGCCACGGTGTTCCTGGTGCTTTGCGGATTTCTGGTCGGCGCGCTGGGCGGTGCTGTGGCTTATGCCGCGGCCGGCCCCTGGAGCGCCTTGCTTGCGATCCTGGCCGTGTCCGCATTGGTCGTCTGGTCGGCCAGGCGTGGCGGCACCGATCCGATGTAGCCTGTCGCGACTCGTCTGCAAGATATGCCATGAGTTGCGGTGCGATCGGGGAGGCTGCGGATGCTCACGACGTTGCACGAAGGCTGGGCGATCTTCGAGCCGTTTCTGAAAACCTACGGCGCGCTCGCGATCTTCGTGATGATCTATCTGGAATCGATGGGCTCGCCGGTGCCCGGCGAGACCGGGGTGATTGCCGCGAGCTTGCTGGCCGCCAAGGGTGAGCTGTCGATCTTCACGCTGTATCCAGCGGTCCTGTTCGGCGCAATCCTCGGCGACTCCACCGGCTATCTGGTCGGCCGGCTTGGCGGCAACATGCTGTTGCGCCGCTTCGGCCCAAAGATCGGACTGACCAACGAACGCCTCGACGCGGTCGAGGCGCGTTTCACAAGCGGCGGTCTCTGGATCGTATTCATCGCGCGCTTCGTCCCGCTCTTGCGCCAGCTCAACGGGCTCGTGGCGGGCTCGCTCGCGATGCCGTTTCATCTTTTCCTGATGGCGCAGGCGGCGGGCGCGCTGGTATGGACCAGCGTGTATTGCCTCGGCCCCTATTTCTTCGTCGAGCTGTTCCAGCACATCAAGTAGCGCCCTTTGCGATGGGGCCGGACCGGGCGCCGATGAGGTGCTGCGCTTCGGGTTGGGTAGTCGTGCGCTATCGCCGTCCGACGGACCCTCCCTTTTTTTTCGGGGCCGCGTACCTACATCTGCGGACACCCTGAAAGCGCGGCCGGCGACTGGGACCGTGGACCTTGTCCGCGGTCGCGCGTGCAATGATGTGAGAGCGACCATGCTCGACGTAACCAATATCGCCTTGTTCGATACCGACGAAGCGCAGCCGCATGTCGATCCCGCCGCGCAGGACGCGGCGCTGCTGGACGCCTATTCGCACGCCGTGATCGGCGTTGCCGACCGCGTCGGCCCCGCGGTGGTGCGGGTCGAGACCCGCAAGAAGGACAGCAAGGGGCGCGCCGCAAGCGGCGTCGGCTCCGGCGTGATCATCGCACCCGACGGGCTCGTCCTGACCAACAGCCATGTGGTGGACGGCGCGCGTGAATTGCGGCTGACCGATTCCGAGGGCCGCGTCATGGAGGCGCGGCTGCTCGGGGAAGACCCGGACACCGATCTCGCGCTGATCCGCGCCGATGCCGTCCGCAATCTGCCGACCGCGCCGCTCGGAGATTCCAAGAAGCTGCGCCGTGGCCAGCTCGTGGTTGCCATCGGCAATCCGCTCGGATTTGAATCGACCGTGACCGCGGGCGTAATCTCGGCGCTGGGCCGCTCGCTGCGCGCCCAGACCGGCCGGCTGATCGAGGACGTGATCCAGACCGACGCTGCGCTCAACCCCGGTAATTCCGGCGGACCGCTGGTCACCTCGCATGGCGAAGTGATCGGTATCAACACGGCGATCATCATGGGCGCGCAGGGCATCTGCTTTGCGGTCGCGAGCAACACGGCGCAGACCGTGCTGAGCGAGCTGATCCGGCACGGCCGCGTGCGGCGCGGCTTCATCGGCATTGCCGGCCAGACCGTCGCGGTGCCGCGACGGCATGCGCGCGCGGCCGATATCGACAACGCCTCGGGCGCGATGATCACCACCATCGAGCAGGGCGCGCCGGCCGATAACGGCGGACTGATGACCCTCGACGTCATCGTGCGGGTCGATGGCGAGACCGTCACCGGCGTCGACGACCTGATCCGTCTGCTCAATGCAGACCGGATCGGACGGCCTGTCACCTTTGATGTGCTCCGGCGCGGCATACTGCGCCAGTTCGATATCGTCCCGGCCGAGCGCGCCTCCGCGCGCCCGGCCGCGGGGAAGTAACGGCGTCAAGGACGCGGAATTCGACTTCACCGATCGGCGTCGCACAACCAGTGTGCGAGTCATGCGCGTGCAGCACGTCAGTTCCGCAATCGGGGCATTAATTCGAGTTTAATCCAATCCCCTGATCATGACTGTAATTGAGTCGGCCCGAGCGGTTTCGAGCGACTCATTCGGGGTCGAGAAAGAATGACAGACAGCGACGTGATTGCCGAACGCCTCCGGTTCATCGGGCTCGACGAGCAAGCCCTGACTAATATCCGCGAGGTGAAGCCGCTGATTGACCAGGCGATGCCCGGCATCCTCGACGAATTCTACCGGGTGATCGGCAGCACTCCGGCCGGGGCGCGCTTCTTCTCCGACAGCGACCGCGTCAGCCGCGCCCGGAGCGGACAGCTTCGCCATTGGGCGCGGATCAGCGGCGCTGAGTTCAGCGACGAATATTATCAAGGTGCCCGCAAGATCGGCGAAACGCATGCGCAGATCGGGGTCGACCCGCGAGTGTATATCGGCGGCTATTCCCTGATGGCCTCCGAACTGATCAAGACCGTGCTTGCCGCGAAGTGGCCGAAGGGCCTGTTCCAGAAGCAAGGGCCCGATCAGGCGGCAAATACGATCGGCGCGCTGATCAAGGCCGTGTTCCTCGACATGGATATCGCGATCACGGCCTACATCGATTCAGCGAATGCAGCGCGCAAGGCGGCGGAAGAGGCGAGCGCCGAGGCGATGAAGCGGCAAGCCGCCGTCGTCGAGGCATTGACGCAAACGTTGTCGCAGCTGGCGCAGGGCGATCTCACCTGCCGTCTCCCCGAAGTTCCCGACGAATATCGCAAATTGAAGGACGACTTCGATGGTGCGGTTGCCAAGCTCAACGATGCGATCGGCGCGATCGCGGCTGTCGCCCACGAAGTAACCGGCGCCTCGGACGAGATTTCGAGCGCGACGGCGGCGTTCTCGCAGCGCACCGAGGAACAGGCGGCAAGTCTCGAAGAGACATCGTCTTCGATGGAACAGATCGCCGCGACCGTCAAAAACAATGCAGAGAATGCAAGGCGCGCGAACGATCTCACGCAAGGCACCCGTGAGGTCGCCAATCGCGGCGGAGCCGTCGTCGCCGAAGCGGTCTCGGCCATGGCCCGGATCGAAGGCTCGTCCAGCAAGATCGCCGACATCATTTCGGTGATCGACGAGATTGCGCGGCAGACCAATCTCCTTGCCCTCAACGCCGCTGTCGAAGCGGCCCGTGCCGGCGAGGCGGGACGCGGATTTGCCGTCGTCGCCTCCGAAGTCCGCAGCCTTGCGCAACGCTCCTCGCAGGCGGCCAAGGACATCAAGGATCTGATCCTCGATTCCTCCGGTCAGGTCCGGCAGGGCGTCGACCTCGTCAATCGCACCGGCACGACGCTCGAGGAGATCATGAACTCCATCAAGGAGGTCGTCGATCTCGTGTCCGACATCGCCACGGCGAGCGGCGAGCAGGCCACCGGCATCGAGCAGATCAACAAGACGCTGTCGCAGATCGACGAGATGACGCAGCAAAATGCGGCAATGGTCGAGGAGAATGCGGCGGCGGCCCGCACGCTCGGGGAGCAGGCCGAAGCGATGGCCGAACGGATCGGCGCCTTCAAGCTCTCGGGGCAACCCGTGGCGAAGCCTGTCCAGCGTGCGGCGGCAGCGACACCTTCGCGGCCAGTCCCGGCCAGGAAGGCCCCGGCGAAAAGCGCGCCGGTGCGCCAGATGCGCACAACGGCCGTGACCGCGCCCAAGG
>NZ_DATMRX010000245.1:0-5260 GCF_035565855.1 Pseudorhodoplanes sp.
GATCCGGGGCCGGCCTCGACCGGTTCGACCGGCTCAACGCTCCCGGCGGTCCATGTGACCGGCGAGCGAGCAAAGCAGAAGCCGGCGCAAGCGCAGGTGCAAGGCCCGCGGCGTGAGCCGATCAAAATGCCGGTCACCTCGACGGGTTGCCGCGCGGTGCGCGCAGCCGGGAAGCCGTATTTCATCGAATTCCGCTCCCGCACCGCCGTCAGCTACGGCCATACCTTCGTCTTCCATGGCCGACTTGGCGAAGGCAATCGCTTCGCGAGCTTCCAGGTCGCCGGCCTGCATCCCAAGGGCGACGACCCCAATACCTATATGCGGGGCATGATGGTGCCGGTGGAGTCGGAGACCGGGGCGTCCTGGGGCGATCTCGACGAGCAATACCTGACCGCGCGCTTCTGCGTGACGCTGACCGAGGCGGAGTACCGCCGGGCGCTCGCCTATATCAAACACCTGCAGGCGACCAAGAAGACCTGGCACGCGACGACCTATAACTGCAACGCGTTCGCCGCGGATATCGCACGGTACATCGGTCTCGATTCGCCGAACCCGAACATGTACCTGCCGGAAACCTTCATCAATCGGATGGCGTCTCTCAATCCGGGCGGCAAGCCGCAAAACCCGTTCGCCGCGAACTTCTCAGCCTTCCAGCAGCCGCAGGCGTCGACGGCGCAGCAACGGCGGACTCCGGCGCAACGTACGGCCCAGCCGGCGACGCAACGTCAGCAATGACCTGAAGTCTTTCGGCAAAAGAAAAAGGCCCGCAGCGATGCGGGCCTTTTCGTTTGCAGCGGCGGCGAGCGCTATTTGGCGGCGGGACCGATGATCGACCAGACCGGTCGGCCGAACGCCGTATCGAGCTGAACGGTGAGATCGCGCAGGAAAGCCGGTGCCTGATCACTGTAGCCGAACGCCATCACGACGAAGATCAATGGCGGGATCGCCGCGAGCCACAGGATCGTGCGGATCATGTAGGCGCGATGCTCGGCGGCCTGTTTGGGCGTGCGATAATGCGGATGCGGATATTGGCTCATGATGCGCGTATGCGGCGTGTGACGGGCGTATGGGTCCGGTGCGGGATTTGACCCGGAAACCTTGCGGACTGGAAGCGCAAAACCGCACCGGCCCGACCTGCCCGCCAGCGCTATGAAGGCCGCGCGGCCCTAATCGCTTCCCCAGACCCGAAGTCCGACCTCCGTCGTTGTCGCCGGCGGCTTGCGCTCGGCACGGAACTCCGCGTCGAGATAAGGTTCGATCTCACACACGAGCGACGCGATTGAGTCATCATCGTCTGCAGGCTCGGTTCGCTTTGTGACGCGCAGGCCAAGCGCCTGGCAGCGCTCGGCATAGGCGGCGATGATGGCGCGCGGCGTTGCGGTGCTCTGATAGGCGAGCACTTTCCAGCCCGGGAAAGTGCCCTCCTGCAGGCTGACGCTGTATTTCGGCGGCGGATCTTGCACAGGCGCGACTAGGCCGAGCCGGTCGAGCCGCGAGCCCTTCACGAACACCCAGTAACGCAGACCCGAGCGGCCTTCGAAGTCCCAGCTTCCCTCCGCCGCCCAGAACAGCGCGGCGAAGAACAGAAAGGGCAGCAGGACCATCAACAGCAGCGCAGTCCCGAGGGGGATCAGGGAGCGGAGCCAGGCAGGCAAACCGCGCCGGATGGTCATGCTTGCGCGAGGCGTCACGCCTTGTCGACAGGCCCGCCGCTTTCCGCCCAGTCCTTGAAGCCGCCGAGATTCTGCACCTTCTCGAAGCCGAGATCCTTGAGCGTCTTGCCCGCGAGCGCCGAGCGGCCGCCGGATGCGCAATAGACGATCACGGTCTTGGACTTGTCGAAATGCTTGTCGTGGTAAGGCGAATCCGGGTCGGCCCGGAATTCGATCATGCCGCGCGGAACGTTGATCGCACCCGGCACCTTGCCGGTCTGTTCGACCTCCTTGGCGTCGCGCACATCGACGACAAGCACATTGTCCTTGCCGATCAGCTCCCTGGCTTGTGCGGGCGTGATGCGCGGCACCGCCGCGTTGGCCGCTTCCATCATCGCCTTCAGGCTCGTTGCCATGCTCGTTCTCCCAATCGTTGCAGACACACGGCCGCTGGCCGGTGCGGGGGCCTCATCTAGGAGGCCACCGCACGGGAATAAACCTCATGCCGTCCGAATTTCTTGTCCGGTCGTCCGCGCGGCAGATGGCACCGGCGGCCAGCCGGACCTAGTATTTGGCGCTGATCGGCAGATCCTCGGCGGGGAAGAGCGAGATGACCTTGCAGCCCTTGTCGGTGACCACGACCTCTTCCTCGATGCGCGCGCCGGAATAGCCGTCGGTCGCCGGGCAATAGGTCTCGATCGCAAACACCATGCCTTCCTTGATCTCGGTCGGGTGATCCATCGACACCACGCGCGAGATGATCGGCCGCTCGTGCAGCGCGAGACCGAGGCCGTGCGCGAATTGCAGGCCGAAGGCCGCCATCTCGTCGGGGAAGCCGAATTCGCCCGCCTTGGGGAATGCTTCGGCGATATGGGCGGTTGAAGCACCCGGCTTGATGCGCGCCATCGCATTGTCGAGCCATTCGCGCGCCTTCTTGTAGGCATCGCGCTGCGAGTCGGTGGCACGCACCACGTTGAAGGTGCGGTAATAGCAGGTGCGATAGCCCATGAACGACTGAAGAATGTCGAAGAAGGCCTGATCGCCGGGCCGGATCATGCGGTCGGTGAAATTGTGCGGATGCGGATTGCAGCGTTCGCCGGAAATCGCATTCACCGCTTCCACGTCGTCCGAGCCATGGGTGTAGAGGAACTTGTTGACCTCGGCGACGATGTCGTTCTCGCGCACGCCCGGCCGCAGCTTCTCGTTGATGAGATCATAGGCGCCGTCGACCATGGCCGCGGCGCGGTTCAGAAGTGCGATCTCGTCGGCCGATTTGATCTCGCGCGCTTCGAGCATGACCTGCTGGCCGTCCTTGACCTTGATGCCGGCGCGTTCCAGTTCGAACATCATCGGCGGCTCGATCAGGTCGACACCGACCGGCATGTCGGCAACGCCGGCCTCCTTGAGCAGCGACGCGATTTCCTGGGCATGGCGCCGCATCAGGCCGAAATCCGGATGAACCGTGCCGCGCAGGCCGACAAGACCGGCCCGGCAATTTTCCGGCTTCAGCCATGGGGAATAGAGCTTGTGGTGAACGGCCGCGGAGCCGAAGTCCCACAAGATCGGATCGGCCGAACCGCGGGTCAAAAGGGTCCAGCGCGAGAGCTTGTCGCGGGCCCATTCGCCGATCTTGGTCGAAGTGACGTAGCGGGTGTTGTTGTCGTCGAACAGCAGAAGGGCGCCGAGATCGGACTTCTCCAGGGCCGCACGGGCGCGGGAGAGCCGGTAATTGTGCAGGCGGCGGTAATCGACGCGCTCCTCGAAATCGACCCCCATGGTGCCAAGCACCGGCAGCGCACGCCCCCAATCGTGACGGGGGTTGATGTCTTCGGCGCTGATCTTGCGGACGGTCTGATCCATGAGGTGTCCTCGCGTTTTGTTCAAAATTGGCGCGGCTGCGCGGGTCACGTGTAGTCTACACGCCCGCATTGGAAAGGGGGAGGGGGAGGCCGATGGCCCAAACGCCGCTGTATCTGGAGGACTTTTCACCCGGTCAGACTTTCGCCTCGCCGTCCACGATCGTGGAGGCGGACGCGATCAAGGCCTATGCGCGCCAGTTCGATCCGCAGCCCTTTCATCTCGACGAAGGCGCGGCGGCCAACACCTTCTTCAAGGGTCTGGCGGCAAGCGGCTGGCATACGGTGTCGATGACCATGCGAATGCTGGTCGATGGCGGCCTGCCGATCGCCGGCGGCATCATCGGCGCGGGAGTCGACGAAATCCGCTGGCCGCGGCCGACCCGGCCGGGCGACACGCTCCGCCTTGTCACCGAGGTGCTGGAGGTGCGGCCGTCGAAATCGCGGCCCGATCAGGGGCTGATGAAGGTCCGCACAACGACGTACAATCAGCGCGATGAGCCGGTTCAGGTGATGGTGTCCAACCTCGTGGTGATGCGGCGGCCGGGCTGACGTATTCCGAGACGGCGATTGTCCGCCGCTTCAATCGGCGATATGCGAGCGCTGGTGGCAGCAGCAACATCAGGCGCCGATCGCGAATGTCAGAATTGCCAGCCTCATCTGCGCCTCCTCCCATCTCCCGCAAGGAGTGGCTGATCTTCGCGATCGTGTTGCTGCTGATGGTGCTGGTGTTTTTTGCCGATCTCGACACCACGCCGGATCACGTCACGATCTGTTTCATCTACGCCGCGATCATCTTTCTTTCGATCTTCAGCTTCCGAAGCTCGGCCTATATCGCCGCCGCGGTCGCCACGCTGTTTTCCGTGCTCGGCTCCTTTATCAATCCGCCGGACGAAGCGCTCTCCATCGTGTTCTTCGCCAATCGTGCGATCGCCATTGCCGCGCAATGGGTGGTCGCGGTGCTGGTGACGACGCGAAAGGATGCCGAGGCCTTGATGCAGGCGGACCTCAACGAGCAAACGGCCAATGCCAAGACGCGACGGCGGTTTCTCGATGTACTGACGCACGAAATCGGCACGTCGCTGACCACCATTGATGGGCAGGCCTTTCTGCTGCGCCGCAGCCTCGATACCGGCGATCAGGCGCGGGCAGACAAGATACGCGGGGCGGTCCGGCACATTCAGGCGATCGTCCAGCAGGTCCAGCTTGCATCGGAAGTCGGCGAACGCAGTTCCGACATGCGCCTCGTCCCCGTCGATCTGCGTCAGCTGGTTGAGGATGTTTTCGTCGATCTCGACACCAGTGCGGTGTCATTCGAGGCCGACCTGTCAGGCCTGCCGGAGGAGGTGCAGGGCGATCCGGATATGCTGCGCCAGATCATCGGCAACGTCTTGTCGAACGCAATCAAGTTTTCCCCGCCCGGCGGACAGGTGCGGATCGGCGGGACGCGCCGCAACGGTCATGCGGTGCTGACCGTTGCGGATCGGGGGCCGGGTATCGCGCCCGACGAACGCGAGAAGATCTTCGAGGCCTATTATCGAGCGCGCAACAGCCGCGGGGTGCATGGCGCGGGCATCGGCCTCTATGTCGCCCGGAAATTCGTTGAAAACCACCAGGGGACCATACGGGTCGACGGCGGGCCCAATGAAGGCACGCTTGTAACCATCACTCTGCCGGTCGCAGGACCCGGCGCTCCGGAAGCCAATGCCGATGCCGAACCTCCTTTGCATTGAGGATGATCCCGACACATGC
>NZ_DATMRX010000246.1:0-4849 GCF_035565855.1 Pseudorhodoplanes sp.
GTCCGGCGCGTGGTGCTGACGCCGTCCGCGTTCGAGCCGGATGTAAAGACCGATACGCTGCTGATGCGGGCGCGCCGGCTCGGGCTCAGCACCAGCCGGCTGCCGTCGCTTGACGATGGCGTCGAGGCTCTGCGCCTTGCACCGGTCAATGTCGAAGACCTGCTGCTGCGACCGAGCGTCAAAATCGATTACCGGCGGCTCGAGGGCTTCATCAAGGGGCGCTCGGTCGTTGTGACCGGCGGAGGCGGATCGATTGGGGCCGAGATCTGCGATCGTGTCGTCACTTTCGGTGCAGCGCGGCTGCTGGTGATCGAGAATTCGGAGCCGGCCCTGCATGCCGTCCTGGAGTCGCTGACCAGCAAGACGTCGGGCGCGCAGATCAGCGGGCGGCTCGCCGATATCCGAGATCGCGACCGGATCATGCGGCTGATGCAGGATTTCGAGCCCGACATCGTATTCCATGCGGCCGCACTCAAGCACGTGCCGTTGCTGGAGCGAGATTGGGGCGAGGGCGTCAAGACCAACGTGTTCGGTTCGGTCAACGTCGCGGATGCCGCCGTCGCATCCGGTGCGAGGGCGATGGTGATGATCTCCACCGACAAGGCGATCGAGCCGGTTTCGGTGCTGGGCGCGACGAAGCGTTTCGCGGAAATGTATTGTCAGGCGCTCGACGCGCAATTCGCCCGCCAGGGCGATACAACGTCGATGCGGCTGATCGCGGTGCGCTTCGGTAACGTGCTGGCATCGAACGGCTCGGTGGTTCCGAAATTCAAGGCGCAGATCGAGGCCGGCGGTCCGGTCACCGTCACGCATCCCGACATGGTGCGATACTTCATGACCATCCGGGAAGCATGCGACCTCGTCGTGACCGCCAGCACCCACGCGGTCGGCCCGGAGCGCTCGGATGTCGCGGTCTATGTGCTGAACATGGGCCAGCCGGTGAAGATCGTCGATCTCGCCGAACGCATCATCCGGCTGTCAGGCCTCGAACCCAACCACGACATCGATATCACCTTCACCGGAATGCGACCGGGCGAACGGTTGCACGAGATCCTGTTCGCGCAGGAAGAGCCGACCGCTGAGATCGGGATTGATGGAGTGGTGGCCGCGCGGCCATTGTCGCCGTCGATCGACACGATGCGTGGATGGCTGGCAACGCTCGAGCACGGCCTTGTCCGCGAAGACCGTGATGCGATCTATCGCGTGCTCCGCGACGCTGTGCCAGATTTCAAGGGCGAAGCGGCCTAGCCGCGCCGAACCAGATCGGCAAGTGCCTGCGGAGTGTCCGTGGGCGGCACCCAGCCGGCATCGCGCAGTTTCGTAATGTCTGCGATCAAGGGGGCACCGATGCGATCCCAGGCGTCGCGCTTGCCTATGGTGGCCAGGCCGGCGCGTATCCAATGTTGTGGCACCCGCACGAGGCCCGGCGCACGGCCACGTGCCTCGCGCATGATCGCGATCATTTCGGCAGGCGAGATCGGCGTCGGATCCGCCACGATGTAGGTCTGATTAACTGTGGCAGGGTGCTCCAGCGTGAAGCGAATGGCGGAGAGGAGATTGTCGAGTGCCACGACAGATCGCCGTTTGTCGAGGCCGCGGAAGGGGAGTGGCAGCGGCAACGCGGCGGCGCGTGCGAGTTGTCGGAAATTGGCGCGTGCTTCCGGTCCATACACCATGACAGGACGCAGGATCGTCCATGGCGCGCCGTAGCCGCGCACGAAGGCTTCGGCGGCGAGCTTGGAGCGACCATACGCGTCGACCGGCTGCGGTGGGTCGTTCTCAGTCAAAATGTGATCGGAGACGGGGCCGGTTTGCGCACGGATCGATGAGATGAAGACCAGCCGCCGAACATTGGGCGACAGGGATGCGGCCAGCGCGAGTTCCTTCGTAGCGATGCGATTTACGCGGTCGTAAATCGTGTCCGGCAGCTTTCGTGAGATATGCGCGATACCGGCGAGATGTACTACCGCGTCGACATCGGCCAGCAGCGGCCGCCAGTCGACCGGCTTCGCCAAATCGGGGAGCTGCACAATCTCGAGGATTTCGGCTCGTGGCACAGCGCCGCGGTTACGTGCCGCGGCGCGAACCTGATAACCGGCGCGCGACAGGCTGCAGGTCAGCGCGCGCCCGACGAAACCACTCGCCCCCGTGATCAGTACCCGCATCTCACGACCGCTTCATCGAGAAGCGCAGCAACAACGATGACACGACGATAAGTCCCGCAACAAGCGCGGCAATTTCCACCGCGTGCGTGTTGAAGCGAATGCAGATGTAGGCCAGTACCGCGAGCACGATATTCACAGCAAAGACCCGCGCAATGATTTGCGGTACCGAGAAGCCGTTGTCAGTCGCGAGCTGATAGAAATGGCTGCGATGTGCCTGCCAGAGGCGCTCGCCGCGCGCGAGCCGTCGCAGCAAAGTCACGCTGGCGTCAAGCAGGAAATAAAGCGGCAGTAGCAGCGCAGCTGCGAGGTGCCCCTTGTTGGCCAGCAGAGCAAGCAGCCAGCCAATGAGGAGGCCGATCGGCAGGCTCCCGACGTCCCCTAGAAACAGCCGCGCGACTGGCCGATTAAACGGTGCGAAGCCGACCAGCGCACCAAGGAGCGCGAGCGCGACGACGACGCCGGCCTCCGGCAATGCGCCCAGCATGCCGAACAGTGCAAGCGCCGCCGTGACCGGAACCATTTCGGCAACCGTCATCCAGTCGAGCCCGTCCATGAAGTTGACGAGGTTGACGAACCAAAGGCCGGCGAACACCAGCATGACGCGTTCGAGCCACCACGGCAGCAGCGGTGTCATTTGGAATTGCGCCGGGAGCGCTGCGATCACAATGCCGACGGCGACAGCCTGGACCAGCAGCCGCGGAATCACCTCGATTGGACGGATATCATCGATAGCACCAAGGATCGCGATAAGCAGTGTCGCGCCAAAGACGGCCGCGATCGCAGCAGCTTCGGACGGGGACATACGTCCGCCGTGGGCCAAAACGGAACCCGCCATCAGCAATGTGCTTGCGACGATTGCCATCCCGCCGCCTTGCGGGGTCGGGATCGTATGCGAGGACCGCGCATTGGGACGCGCCAGCGCATAGCGCACCATCAGGGGACGCAGCAGAACGATCACGATCGCGCACAGAATGCCGGCGAGGGCGGCGATCGCCAATCCGGCGATCCATCCATGCCGTAGCGGCTCGGACGATACATCCATCGCGACGGCAAATTAGGCTGCGCCGATACGCAGCAGATCGTGGAGATGCAGGACGCCTACCGGCCGATGGCATTCGACCACGAACATGGCGGTGATTTTCGAAGCGTTCAGCGCCTCGATGACCTCGCTGACCAGTTGATCCGGCCGGCATGATTTCGGATTGCGGGTCATGATGTCGTCGACGGCTAACTCGGTGAGGCCCGGACGCATGTTGCGGCGGAGGTCGCCGTCGGTGATGATGCCCGTGAGTTGCCCGTGCGCGTCGAGGATGCCGACGCAGCCGACACCCTTCGCCGACATTTCGATCACGGCGTCCGACATCAGCGCGCCGCTATTGGCCAGCGGGACGGCGTCGCCCGTGCGCATCACGTCGCGCGCTGACTTGAGCAGCGCGCCGAGCCGGCCGGCCGGATGCAGCACATGGAAATCCCGCGCAGAGAAACCTCGGCTTTGGAGCAGCGCAATGGCAAGCGCATCGCCGAGCGCAAGCTGCATCAGCGACGACGTGGTCGGCGCGAGATTGTGCGGGCAGGCTTCGCGGACCTGCGGTAGTACCAGTGCAACGTCGGCGGCGCGGCCAAGTGTCGACCCAACCTCAGAGGTAATTCCGATCAGGCGAACGCTGTGGCGCTTGGAATGGTCGATCAGGTTCTTCAGTTCGGCGGTTTCGCCGGACCACGACAACGCCAGGATAACGTCGTCCCGGGTGATCATGCCAAGATCGCCGTGGCTGGCTTCGCTTGGATGCACGAAGAAGGCCGGTGTCCCGGTCGATGCAAAGGTGGCGGCCAGCTTGCGCGCGACGTGGCCGGACTTGCCCATGCCAGTGACAATCAGGCGGCCATTCTTCGGGTCGTTCTGGGAGGTACGGATCGCATCGGCAGCCGCCACAAGAGCGTGGCCGAGGCTGTCCCGAAGCGCAGCCGAGAGCGCGGCGATACCGCTGCCGGCTGCATCCAACGTCTTCAGCGCAGATGCAACCAGACTGGCCTCATGGTCTGCGACGCCGGATCCGGCCTTCACTTTGGCTGACACGCTGACCTCGACTTTCTTGTTCGGCTCCGGCACGAGCAGAGCGGCGGAAGCGATCTGTTCACGATCGCGGCGCGGCTTACCGGAGACGCAACCAATAAGCCAGCAATCACCGCTGGATACAACGGAAATTCCCCGCCGGATGGGGACAACGGTGGATGTGGACAGCCGGCACGGCCTACTCGGGATCGGCGAGAATTATCTTTTTAACTCAGCGGCATAGGTGGTGTGGCTGATTTGTCACGGAACAGCTCTGTCTGTTTCTAGTCCGTAAAACCCTCTCCGGGCCACAACCCAATGCTCTAAGCTCAACGGAGATTCATGATGACGTATTAACCAGTCACCTGATGAAGCAATTCCTCGCCATCGCCGCGATTGCGCTGACCTGCGCCGGCTGTCTCCCCGAAAAGGGGATGCTGCCCACGTCCGGCATTCCGGCGCGCTATGGCCATGGCGAGATGCGAAGCTTCAGCGATGCCGAGAAGGCGATCATCCGTCGCGGCGTGGTCGCGACGCTGTCGAACCCATCATTCGCGGAATTCCGCTGGACCAAATTTCCGAAGAATGCGGCCGAGTCAGAATATTATTGCGGCCAGTTGAACGCACCGGT
>NZ_DATMRX010000247.1:0-16531 GCF_035565855.1 Pseudorhodoplanes sp.
CCGCGGCGAAGGCGTGAAACAGGATGGCGACCTTGCGCGAGATGAGGAGATCGTCGGCCGCGATCTTGTAGCTCGCATTGTCATAGGCCTGGGCGAAGGTCTTGCCGAAGATCGAATGCGGCGGATTGAGCCCGCCGAGCCGGTCGATCCGGCGAAGGAGGTCGTCGGCCACGCCATGCACGACCTGGCGGATCTCGCCATGCACATTGGCATGCAGCCCGCAGAAATTGGTGACGCCGGCCGCAGTCCCCATGCCGCCGAGAAAGCCGTAGCGTTCGATCAGCAGAACGCTGCGGCCGAGTGCGCCGGCCGCGGCTGCTGCTGCGATTCCTGCAGGGCCGCCGCCAAGGACGGCAATGTCATAGGTGCCGAAGAGCGGCGTCCGGCGCGCGGGTTCGCTGACGTAAGTCACAGGCGCTCCCACATCGCGCTCCCACATCGCGCAGTGCGATCAGTTGATCTTGATGTTCCCGGCCTTGATGATCGGCGACCAGCGCGCGGCCTCGTTGTCGATCACCGCGCGGAAGGCGTCGGGGCTGTTGCCGACCGGCTCCATATATTGCGTGGCGAGCTTGTCGCGCACGGCGCGCGCCTGCAACGCCTCGACCACATCCTTGTTGATCGCGGCGATCAGCGCCGGGGGTGTGCCGCCGGGCGCGATCAGCCCCATCCAGGTATCGGCTTCGACATCGACGCCAGATTCCTTCAGCGTCGGAATGTTGGAGAGGAACGGCGAGCGCTTCGGCAGCGTCACCGCGATGATGGTGACCTTGCCGACGTCGGATTGCGGCGTCACCGCAATTGCCGGCAGCGCCGCCAGGTGCACGTCGCCGCGCACCAGGGCGGTCATCGCGGCGGGAGAGGAGGGGTAGGGGACGTGAACGAGCTGCGCGCCGCTTTTCTGCGCGATCGCCTCCATGGTGAGGTGCGAGAGCGAGCCGTTGCCGATCGACCCGAAATTGTATTTGCCGGGTTCCTTCTTCAGCAATGCAATCAGGTCGGCGACAGTCTTCACGCCGAGATCGGGATGGACCGCGAGCGCGCTCGGCATCGTCACAAGCTGCGTGATCGGCGCGATATCCTTTTTCGGATCGTACGGCAGTTTCGAGAACAGGATGGTGTTGATGGCGAGCGGTCCGCCGATCGAGACCCCGATCGTCGTGCCGTCCGGTGTTGCCTTCGCGACCGCATCGGTGCCGGTATTGCCGCTCGCGCCCGGCTTGTTCTCGATCACGAAAGCCGAGCCGGGATATTTCGCCTGCAATTGCTCGGCGAGCAGCCGCGCCACGATATCGGGCGTCGAACCGGGGCCAAAGGGCACCACGATGCGCACTGTCTTTGCCGGCCAGTCCTGAGCCTTGGCTGGCGTGATCACGCCGATGATGGCGGCCAATATCAGCGCTGCGACTCTCATCTTCGTCCCTTCCCCTTGGCGGCGGCCCCTTGCTGCGTTCCCCTGGTGCGCTCCCTTGGCGGCGGGCCCAGTCTCACCCGAACCGGGCGGCCTTGCCAGCGGTCGCGGCTTTTCCTTAACTGGAGTCTCTCCAGGGAGGCCAGCCGGGTTGCATGGGTCTTACCACGCTCATCGTCGGACTGATCGTATTTTTCGCCCCGCATATCTTCGTGACGCGGCGTGAGGCGCGGGCCCGCCTGATCGCGCGGATCGGCGAGACGCCTTACAAGATCGCGTTCTCGATCCTGTCCGCCATCGGCCTTGTGCTGATCGCCTATGGCTTTGCTCGCTACCGGGCCACGGAGTGGGTCAACCTGTGGTACCCGCCAGTCTGGACCCGGCATCTCGCCTTGCTGCTCAACTGGATGGCCGTGGTCTGCATCGCCGCGGCCTATATTCCAGGCCACCTGAAACGGGGGCTGAAACATCCGATGCTGGTCGGCGTGAAGCTCTGGGCGTTTGCGCACCTCATGGCCAATGGCGATCTCGGCTCGGTGATCCTGTTCGGCTCCTTCCTCGCCTGGGCGGTGTTCGATCGCATCACGCTGAAACACCGCAGCGATCCGGGCGGCCCTGTTCTGGCTCGGGGCGGATGGCCCGGCGACCTTGTCGCGGTGGTGGTCGGCACCGTCGCCTATATCGCGCTGGTGCTGCTGTTTCACCCGATCATCATCGGCGTGCCGGTGATCCACGGCTGAAGCGGAACGCGCGAAGCGCTCCGCACGGCACGGCGCACGCAGGGGCGTCAGGTCCGCGGGGCGAGGTACCGCTTCTCCAGCATACAATGCACGCCCTTGTTGCCGTTGACCACCTGCGTGATCCGCAGGTCGGCCGCGAGACTGCAGAGCGTATAAGCGTCCTCCCGCGACAGGCCGGTGCGTTCGCAGATCGCGCCAATCATGTTCCGCAATGCGATCTTTGCACAGACATCGAGATCGGGATCGAATGCCATCGTGATCAGATGGGTCGGAGTTTCCGCATAGGGCCACTCGAGCGGGCGGCCCGGATGCAGATGCAGTTCGAACGTGCCGATCAGCCCGGTCTCGATCGCGGTGAGGCAGACTTCGCCGTCGCCCTGCACGCCGTGTCCGTCGCCCACAGAAAACAAGGCGCCTTCGGTATGGACCGGCAGAAACAG
Source organism: Pseudorhodoplanes sp. (assembly GCF_035565855.1). GTDB lineage: Bacteria > Pseudomonadota > Alphaproteobacteria > Rhizobiales > Xanthobacteraceae > Pseudorhodoplanes. The sequence continues at coordinate 2,592 of NZ_DATMRX010000247.1, forward strand.
CGTCGTGCCGGCGATCAGTTCCTTGTTGTCGATATTGCCGCCATGGCGGCCTGGTGGCACCGAAGAGACCGAGCCGGCCGATGGCGACGGCGCGACGCCCATGACGCCGAAGAAGGGACGCAGCGGCACGTCGATCCCGAAGGGCAGACGGCCGATCATCCGCCCCCGATCGAGCCCGATCATGAGGGCCCGGGGATCCTTGAAATCCTCCGACAGGGCGCCGCCGATATCGGGGAGGATCAGGTTGTAGCCCCAGTCGTCGTGCAACTCGACCGCCTTGATGCGCACTTCCAGCGTATCGCCGGGCTTGGCCCCACGGACCGCAACCGGGCCGGTGCAGATATGCGGCCCTTTGCTCTCGACCGACTCATGAATGGCGCGCAGGGCCGGCGCGACCGTGAAGCCGGACGTTTCGTCCGGCAGGAAGCCCGGAAGACCGGACACCGATGACAGCGTCACTGTGTCGCCGCTGTCCACGGTGAGCACCCGCTTCAGTGCGGCATCGAAATGTCCCCAATGGACGGTTGCGGGTGAAGCGTCGATACGGTGCTGGGTCATTCCGCATCTTACGCACCACGCGCGTGAGCGCCACCCTTCCTGTATGGTCGGGTTTACGCAGAGCGGCGGGGCTTTCTACATCTGCCCCGCTGGCCCTCGTCCACCAGCCATTCGGCCGCTTCGTCGTCCTTGCAGGTGACGTAAGTCCCGGCCGGAAGATTCGCGTAGAGCTCATTCATGCCGGCCAACTGACGGCGTCGACCTTATGCGCCAGACCGTGCCGGTCTGTGGACTGGGCCGTCGGCTTCGTCCGTCGCTGCGGCCATACGGACGCGGCTCCGCCGGATGCCATAGAGAAAGTAGACGCACAGCCCGATCGCGCCCCAGATCACGAGACGCCACCAGGTCGCGGCCGGCAGCCCCACCATCAGGACCACGGTGCTCAGCGCGCCCGCGGGTGCGACCAACCAGATGGCCGGCACCCGGAATGCGCGCGGCATGTCCGGCTCGCGCACGCGTAGCACTAGCACGCCGATGCAGACGATGGCGAAGGCCAACAGGGTGCCGATCGAGACGAGCTGCGCAACCATATCGATCGGCAGGGCTCCGGCCAGCGCCATGACCACGGCGGCGATCAGCAGCGAACTGATATAAGGCGTGCGGAAGCGGGGATGAATGTGCGCGCCCCAGGACGGCAGCAGACCGTCATTCGCCATCGAGAAAAAGATGCGCGCCTGGCCGAGCAGCAGCACCAGGATCGCGGAGGTGAGGCCGAGCACGGCGCCGAGCTTCACCAGCGGCTGCAGCCACGTCAGGCCGGTCGCGTCGATACCGACAGCGATGGGGTCGGCAACGTTCAGCCGGTCGTAGGGCACGATGCCAGTGAGCACGAGACTGACCAGTATGTAGAGCACCGCGCACACGAGAAGCGAGCCGAGGATGCCGATCGGCATATCCGTGCGCGGGTTCTTCGCCTCCTGCGCCGCCGTCGAGACCGCATCGAATCCGATATAGGCAAAGAACACGATCGCAGCGCCGCGCAGCACCCCGCTCCAGCCGAACACACCGGATCCCTCGTTGGGCGGGACAAAGTCGCCCTTCGGATTGGCGGATGTGACCCAGTTGCCGGTGTCAAAATAGAACGACCCCGCGACAACGAACAGCACCACGATCGTCACCTTGATCGCGACGATGATATTGTTGACGCGGGAGGACTCGCTCGTGCCGACGATGAGCAGCGCCGTCATGCCGGCTACGATGAGCACGGCCGGCAGATTGACCAGCGCGCCGGTGAAGGACCATACGCCGGTCGTCACGTCATAAGCGAGTGGCGGAGCGGCAAGGCGCGGCGAGATCGGCAGTCCGATGTCCTTCATGAAGCTCACGACATAGCCGGACCAGCCGATGGCGACCGCGGTGGCGCCGAAGGCATATTCGAGGATCAGATCCCAGCCGATGATCCAGGCGAAGAACTCTCCGAGCGTGGCGTAGGAATAGGTATAGGCGCTGCCGGCGACCGGCACGCTCGAGGCCATCTCCGCGTAACATAGCCCGGCCAGGGCGCAGACGAATGCACTCAGCAGAAACGACAGCGAGACCGCCGGCCCGGCATTGGTCGCCGCGGCGTTGCCGGTGAGGACGAAAATGCCGGCGCCGAGGATGCAGCCGACGCCGAGCGCGATCAGGCTCGAGGCCGACAGCGTCCGCTTGAGCGCGCTCGGGCCATGGTCGCACTCGGCTTGCCGCGCAAGTTCGGAGATTGATTTTCGAGCAAACAAATCGGTCACGCGGCCGCTCCCCTGCAGCGATGCGACAGGAGCCGGGCTTTGCCGGCTGGCCTGCGGCCGTTATGTGCGGCCGGGAACGGACATATCGGTCGGCTGTTAATGGTTTCTGGCTGAGGCTCGCCTCCGCCAGCCGCTCCTGCCCGGATGCCTAACACTTCCCATCGTCCCGCCGATCCGCTACTTCGCTGCCGATGGAGCCGCCGGGCTCTGCCGGGAGTAATGCAACGTGTCTGTCCAGCAAGAGATCAAGCGTCTGACTGCGCCCGATATTCGCGCTCGCAAGGGTGGCGATCCGATCGTGATGCTCACCTCCTACCATGCGCACACCGCGAGGCTCGTGGACAAATATTGCGACGTGATCCTTGTCGGTGACTCGCTCGGGATGGTGATGCACGGGCTCGAGACCACGATCCCCGTCACGCTCGACATGATGATCCTGCAAGGCCACGCGGTGATGCGCGGGTCGAAGCAGGCACTGGTCGTGGTCGACATGCCGTTCGGCTCCTACGAGCAGTCGAAGGAGCAGGCTTTCGCCTCCTGCGCGCGCGTGCTGAAAGAGACCACCTGCGGCGCGATCAAGATGGAAGGCGGCGTGCGCATGGCCGAGACCATCCGCTTTCTCGCCGAACGCGGCGTGCCGGTAATGGCACATGTCGGCCTGACGCCGCAGGCGATCAACACCCTCGGTTCGTTCAAGGCGCAGGGCCGCGACGAAGCGGACTGGGCGCGCATCGAAGATGATGCAAAGGCGGTTGCCGAGGCGGGGGCTTTCTCGGTGGTGATCGAGGCGGTGGCCGAGCCGCTCGCCCGCAAGATCACCGCAGAGATCCCGATCCCGACCATCGGCATCGGCGCGAGCCCGGCCTGCGACGGTCAGGTGCTGGTGCTGGAAGACATGCTCGGCCTGTCGACGCGTGTACCGAAATTCGTCAAGCGCTATGGCGATCTTGGCCCTGGTATCGAGGCTGCGATCAAGGGCTATGCGGAAGAGGTGCGCTCGCGCGCCTTTCCGGGCCCCGAACATGTCTATGGCATGAAGAAGAAGGGGTGACCGCGATTTTGCTTTGCCTGACGCCGGACGATTGATTGCCGCCCGATTGCCGGCGTGTTGCGACGGCAATTGACCTCTCCCGTTCGGGGAAAGGGCATGGCAGCATGAACTGAAAGCGTAGCCTCGCACGAAGGAAACGCGCGGTGGACATGATGGCACGGCTCGCGGCTTTCTTCGCATTCATCATTGCTGCTTGCGCGCCCGCGTTGCTGCAGGCGCAGGACGCCGCCACCGTCGGCGCGATTGTCGAGCGCACGTTCGCGTCCCTCATCAAGGAGCACGAAGTGCCCGGCCTTGCGGTCGGCGTCACGGCCGGCGGCCGTCAGCATCTGTTCTATTACGGCGTCGCCTCGAAGGAGACCGGGGCTGCGGTGAATGCCGATACGCTGTTCGAGATCGCCTCGATCACGAAGCCGTTCACAGCAACGCTTGCCGGCTATGCGCAGGCGCAGGGCAAGCTGTCGTTCGACGATCATCCCGGACAATATCTGCCGGCCTTGCGCGACACTGCGATCGACAAGGCGAGCCTGATCAACCTCGCCACCTACACCGCCGGGCTGCCGCTGCATCTGCCGAATGCGATCAAGACATTCGCCGAAGCGGAAAGCTTCATTGCGACGCTCAAGATCAAGACCGCGCCGGGCGAGATGCGTCTTTATTCCAATCCGAGCATCGGTCTTCTTGGGCACGTCACCGCGCTCGCCATGAACGGCGATTTCACCTCGCTCATGGAAACGCAGCTTCTGCCGAAGCTCGGCGTGCGAGGTTGCTTCATCCGCGTGCCGGAGGCGCGCGAGCAGGATTACGCGCAAGGCTACAAGGGCAAAACCCCGCGGCGGATGGGGCTGGCGGTGTTCGGCGAGGAAGCCTACGGCCTCAAATGCAGCGCGCCCGCGCTTCTTCGGTTTGTCGAAGACAACATCCGACCCGACCGGCTCGAACCCGCGCTTGCGCGCGCGGTCGCGGCAACCCATGTCGGCTATTTCCGGGTCGGCGGCATGGTGCAGGGCATGGGCTGGGAGCAATATCCCTGGCCGGTCACGCTGAAGCGTCTCCTTGCCGGCAATTCGAACGACATGATCTTCAAGCCGAATGCGGCGACGCATCTTGATCCGCCGCGCGCGCCATCGGGACCGACCTTGTTCAACAAGACCGGCTCCACAGCGGCCTTCAGCGCCTATGTTGCCTTCGTGCCGGCGCACCAGCTCGGCATCGTGATCCTTGCGAACAAGAACATCCCGACGCCGGCCCGCATCACCGCCGCCCATGCGGTGCTGGAGGCGTTGGCAAAGCGGTAACGTCCACGAATTCGCGTTCGGTACCGAAATCGCCGGTGAGCGAGTTTGCCGCCTTCAAACGTAGCTCAATCGGGTGAGTTCCATACTCGCTTCGGGCGCCGAGCAAACGCGAACGACGCGGCTATACCTTAGAATACTGTCAGGCTACGGGCAGGCCACTATAGTTCGGGGTGGGAATAACGGTCTCGCCGGGGACCCATCCGATGGCCGAGCTTGAGCAGGATTCTGCCTTACACAAGCGTCAGCGGCGAATGGAGATCTTTGCATTTCTGTTCGTGACAGCGATTGCCATGCCAGCACTTGCGGTTGCCACCGTCGGCACCTGGGGCCTTTCAGTCTGGATCTATCAGATCGTCAACGGTCCACCCGGACCGCCAGCACAGCGGTGACGAGCATGCGCCCGCATCGTCGCCAGTTCATACGCGGTCAATGGATCGAACAAACGGCGTCGAAGCCTGCGCATCCCGGCGCGCCGGAGATCGCGAGCGTCCTCGTCCAGGCGCGGCCGGAATGTCTTGGCGCGGTTGAAGATGCGATCACCAGACTTGCCGGCGCCGAGATCATGCAGCGCGACGCCCGCGGCAAACTCGTGGTGGTGCTCGATTCCGTGGCTGGCCAGTCCATCGGTGAAAGCCTCACGCAGATATCGCTGATGCCGCATGTGCTGTCGGCGACCCTGGTGTTCCACGCAATCGATGCAAACTGACATTCGCCGTTAGGAGATGCGCATGACCGGGCTCAGCCGTCGCGACATCCTGAAGATGGAAGCGGCCGCGCTGGCCGCAACGGCCGGCGGCATGGCCCTTCCCGCAACGGCAGCGAATCTTTTTACCGAACGCCCCGACGCGCTGCTGAACTGGGACAAGGCGCCGTGCCGCTTCTGCGGTACCGGTTGCAGTGTGATGGTCGCCACCAAGGACAATCGTGTGGTCGCGACACATGGAGACATCAAGTCCGAGGTCAATCGCGGCCTCAATTGCGTCAAAGGCTATTTCCTCTCCAAGATCATGTATGGCGGCGACCGCCTGACCCGGCCCTTGCTGCGCAAGACGAACGGCAGGTTCGACAAGAACGGTGAGTTCACGCCGGTCAGCTGGGACGAAGCCTTCGACATCATGGCGGAGAAGTTCAAGGACGCCCTGCGCAAGAACGGGCCGACCAGCGTCGGCATGTTCGGTTCCGGACAATGGACGATCTGGGAGGGCTATGCGGCGGCCAAGCTGTTCAAGGCGGGTTTTCGGTCCAACAACATCGATCCGAACGCACGGCATTGCATGGCGTCCGCTGTGATGGGCTTCATGCGCACGTTCGGCGCTGACGAGCCGATGGGGTGCTACGACGATATCGAGGCCGCGGATGCGTTCGTGCTCTGGGGCTCGAACATGGCGGAGATGCATCCGATCCTCTGGACGCGTGTGACGGACCGCCGACTGAGCGCGCCGCATGTCAGGGTCGCGGTTCTGTCCACCTTCGAGCAGCGCTCGTTCGAACTCGCCGATCTCGGCATCGTCTTCACGCCGCAGACCGACCTTGCAATCCTGAACGCGATCGCGAACCACATCATCAAGACCAATCGCGTCAACCGCGCTTTCGTCGACAAATACACGACATTCAAACGCGGGACGACGGAGATCGGCTACGGCTTGCGGCCGGAGACCGAACTCGAAAAGAAGGCGTCCAACCGGAGCAAGGCGAACACCTGGACCGATATGAGCTTCGACGATTACGCGAAGTTTGTGTCGGACTATTCGTTCGACAAGGTGTCGAAGCTGTCCGGCGTGCCTGTCGGCCGGCTGGAAGAACTCGCCGAACTGTACGCCGATCCGAAGGTCAAGGTCACCAGCTTCTGGACCATGGGCTTCAACCAGCACACCCGCGGTGTCTGGTGCAACAATCTGGTCTACAACCTGCATTTGCTGACTGGAAAGATTTCGGAGCCGGGCAACTCTCCGTTCTCGCTGACAGGTCAGCCATCCGCCTGCGGAACAGCGCGTGAGGTCGGCACCTTCTCGCATCGTCTTCCGGCGGACATGCTGGTGACAAACAAGGCGCATCGGGACATCGCCGAGAAGATCTGGAAATTGCCGGAAGGCACGATCCCGGCGGAAAACGGATATCACGCCGTTCTACAAAATCGGATGCTGCGCGACGGAAAGCTCAACGCCTATTGGGTTCAGGTGAACAACAATATGCAGGCCGCCGCCAACATGAACGAAGAAGGCTATCCAGGTTATCGCAATCCGGAAAACTTCATCGTGGTGTCGGATGTCTATCCGACCGTCACGGCGCTCGCCGCCGATCTCATTTTGCCGTCGGCAATGTGGGTCGAGAAAGAGGGCGCCTACGGCAATGCCGAGCGACGAACGCAATTCTGGCATCAACTGGTGAAGGCACCGGGCGAGTCACGTTCCGACCTCTGGCAATTGATGGAATTCGCCAAGCGCTTCAGGATCGAGGAGGTGTGGCCGGCCGAACTGATCGCCGCGAAGCCGGAATACAAGGGCAAGACCCTGTTCGACGTTCTTTACGCCAATGGCGAGGTCAACAACTTCCCGCTGAGCGATGCCGATCCCAAATACGAGAACGACGAGTCCAGGGCCTTCGGGTTCTATGTGCAGAAGGGGTTGTTCGAGGAATACGCGCAATTCGGCCGTGGTCACGGCCATGACCTCGCGCCTTTTGAGGCCTATCACGAGGCACGCGGCCTGCGCTGGCCGGTGGTCAATGGCAAGGAGACGCGCTGGCGATACCGGGAAGGCAGCGACCCTTATGCGAAATCAGGTTCGGGCTGGGATTTCTACGGGACGCCCGACCACAGGGCGCGGATCTTTGCCCTGCCATACGATCCGCCCGCCGAAAGTCCCGACAAGACCTATCCGTTCTGGCTGGTGACCGGCCGCGTGCTGGAGCACTGGCATTCCGGATCAATGACTCGCCGTGTTCCGGAACTCTACCGCTCATTCCCGGATGCCGTCTGTTTCATGCATCCGGACGACGCGCGTGATCTCAAGCTCCAGCGTGGCATGGAAGTGAAAGTGGAGTCGCGACGGGGCTTCATTCGGACGCGCGTCGAAACCCGCGGCCGAAACCGCGTGCCGCGCGGCGTAGTGTTCGTACCCTGGTTCGACGAGGGGCAACTCATTAACCGCGTTACGCTCGACGCCACCGATCCGATCTCATTGCAGACCGATTTCAAGAAATGCGCGGTGCGCATTGAGTCGGTGGGGGCGGCATGATGAACCGTCTGTCTGGGGTTCTGGCGGTCTCGCTGCTTGCCGGTGCGGTTGCCGCAATGTCGAGCGCCCTTATGGCTCAGCAGCAGCCTCTTGTCTCGGGCTTGCGCGGTCCGGTCCCGCTCGACCAGATCGGCGTCGCCCCGCGCATGACTCCACTCGCCAATACCTCACAAAGGCAGGTTCGAAACTATCCGGAGCAGCCACCGGTCATTCCACACACCACCGAAGGCTACGAGGTCAGCGTGAACAGCAACCGCTGCCTCACCTGTCATGCGCGATCGCGCACCGGCGAGTCACAGGCCCCGATGATCAGCATCACGCACTTCATGGATCGCGACGGGCAGTTTCTCGCGACCATCTCGCCGCGGCGTTATTTTTGCGAGCAATGCCACGTCCCGCAACACATGGTGAAAGCTCCGGTCCAGAACTCATTCGTTGACGTTGACACGGTCCTTGAGCGCGCGGCCTCAAGCGAGCGCAAGAAATGACCGACGCGGCGGATAGCGGGCGGCCTTCGCTTTGGCAGCGTATGGTCGCGTTCGGCTGGGAATTATGGGGCGTTCTTCGCCGTCCCAGCACCGTTTTCAGTCTTGGAACTCTGGTTCTCGGCGGGTTCGTCGCCGGCATCATCTTCTGGGGTGGCTTCAACACCGCGATGGAGTTCACCAACAAGGAGGCGTTCTGCGTCTCGTGCCATGAGATGCGCGACAATGTGTTCGAGGATCTCAAGCGCACCATACACTACACAAACCGGTCCGGCGTTCGCGCCGTCTGCTCGGACTGTCACGTGCCGCATGACTGGACGCACAAGATCGCTCGCAAGATGCAAGCCTCCAAGGAGGTCTGGGGTCATCTCTTCGGAACAATCGACACGCGCGAAGAATTCGTCGAGAAGCGGCTCGAACTGGCGCTGCACGAATGGGCTCGCTTGAAGGCGAACGACTCGCTGGAATGCCGCAATTGTCATTCCGCCATATCGATGGATCTGACGAAGCAGAGTCCGCGAGCGGCGGAGGCGCATGAACGCTTCCTGTTCAAGGGCGAGCGGACTTGTATCGATTGCCACAAAGGCATCGCGCATACACTCCCGGATATGCGAAGTGTCCCGGGCTGGCATTAGTCGGGCCGACTGACGCCAGAAAGCGATTGCGTTCCGGGGCACGCTCCCGTTACCTCAATGCAACTGAATCGTGCGAGGGTGAAAGGGTGAAGATGACCAGAAGAGCACTTGTCGGCGCGGCCATGGTGACATTGGTGGCGATCGCTCCAGTGGCTGCGTCCGCGGCGTTCGAGTGTCCCGTGCCGGCGCCGGGCGCGGCGCCTGCACAGAGTCAGGCGATCAAGGCGGCTTTGCCCGCAGGCGACGCTTTTGCTGATCTCACCAAGCTCAATGCCGCCGTGGCGTCGCTGCGGAGCCAGGGCATCGGCAACGCGATCATCATCGACAACCTGATCGCGGCTTATTGCCCGACGGTCGCAGACAATGCGGCCCTGACCGAAGCGCAGAAGCGCGAGGCGGTGCGGCGCTTCGCGGGGCAGATCACGCGCACGGTCTATGGTCTGGAGAGCGAGGACGCCGTGATCCTCGACGTGCCGTTCCCGCCGAACGTCATTGCCGCGATCAATGCGCGGGCCGCCGCCGCGAAAATCTCGCCCGAGGCCTGGGTCGCCAAGGCGATCGCGCGCGATGTGAAGGTCAGGAAGCGCCGGTAGCGGCCGTCCGCCGGCCCCCGGATCGCGGCTTTTACGAAGGATAATGAAGGGGATAAGCGGGCTTTGCCTTGCCCGCGCCATATCGCTATTTTACGCGACTTTTCGGCGGGCCGTATCTATAAGCGGCCGCGAAGCCGCCCCGGGGACAAGCACTTGGCCGATATCTTTCACGAAGTCGATGAGGAAGTCCGCAGAGAGCGGATGAAGAAACTGTGGGACCAATACGGTCTCTACGTGCTGATTCTGGCGCTGCTCTTTGTGGCCGGCGTTGCCGGCTGGCGCGGCTGGGAATATTACGAAAGTCAGCGTGCTGCGGCGCTTGGCGCGCAATTCGAGGCCGCATCGGCGCTGGCGGAAGCCGGCAATCTGGCCGACGCGGAGAAGGATTTCGCCAGGATCGCGAGCGAAGGCAATCGCGGCTATCGCATCCTTGCCCGCCTGCGCGAGGCCGAAACCGCCATCCCCCGCGACCGCGCTGCGGCCGTTGCCCAATTCGATGCGCTCGCTGCCGATACCAGTGTCGACCAGCGTTTCCGCGACCTGGCCGCCGTCCGCGCCGGGCTGCTTCTCGTCGATACGGCCCCGCTGCCGGAGATGGAGAAACGGCTTGAGGCGGTTGCCGCGGCCGGCCGCCCGTTCCGTCACACGGCACGTGAGATTCTGGTGCTATCTGCCTTCCGCGCCAACGAAAAAGGCGCCTTGCAGCGCTGGGCGGACCTGATCGCCAGCGATGCCGAAAGCCCAGCGCAGCTGCGCGCCCGGATTGAAGCGATGACGCTTCTCGCCGGTATTGCGAAGGGCTGACGGATGAGAGCCCGCCGCGCATCGCTGCTGGTTTTGGCCGCGCTGTGCGTGGGACTGTCCGGATGTGCCGGCGGCAATTTCGACCTTGACCCGGCTTACTGGTTCCCGGACGGAAAGAAGAAGTTGCCAGGCGAGCGGCGCGATCTCTTCCCGGAGGGCGTTCCCGGGGTGACGCAGGGCGTGCCACCGGAATTGATACGGGGAAATCAGGCCCAGGCCGCTGAGGAAGCGCAGCAATCGCCGCAACCGGCGCCCGCGGCTGAAGAGCGCCCGAAGCCGCGACCGAAGAAAGTCGCCCGTCCGCGACCCGCGCCCGCGCCGGAACCGCAGGCCGAGGCCGCGCCGCGACCGGTCCAGCAGGCTCCGCGCCCCGCCCAGCAGGCGCAGCCGGCCGGCGCATGGCCTGCGCCGCAGGCCCAACAGCAGCAACCCGCGCCGGCGTCTTCGGGTGCGTGGCCGTCGCCTCCCGCCGCGGGCACCTTCACGCGCTGATCAAATACGCGCACCCCGCAGCGTGCGCCGGTAAGATGACCTCATGATTCCGAAAGTCGTCATCGTGGGCCGACCCAATGTCGGCAAGTCGACGCTGTTCAACCGCCTCGTCGGCAGGCGCATGGCGCTTGTCGACGACCAGCCCGGCGTCACCCGCGACCGGCGGGAAGGGCATGGGAAGCTCGGCAATCTGAACTTCACGCTGGTCGATACCGCGGGCCTCGAAGAGGCCGCGCCGCAGAGCCTTGCGGGGCGCATGCTCGCGCAAACCAAGGCGGCGATTGCCGATGCGGATGCGATCCTGTTCGTGATCGACGCGCGCGCCGGCCTGCTGCCGGCGGATCGCGGATTTGCGGACCTCGTCCGCAAATCCGGCAAGCGGGCGATCCTCATCGCCAACAAGAGCGAGGGCAAGGCCGGCGAAGCGGGCGCGCTGGAGGCCTATGCGCTCGGCCTTGGCGAACCCGTCGCAATTTCTGCAGAACATGGCGAAGGTCTGGCTGATCTTTACGATGCGCTGCAGAGCGTCTGCGATGGTCTGCAATCTTCTGAGGAGGCGGATGATCGGGAGCCCGACGGCGAGACCCGGCCCGCGCGCCCGATCCGCGTCGCGGTGGTCGGCCGCCCGAATGCCGGCAAGTCGACCCTCGTCAACCGCCTGCTCGGCGAGGAGCGCCTGCTCACCGGACCCGAGGCCGGCATCACCCGCGACACCATATCGGTGCCGCTGACCTGGCAGGGTCATCACTTTCTTTTCCACGACACCGCCGGCATGCGGCGCAAGTCGCGGATCGAGGAAAAGGTCGAGAAGCTCGCGGTGTCGGACGCGCTTGAAGCGATCCGCTTTGCCGACGTTGTGATCGTGCTGATGGATGCGGCGCATCCGTTCGAGGAACAGGACCTTCGGATCGCCGATCTCGTCGAGCGCGAAGGGCGCGGGCTCGTCATCGGCATGAACAAATGGGACCTCAAGGGCGATGCCCGCGGCAGCGCCGGCAAGCTGCGCGGCGAAGTCGATCACTGGCTGCCGCAGATGAAGGGCGTGCCGATCGTCGCGTTGTCGGGACAGACCGGCGAGGGGATCGACCGGCTGATGCGCGCGGTGCTGGACGCGCATGCTGTCTGGAACAAGCGCGTGCCAACGGCCGGGCTCAATCGCTGGTTCGAGGAAACCATCGCGGCGCATCCGCCGCCCGCGGTTTCCGGCCGCCGTCTGAAGCTCAACTACATCACGCAAACGAAGGCGCGCCCGCCGAGCTTCGTGATCTTCTGCACGCGCGCGGACGCAGTGCCCGAGGCGTATCTGCGCTATCTGACGAACGCGCTCCGCGAGTCCTTCGATCTGCCCGGCACGCCGATCCGCATCACGCTGCGCGAGAAGAAGAACCCGTATGCGGGGCGGAAGAGACGCGGCTAGTGCATGCGCGGTGGCGCGCATGTTCCATGGCTGCAACCCTTGATGCGTGACGCCGCACCTTGCACCGCCGCGCCTCGGCAAGCTTGGCACAGTCGCGGCGCAATGCGATCATTCTGCAAAGAACCCGGCGCAGAACCGGGTGCCGGGCCGGAGGGACCGGACCAGGGCTCAAGAACGAAGAATCACCGGAGTTATTCATGTCTGTTTTAATGCTTACGTCCCGTCGCCGTATCGCACTTGCATTATCGGCGGCTGCGTTTCTTGGGTTTGCCTCCATGCAGCCTGCCTCGGCGCAGGGCTATCCGACGCGGCCGGTGCATCTCTATGTGCCTTATCCGGCAGGCGGGCCGAATGACGTGATCGCGCGGCTGCTCGGACAGGAAATGAGCAAGTCGCTCGGGCAGCAGATCGTGATCGAGAACCGCCCCGGCGGCAGCGGCAATATCGCGATCGAGGCATTGGGACGCACCGCGCCGGACGGCTACACCATCGCGCTGCCGGCGATGGCTTATGCCACCAACCCGTCGCTGTTCTCCAAGGTCGGCTACAGCTTCGACCAGTTCGCGCCGGTCTCGATCGTCACCAAGGGGCCGCTCGTCCTCGTCGTGCATCCCTCGCTCGGCGTCAAATCGGTGAAGGAACTGATCGACCTCGCGAAGTCGAAGCCCGGCAAGCTCGATTACGGCTCCGGTGGCAACGGCTCCTCGCTGCATCTCGCCGCCGAAATGTTCAAGCAGCAGGCCGGCGTCGATATCCAGCACATTCCCTACAAGGGCACGAACGACCTGATCTCGGATCTGTTGACCGGCCGCGTGCCGATCGCGTTCATGTCGCCGCTGATTGCGCAGACCCATGTGAAGGACGGCAAGCTGATCGCGCTCGGCGTGACGTCGCCGCAGCGCTCGCAAAGCTGGCCGGATACGCCGACCGTCGCCGAAGCCGGTGTGCCGGGCTATGCGGTGGAGGCCTGGTATGCGGTGATCGCGCCCAAGGGAACGCCGAAGGACGTGGTCGAGACCCTGAACAAGGAAATCGCCAAGGCCGTGCAGTCGCCGGTGGTGAAGGAGAAATTCGCCGCGCTGGGCAACGAATCCGTCGGCAGCAGTGTCGCGGAAGCCGAGAAATACATCGCCGACGAGGCCGACCGCTGGGGCAAGGTGTTGAAGGCCGCCGGCATCCGCGCTGACTAGGCGCATTCGGTTGGAATCGCAGCCGCCGTTTCTTGTCATGCCTCGCGAAGGCGGGGCATCCGGCAGACTCGCCAAGCGGTTGTATTTACTGGATCGCCCGCTTTCGCGGGCGATGACAGTTCGAGGGACGGGCGATGCCGGCCGAAGAACGGTTGCTTCTGCAAAAGCTCAATATGCTTTAAGCGCGGTTCCGAAAAAGTCATAGAAGATGTGTTGCCGCCTTGTTCATGCCGCGCTTGCTGCCGGGCATGACAGGCGACAGCGTTCGCTTTCGTGGAGACATGTGACGTGACGGCAGAGATCCTGATCAAGAACGGCCTTGTATTCGACGGCGCCGGCAACCCCGGTACGCGCGCGGATGTTCTCGTGCGCGACGGCATGATTACGCAGATCGCACCGTCGATTGCGGCGAACGGCGCGCGGGTCATCGATGCCGAGGGCCTCGCCGTTGCGC
>NZ_DATMRX010000248.1:0-43376 GCF_035565855.1 Pseudorhodoplanes sp.
ATTGGTAGCGGGGGAGGGATTTGAACCCCCGACACGCGGATTATGATTCCGCTGCTCTAACCAACTGAGCTACCCCGCCACGCGTCAGGCGATCCGTGACGGCCACCCGAAAGCTGGCCGGATATAAGGTTCACAGAGAAAAGCTGTCAAGCAAACCGGGCCAAAAAGCGCAGGCGGCCGAATTTGCGGTCACGGCTTGGTGGTATCGGAGCCTTCGGCCGGCGGCCTGATCACCGGCATATCGCTTCCGGTGCGGGGCGCCGGCGCGCGGATATGCGGATCGAGGCCCGGCGGCGGGCAGATCACCCCGCCGCTCTCAGTGAGTGTGTCCCCCGGATTGTCCTGCGCCGGGCCCCTGCCCTCGGTCTGAACCGTGTCGCCGTCCGTCAGCCGATCGCGGTCGGCGCAGGCCTTGGGATCGAGCTTCGGCGGGGCGGGCTGCGCCGGCACCGCGGGTTCGGGCGCCTGCGCCATGGCGGGCGTAGCGACGGCGCAAGCCAGGGCGAACGTTGCGAGAGCGTGCCGGATGCGTGTCATGCAGGGTCAACCACGCCGGCTGGCGGTTGGTTCCGCTACTCCGCCTTGCCGAACCGCATCATCGAGAAGTGACCGAGTGGCGGCATCGGCCGGCGTTCGATCACCCGCATAGTGGGATTTCGGTCGACCCAGGCCTGCAGCCGCGCCCATTCGAATTCCGGCCGCCAGCCAAGGCGGCGCGCGATCGGCGCGAATTGCAGTTCGAAGGTCCGCCGCAATCCGCCCTCGGCGCTGATGTGATTGACGAGGATCATCTCGCCGCCCGGCTTGAGGACACGCGCAAATTCGTCGAGTGCGGCGTCGGGATCGGGCACGGCGGTGATGACATATTGCGCCACCACGACATCGAAGCTGGCGTCCGGAAAACCGAGATGACCGACATCCATCACGGACAGCGCTTCGACATTGTCGAGCTTCAATTCACGCTTGCGCGCCTGCGCCTTGCGCAGCATCGGCTCGGAGATGTCGATGCCGACCAGCCGGGTCTGCCGCGAATATTCCGGCAACGAAATGCCGGTGCCGACACCGACTTCGAGCACGCGCCCGCCGATCCGCTCGGCCGCCGCGATAGAGGCGCGACGCCCCTTGTCGAACACGGCGCCGAAAACGAGATCGTAGACCGGGGCCCAGCGTGCGTAGGCCTTGGTTATTGTGGCAGCGTCGAGTTCCCCCATCGTCCCCTCTGTCGTGCCCCCAAGGATCGTGCTTCAGACGCGCTCAACTCGCGCGCGCCGCCAGAGGCTCTTTCCGATGATCGGACGACGAGGCGCTCACCGGCAAGGTGCTGGTGATGAAGCCGCCACCGAGCACGCGGGCCTGCCCGTCCGGGGCATCGTAGAAGGCGCAGGCCTGGCCCGGCGCGACGCCGTCCTCGCCATCGATCAATTCCACCACGATGTCGTCCCCGTCTCGCATCAGCCAGGCATGCTGCGGCGGCCGCGTCGAGCGCACCTTGACGAAAACCTCGCGCCGACCGGCCTCCAGCGCCTCGTCGAGCGTGCCATCGCCGATCCAGTTGACCTCGCGCAGCGCAATGCGGCGCGTTCGCAAGGCATCGCGTGGACCAACGATCACCCGCTGCGTCGCCGGATCGAGCTTGACGACGTACAGCGGGTAGCCCGCGGCGACGCCGAGGCCCTTCCGCTGACCGATGGTGAAATGGATGATGCCGTTGTGCCGGCCGAGCACCTTGCCATCGAGATCGACGATGTCGCCGGCATCGGCCGCCGACGGCATCAGCTTTTCGATGATGTCCGTGTAGCGCCCCTGCGGCACGAAGCAGATGTCCTGGCTGTCGTCCTTGTCGGCGACCGACAGGCCGAAACGGCGCGCCGCCTCGCGGGTCTGCGCCTTGGTCAGATCGCCGAGCGGGAAGCGCAACAGATCGAGCTGCTCGCGGGTGGTCGCAAACAGGAAATAGCTCTGGTCGCGCTCCTGTTCGAGCGCGCGATAAAGGCCGCGGCCGCCGCCGGGCAAGGCGCGCGAGGCGATATAATGGCCGGTCGCCATCGCGTGGGCGCCGAGGTCCTTGGCGGTATCGAGGAGATCGCGGAACTTGATCGACTGATTGCAGGCAATGCATGGCACCGGCGTCTCGCCGGCGACATAGCTCTGGGCGAAGCGGTCGATCACCTCTTCCTTGAAGCGGCTCTCATAGTCGAGAACGTAATGCGGAATCCCGAGGGTCGCGGCGACATTGCGCGCGTCGTGAATGTCGCGGCCGGCGCAGCATGCGCCCTTGCGGTGCGTCGCCTCTCCGTGGTCGTAGAGCTGGAGCGTGACGCCCACGACGTCATAGCCCTCGGCGGCGAGCAGCGCGGCCGTTACCGACGAATCCACGCCGCCCGACATCGCCACCACCACGCGGGTGTCCTGCGGACGTCGGTCCAGTCCGAGAGAATTGGGCATCACGTTCGCGGCGCGCGCCGCACTCCCTGCATATCCGGCTGACAATACCGCCCGGCCCGCTTGTACAAGCGGAGCACCGACGGATGCAATCAGAGGACATATAGGGAGGCCGGGTAGGAATTTCCTGCCCGGTGATGGCCGCCGCTGCCGGTTGGCTCGCTCA
Source organism: Pseudorhodoplanes sp. (assembly GCF_035565855.1). Taxonomy (GTDB): domain Bacteria; phylum Pseudomonadota; class Alphaproteobacteria; order Rhizobiales; family Xanthobacteraceae; genus Pseudorhodoplanes. The sequence continues at coordinate 2,609 of NZ_DATMRX010000248.1, forward strand.
GGCTGCAAGAGACGCCATTGATTTTACAGTCTTTTTCCGGCCCAGCCGATGGCGCAACGCTTGCAAAGCCCGGCAGCAATACGTGCGTCTTACGTTTTGCAATGCCCCGGAGCTGCCTGTGACCAGCGTCGCCTTCGACCTGCCGCCCGTCCAACCCCGCGCTCAAGCCACCTCCCGGCCGACAGGAACGCGGAGCGAGGGAGGCTTTGCGGCGCTCGTGGAGAGTGAAGGCCGGCCGGAACCTGCGTCGACGCCGGTTCCTGCAAGGCAATCGCAGCCGGGCGCTCCTGTTCAGGGGCGGCAGGAAACCCCGACCGCGACCGGGGCAGCAGCGGCAGCGGCAGCAGAGGCAGCAGCGGCGGCCGAGTCCGCAGCGGCGGACAGCGCCGCGGCATCGGCCGAGGCGACCGCCGTGGCGGATGCGATCGCAGCCATCCAGGCAGCGGCGGAAGGAAGCCAGCCCGTCCCGACCGCAGAGGAATCGGAGCCGATCTCCGGCGGCTCCAGTCCGGACAAAGACCCCGACAGCGCGCCCGACGGCGTGGCGCCTGTCCTGACAGCTCTGCCGGCGGAGCCGCAGCCGGCCTTGCCGACCCAAATGGCGGTGCCGGTCGAGCCCGCAGCACCGGCAGGGCAATCTGCGGCGAAGGATGCTGAAACGCCAGCTCCGCTGGAGCCCGCTGTCGATCTCGCGGATTCGATGCCGAAATCCGCAGCGCCCGCTGCCGAGACGCAGGCTGCCGCGGCATCTGCAACATCCGCAGCGACCGAGGAAGCAACCGAAACCGCTGACCACGACGCGGCCGCACCCGCTCACGCAGCCGCCAAGTCAACTAGCGAGACAAAGACCGCGGATCTCAAGTCAGCGAACAAGAGCAATATCGAAAACCTGGACAAGCAGGCGCGCGCGGAAACATCGAACGCGCCAGCGCGTTCGGACGCCGCATCGCCGCAACCCGCCCAGGCAGACGCGAAGCCGGCGCAATCCGCGGCCGCGCCTTCGGCCGAGAAGACCAACGCACCCGAGCGTGGCGCGCAGCACGACCCGATGGCCTTTCTCAATCCGTCGGACACCTCGCAGGCAAAACCCGCTCATGATCTCGGCCTGCAAATGCTGGGCATTGCACCGCACGCCACCGGAACGCATGCCGTGACAACACCGGTTGTCACCGTCAGCGCCGCAGCGCAAGCCATTCCCGTCAATGCCCTCGCCGTGGAAATCGCGAGCCAGGCCCGCGCCGGGAATTCGCGCTTCGAGATCAGGCTCGATCCTCCGGAGCTTGGACGCATCGATGTTCGCCTCGACATCGATCGCGACGGCAATGTGACGTCGCGACTGGTCGTCGAGCGCGCCGACACCTACGATCTGTTGCGCCGCGACCAGTCCACGCTCGAGCGCGCCTTGCAGCAGGCCGGACTGAAGACTTCGGACAACGCGCTGGAATTCTCGCTGCGAGACCAGAGCTTCGCGAACCAGCGTCAGGGTGACGATCAGGACCGGCCGCGCAACGCGCATCAGCCGCTTCAGGACGAGATCCCACCAAGCGATGCCGTCAACGGTTATGCCCGCCTGCTCAACATGCGCGCGGGCCTCGATATTCGCGTCTGATCGAAAGGACGATCCCCATGTCAACGATTACAGGAACGACCAGCGGTGTCAGCGCGGCCGTCAATGCCAGTGCGGCGGCGACCGTCGCGAATGATACGCTGGCCAGCAACTTCACCACGTTCCTTCAATTGCTGACGACCCAATTGAAGAACCAGAATCCGCTGGACCCGCTGGACACCAACCAGTTCACGCAACAGCTCGTTCAATTCGCGCAGGTCGAACAACAGCTCAAGTCGAACACGCAGCTCGAAACGCTCGTCGCCTTGCAAAAGTCGACGCAGGCGACGCAGGCGCTTGGCTATATCGGTCAGACGGTGGCGATCGACGGCCAGACATCGACATTGACGGCCAACGGCGCGGGATGGAGCTTCAACTCGCCGAAGCCCGCAACCGCAACAATCAACATTCTCAACTCGACCGGCGCGACCGTCTATTCGGGCAACTACTCGCTCAATGCGGGCGTTCAGAATTTCGTGTGGGACGGTCGCAACAATTCCGGCGTCAAGCAGCCTGATGGCGACTACAAGCTTTCCATCACCGCAAAGGACGCGAGCGGACAGAGCGTCGCCGTATCGACCGAAATTCAGGGCGCTGTCGATTCCGTCGACATGACGAAGAGCCCGCCGGTTCTGTTGGTCAACAACACCGAATATGCGCTCGACAAGATCAAGCGCGTGGTGCGTTCGGCAAGCTCTTCGCTGTTCTGAGCGGCGCCACAACAGCATCTCTTAACAGGTGATTAAATTGATGCGCTCCATTGGGGCCGCAAGCAGATCGGAATTGAGTGTTGCGCTTAGGCAAATCTTAAGCGGGTCAAGCTACGTTTCCGTGAGTTTGTCGGTTGAGTGTGTGAGTGCAACGATGACCGAGCCTCATCGGCCAAGGGTCAAATACGTGATCGGTCCGGACGGTTCTCCGCTGACCATAGCGGATCTGCCGCCCCCGACGACCAAGCGTTGGGTCATCCGCCGCAAGGCGGAAGTGGTCGCAGCTGTGCGTGGTGGGTTACTCTCTCTTGAAGAGGCCTGCCAGCGCTACACGCTGACCACCGAGGAATTCCTGTCCTGGCAATTCTCGATCGACCAGCATGGTCTCGCCGGCTTGCGGACGACACGTATCCAGCAATATCGCCAATAGGCGTTTGAGGCAGGGGCTTTCGCGCCCGCGTTCGGCGAGCCGGGCCCCTTTCCGCATCTTGCGCGCAAGCCACAGCCCCGCGCGAATGCTGCGCATAGTCCATCGAAGCTGCTTCCGGTCCCTGCCCGCCCCGGCTACACTGCCGGCGCTGTTCCGGAGCTCTTCATGCCAATTCGACTGATCGTCCTCGCACTGGCGGTGCTGGTTGCCGCAATTCTTCCCGCGTCCGCTCGCCAGCTCGCGGTCGGAGCCGCCTCCGGCTTCATCACACCTCCGGGATACAAGGCGGTTCCGGTCTATACCTGGCCGCGGGGCCCGGCCTGGACGCCGGTCGACACCACGCTCGGCTACCCCTTCCGCGAGCCGATCTATTCCACGCCGCGCGGCTATCGCTACGTCTATGTGCGCGGCTATTACTGGAAGCGCCTGCCGAACCCCTATGCGGTGAAGCGCGTCTACCGCCCCGTGAAGGTGTCGACGACGCTCCGGAAGGTGCGGCGCGCGCCATGCGTGACCGACATCGGCTTCGGCCGCTATCAGATGTGCCGCGGCTGGTACTGATCGCGGCGGTCCGAACCGCAGGTTGAAATCGGAGGGCGGGTTCACCCGCCCTTTTTTCATGCCTCGGCAAGTCACCTCGGCCGCAATCGTTAACGTCGTTAACCGAATGGAAACCATACGCACGGCAAATATTGCCGGGTTGCGCGTTGGGGGGACCTTCGGTGCAAAGTCTGGTCGAGTTCGTAAAGACGCTGGGTGCGACGCGCGTAATGGCCATGGCGGCGGTTGCCGCCGCTCTGATCGGCTTTTTCGGCTTCATCATCCTGCGGGTGACGGCGGTCCCGATGACGCCGTTATTCACCGACCTCACCATGGAGGATTCCTCCGCGATCATCCGCGACCTCGAACGGCAGGCCATTCCCTATTCGGTCCGCAACGATGGCGCGGTCATCCTCGTCCCCAAGGACGCGGTCATGCGGCTGCGCATGAAGCTCGCCGAATCGGGTCTGCCCAAGGGCGGCGGGGTCGGCTACGAGATTTTCGACAAGTCCGACGCCCTCGGCGCCACCAGCTTCGTGCAGAACATCAATCACTTGCGCGCGCTGGAAGGCGAACTCGGCCGCACCATCCGCGCCATCGACAGGGTTGCCGCCGCGCGGGTGCATCTCGTGCTGCCGGAGCGCCCGCTTTTCTCACGTGAGCGGCAGGAACCGTCGGCGTCCATCGTCCTCAAGCTGCGCGGATCGCTGGAGGCGCAGCATGTCCGCGCGATCCGCCATCTCGTTGCCTCTGCGGTGAACGGGCTCAAGCCCGGACGCGTCTCGATCGTCGACGAAAGCGGGCGCCTGCTGGCTGACGGCGCCGAAGACGCCCTCTCGGGGCTCGGGACCGGGGCCGACGAACGCAAGCTCGCCTACGAACGCCGGTTGCGTGAAAACGTCGAGAATATCGTCACATCCGTGGTCGGCCCCGGCCGCGCTCGGGTGCAGTTGACGGCCGATTTCGACTTCAACCGGATCACCCAGACCACCGACAAGTTCGATCCGGAAGGCCGCGTCGTGCGGTCCAGCCAGATCCGGGAAGAGACGCAGAATTCACACGAGGCCCGCGAAGGCCAGGTGACGGTTGCGAACGAACTCCCCGGCGCGCAGCAGAACCGCGGCCAAAACCAGGGCACAACCGGCTCCATCGAACCGGCGAACAAGAACGACAACCGCAAGAGCGAGGAAATCGTCAATTACGAGATTTCCCGCACCACCAAGACCGAAGTGATGGAAGGCGGCCGCATCACCCGCATTTCCGTCGCCGTTCTGGTCGACGGCAGCTATCTCCGGAACGCCAACGGCGAGTCGGTCTATATGCCGCGCGACAAGGACGAGCTCGACCGCATCGCCGCGCTGGTGCGCACCGCGATCGGCTTCGACCAGCGGCGTGGCGATCAGGTGGAGATCGTCAACCTGCGCTTTGCCGAGCTGCCGCAGAACCTCGCCGCCGCGCCCAAAGGCTGGCTCGATGCGCCGGAATTCACCAAGGACGACATCCTGCGCGGCATCGAAATGCTGGTGATGGGATTCCTCGGCCTGATCGTCCTGTTCTTCGTCATCCGCCCCCTGGTCCGGCGCATCGTCACACCCGAGACACCGCGCGGCGGCGCTGTCCTGCCCGATGGCACCGTCATCGGACTGCCCGGTGTCGACGGCGCCTCGGTCGTCTCCGCAGGCGGTCCGAATGTCGCGATCGTCGGCAGCGACCAGAACGTCGCGATCTCCAACCACACCTCGGCCATGATCGACATCGCCAAGGTCCAGGGACAGGTGCATGCGGAATCGGTGCGCAAGGTCGGCGAGCTCGCCGACCAGAACCCGCACGAAACCGTGGCGATCATCCGTCAATGGCTGCATGAGGCCGCGTAGGACGCCATGACGACCGATTTGCAAAAAGTCGAGCATGCCCGCGACCAGATCAATGCGATCGTCGCCGGACTCGCCAGCCGTCAGGCCGATGCGCCAAAGCCGAGCCGGCAGCTGACCGGCCCGGAGCGCGCGGCGGTGATGATGCTCGCGCTCGGCGAACAATATGGCGGCAAGATCTGGGAATTGCTCGACGACGACGAATTGCGCGAATTGTCGATCACGATGTCCCAGCTCGGCACGATCGAGTCCGAACTCGTCGAAAGCCTGCTGCTTGAATTCGTGAGCCGCCTTTCGGCCTCCGGTTCGCTGATGGGCAATTACGAGGCGACCGAGCGCCTGCTGCAGCAATTCCTGCCGCCCGATCGGGTCGGCGGCATCATGGACGAGATCCGCGGCCCCGCTGGCCGCAACATGTGGGAAAAGCTGTCCAACGTTCAGGAAGACGTTCTCGCCAATTATCTCAAGAACGAATATCCGCAGACCATCGCCGTTGTGTTGTCGAAGCTTCGCTCCGAACACGCCGCGCGCGTGCTGGCGATCCTTCCCGAAGACATCGCGCTCGACGTGGTCAACCGCATGCTGCGCCTGGAGTCGGTGCAAAAGGAAGTCATCGACCGGGTCGAGCAGACGCTGCGCACCGAATTCATGTCGAACGTCGCCAAGACGCGGCGCCGCGACTCGCACGAGGTCATGGCGGAGATCTTCAACAATTTCGACCGGCAGACCGAGACCCGCTTCCTGACCGCCCTCGAAGAAGACAACCGCGACAGCGCCGAACGCATCAAGGCGCTGATGTTCACCTTCGACGATCTGGTCAAGCTCGACACCGGCTCCGCACAAACGCTGATGCGCTATGTCGACAAGGACAAGCTCGCGGTCGCGCTGAAGGGAGCGAACGAAGCGGTGCGGCAATTCTTCTTCAGCAACATGTCGACGCGCGCCGCCAGGATGCTCATGGACGACATGGCGAATATGGGACCGGTGCGGCTCAAGGAAGTCGACGAGGCCCAGGTCCTCCTGGTCAATCTGGCCAAGGATCTCGCGGCGAAGGGCGAGTTGATCATCTCCAAGCAGCGTGGCGACGAGGAGTTGATCTACTGATGAGCGCGCCCGCCAAATTCATGTTCGATCTGGATTTCGGGGCGCCGAAGCCCGCGAACACGATCCCGCTCTCCGATCATGAGACCAAGCTCGGCGAAGCGGAGACGCGCGGCTATCGCAACGGCTTTGCCGCGGGTCAGCAGGAAGCGGCGAGCGACAGCGCGCGCCGGCTCGCGGTGGCGATGGAGAGCATTGCGCATTCGCTGTCGCTCCTCGCCCGTGGCCTTTCATCGGTGGAATTGCGCGTCGAGGCGGAAGCGGTCGAAGTCGCGGTGGCGACCGGCCGCAAGCTCGCCGAGGCGCTGATCGCCAGGGAGCCTTTTGCCGAGATCGAGACACTGGCGAAGGGGTGCTTCCGCGAGCTTGTGAACACGCCTCATGTCGTGGTGCGCCTCAACGATGCGCTCTACGCGGAAGCACAGGCCAAGCTCGCCGACATTGCCCGCGAGACCGGCTTTGACGGCCGCCTGCTGATACTGGCGGAGCCCGACATCGCGATCGGCGATTGCCGCATCGAATGGGCGGACGGCGGCATGATCCGCGACAAGGCGGCCGCGGACGCTTTGATCAGCGAGACGGTGCAGCGTTTTGTGGAAGGGCGCCACGCGCCCGAAGCGGAGTTGAAAGGCAGCGACGATGAGTGACAACCGGTCCAATGTCCCGTTTCCAAATCTGGAAAATGGCGGCGCGCTGCCTCAAGGCGATCTGACACTCGCCGCGCCCGAGCCCGAGGCCAATGGCAAGACTGCCGCCGATCTCGAAGCGTTGTTCGACGTGCCGGTGCGCGTATCGGCCGTGCTGGGCCGCTCGCGGATGGACGTCTCCGAGCTGCTTCGCCTCGGTCCGGGCGCGGTGCTCGAACTCGACCGCAAGGTCGGCGAAGCCATCGACATCTACGTGAACAACCGGCTCGTCGCACGCGGCGAGGTCGTCCTCGTCGAGGACAAGCTCGGCGTCACCATGACCGAAATCATCAAGGCTGACAAAGCCTGACCGCAGTAGCAGTAAGGACATTATCATGCGCCTCCTGATCGTCGGCACGCTCAAGGGTCAGCTGACACTGGCCACCAAATACGCCATGGACAAGGGCGCGGCGGTGACCCACGCCGACAATGCCGATCAGGCCCTGGCGGTGCTGCGTTCGGGACGCGGCGCCGATCTCCTGATGGTGGATGTCGCGCTCGACATTGCCTCGCTGGTGAACCGCCTCGCGGCCGAGCACATCCACGCGCCGATCGTCGCCTGCGGCATCGACACCGACGCGAAGGCCGCCGTCGCCGCCATTCATGCCGGCGCCAAGGAATACATCCCGCTGCCGCCCGATCCCGAGATGATCGCGGCCGTGCTCGCCGCGGTCGCCGACGACGATCGGGAGATGGTGTGGCGCGACGAATCGATGGGGCGCGTGGTGAAGCTCGCCCAGCAGATTGCAGGCTCCGACGCCTCGGTGCTGATCACCGGCGAAAGCGGAACCGGCAAGGAAGTGCTGGCCCGCTATGTGCACGCGCGCTCGAAGCGGGCGAAGAAGCATTTCATCAGCGTCAATTGCGCTGCGATTCCCGAGGCGCTGCTCGAGTCGGAATTGTTCGGGCACGAGAAAGGCGCGTTCACCGGCGCGGTCGCCCGCCGGATCGGCAAGTTCGAAGAGGCCAATGGCGGAACGCTGCTGCTCGACGAAATCTCGGAAATGGACGTGCGGCTGCAGGCCAAGTTGCTGCGCGCGATCCAGGAGCGCGTGATCGACCGGGTCGGCGGCACGAAGCCCGTGCCGGTCGATATCCGCATCATCGCGACCTCGAACCGCAATCTCGCGGAGGCCGCGCGCAATGGCAGCTTCCGGGAAGACCTGCTGTTCCGGCTGAATGTCGTCAACCTGCGCATCCCGCCGCTGCGTGAACGTCCGCAGGACGTGATCGCGCTGGCGGAACATTTCATCGCCAAATACTCGGCGGCGAATGGCCTGCCCGTGCGTCCGCTGGCAGCGGAAGCCCGCAAGGCCCTGGCGTTGAACCGCTGGCCGGGCAATGTGCGCGAACTCGAGAACACCCTGCACCGCGCGGTGCTGCTGACCAGCGGCACCGAGATCGATGCCGACGCGCTGATGACGCCGGACGGCATGCGGCTCGATGCGCCGCAGACCACGCCGCAGGTCGCGCATGCGGCGGTCGCGGCCGAACAGGTCACGCGCGCGCTGGTCGGGCGCACCGTCGCGGATGTCGAACGCGATTTGATCCTGGAAACGCTGAAGCATTGTCTCGGCAACCGGACCCACGCCGCGAACATTTTGGGCATCTCGATCCGCACGCTGCGCAACAAGCTCAATGAATATGCGAGCGACGGCGTGCCGGTCCCGCCGCCCCATGGCGGCGAGATGCGGTACGCGGGCTAGACGCGGTTACGCGCCCGGCGCAAAACGCTGCGCATCACGCCAGCGCAGCGATGCATGGTTGGCCTTCCTTCTGCTAAAAGAGTCCCGGTGTCGTGCGCCCGCTTCGGATGCGGCGACGATCCCGGAGTAAGTGCGATGACCATGATCTACAAAATCCTGCCGGCATCGCTGTGGGCCGCCGCACAGGATGAAGGCCGTTTTCGCGGGTCGGCGGTCGATTTCAGCGACGGCTTCATCCATTTCTCGACCGCCGATCAGGTCCGGGAGACCGCGGCCAAGCACTTTGCCGGTGAGCGCGATCTCGTTCTTCTGCAGGTCGATGCCGAAAGTCTCGGCGCCCCGCTCAAATGGGAAGTCTCGCGCGGCGGCGCGCTGTTTCCCCATCTTTATGCCGACCTCAAGCTCGAGCATGTGATCCGCGCCGATCCGCTGCCGCTCGGCCCGGACGGCCGTCACCTGTTTCCGCCCCTCGTCTGACGGAAGGAGCCCTTCATGCAAGTCGGAGCCCGCTTCCTTCTTGCGATCGCATTGGCCGCGCCGGCTGCCTGCGCCCATGCCGCATCGAAGGACTTTCGCGACTGGCTCGCGGTCTGCGACAACCTCCGCAATTGTTCGGCCTATGCGTTGAACTCCGACTCCAACGACGCAGCGGCTTATCTGCGGATCGACCGCGGCGGAGAAGCGAATGCACCGGTCACGGTGACGCTCTCGGTGGAATTGAACGACGCCAAGGGCTACACGCTCGCATTCGACGATCCCGCGCTGCCCGGTTTGCCCGGCGGCCTCCATGTCGGCGAGGAAAGCGAGGGCGGCGATTATCGCCGGATCGTGCTCGCCAGGGGCGAAGCGGCGGCGCCGCTGATCGAGTCCATCCGCAAGGCGAAGTCGATCGTCGTCACCCGGCAATTCCCCGACGGCAAAAAGTCCGACGGCGCGGTGTCCCAGATTTCGATGTCCGGCGCCGTCGCCTCGCTGCTCTGGATCGACGATCAGCAGAAGCGGCTCGACACCGTCACCGCGCTGGTGCGCCGCGGCGACAAGCCGGCCTCCGCCGTGCCGCCGCAACCGAAAGCCCCGGTGATCGTTGCGGCGAAGCCCTCGAATGCCAAGCCGCCGAAAAAGCATCCGCCGGCCCTGCTCGCCAGGGGTCGCAAGCTCTGCGACGAGGACGAGGTGGACGAAGGCTCGAAGCTCGAGGACGTGAACTCGCTCGGTGGCGGGCAATTCCTCTATCAGTTCACCTGCCCGGACAGCAGCGGCGCCTATAATTTCCTCAACGTCTTCCTCATGGGACCCGCCGGCGATGTGAAGGCGCTGCGCCCGGTTACGTTCCGCAGGCCGCAAGGCGTCGGCGACAGCAACGACGAAGCCCCGAAATCCGGATTGACGAACCCGCTGTTCGATCCGGAAACGATGACGCTGACCAGCTTCAACAAGGGACGCGGCTATGGCGATTGCGGCGTCGAGGAGCAATGGGTGTGGACCGGCAAGGTCTTTCAGCTTTCGCTTCAGCGCATGATGTCGGACTGCAAACGGATTCCGCTGGATGACTGGCCGGTGACCTGGTGCGCCGACGTGAAGCGTTAATCGAAAAACAGAAGGCCGGGATGCGCCCGCATCCCGGCCTTCGACTTGCGGTGCGACAACCGCGTTACGCGCGGGCCGGCTGGAGCTTCGCGAGCGGCCATTGCACCGCATAGGCACCCGCGCCGACCAGCGCCTGCACCACCGAGGCGACGATCAGGAAGGCGGGATATTCCCAGCCTCCGTTCGGCGCGGAGAAGACCCAGCCATTCGGCAGATGCACGAGAAGCGCGCCGAGAAGGATCGGCAGGCCAGCGATGGCGACGAGCCGCACCTGGAAGCCGACGATCAGCGCGATGCCGGCGAGGATTTCCGCTGCAACAACGACATAGGCGGTCCAGGCCGGGAAGCCCTGACCGGCAAAGAAGGCGGCGGTGCCGGGCAACGTAAAGACGAAGACCTTGAGCAGGCCGTGCGCGAGATACATGACGCCAAGGGCAAGACGCAGGATCAGCGCGCCATATTCGGACGAGTTGGTCATTGGAGTTCTCCAGCCATTGAAAGAGGTTTCGATGGCCCGCTAACTAGGATTTGCACATCCGCAATGCTATAAGCGTTCGCGCCAACTGCATTTGCGAAATTGCAAACCGTTCGGGAACGCCCGATGACCTTTGGCTGGGACGACCTGCGCTTCGTGCTCGCCATCGGGCGGAGCGGCAATCTCGCCGCCGCGGCCACGGCGCTGTCGGTCAATCACTCGACCATGTTCCGGCGGCTCAATGCCGTCGAAGCCGCGATCGGCGCCAAGCTGTTCGAGCGGCTCGCAAACGGCTACCGGCCGACAGAGGCCGGTCAGCGCCTGATCGAAGCCGCCGAACGCATGGAGGCCGAGGCGCTGGCGCTCGATCGCGAGCTGACCGGTCGCGACACGCGGCTGAGCGGAAAACTGCGCGTCACCTGTTCGGAGACGCTCGGTCTGAAGGTCCTGACCCCGCTCATTCGCGCGTTTCGTGACAGGCATCCCGGCATCGTGGTCGAGCTCTCGGTCGATAACCGGCCGGTGGACATGGCACGCCGCGAGGCCGATGTTGCGATCCGCGCCACGCGGCCGGCGGAAGGCGACCTGTTCGGCCGCAAGCTAGCCGATGTGCGTTGGGGTTTCTTCGCCGCCCGCGACTACCTGAAAAGCCGCGGCACGCCGAAGCGTCTCGCCGATTTCGGCACCCATGACGTGATCGGCTGGACCGAAAACCCGGTGCAGACCAAGGCCGGGACGTATCTGTCAAAGCAACTGCCCGCCGCCACTATCGGCTTTCGGGCGAGCGGTTTCGTCAGCCAGTATGTCGCCGCCCGCGCAGGATTGGGAATCGCGCTGCTGCCGGTCTATCTCGCATCCGACGACAAGGAGCTCGCGCCGGTACTGGGCCGTCTCGACGACCTCCTGACCGAGATGTGGATCGTCACGCACCGCTCGCTGAAGGATACCGCGCGCGTCCGTAGCTTCATGGATGACGTGGGCGACGGCGTGAAGCGCGAGATCGCCCGGCTGAGCCGATAGCGATCCCGCGCTCGCGATGCGCGTTACATCAGGGCATAGGCCGTCGACACCATCGCGACCGGCTTCACGTCGAAGGCCGGCGTCAGCATCACCTGGCCAAAGGCCATGGTCCGGCCAACGCGCAGGATGCGCGCATCGGCCAGCACATCGGCGTTGGAGGCCGGTTTGAGAAAATGCGTGGTCTGGTCGACCGTGGTCATCGGCCGGTAGCGCCCGGACGCCGATGCGACCGCGAAAACCATGGCGGTGTCGGCGAGCGACATCAGGGCCTGCCCGCAGATCACGCCGCCTTCGCGGCAGATTCGCTCCGAGAACTTCATCCGCAGCGTCGCCCCGGCGCCGCCCTCGCTTCCCGGCGGATGAAGCGCTTCGACGCTGAGCTGGAGGTCCTGCACCCAGGCCGCAAAAACGTCGGTCAGAAGCTGTTGTGCGGCTACGAGATCAAACGGCGCAGTGTCGGATTCGGTCATCGATTGCCCCCGATTCGCCGCCGACCTTAACGGCTCCGCGGTGTCACGCCACCCCCGTTAACCGTTCGCTAACCATAGACCGGGCAAATATTACCTAGGGGTTGGGGTTCCTTCCAGGTTCGAATGTCCGACATCACGGCTGCTCCTTCGCGCGGGCGCTTCACGTTGCCTGCCCTCGGAGAAATTGCGCAGATCGCCAGGCGCGGCGACCTTATGCTCGCGACCGGCGTGCTGACGATCCTTGTCGTCCTGATCCTGCCGCTGCCGCCGGTCATCCTCGACGTGTTTCTGGCCGTCTCGATCACGATGTCGGTGCTGATCCTGATGACGGCGCTGTTCATCCAGGCGCCCCTCGAATTTTCAGCCTTTCCGACGGTCCTCCTGATCGCGACCATGTTGCGGCTGGCGCTCAATCTCGCCTCAACCCGCCTGATCCTCTCCCACGGACACGAAGGACCGTCCGCCGCGGGTCATGTGATCGAAGCCTTCGGCAACTTTGTCATGGGCGGGAATTTCGTGATCGGGATCATCGTGTTCGCGATCCTGATCATCGTGAACTTCGTGGTGATCACCAAAGGCTCGGGCCGCATCGCCGAAGTGGCGGCCCGTTTCCACCTCGACGCCATGCCCGGCAAGCAGATGGCGATCGACGCCGACCTTTCGGCCGGTCTGATCGACGAAGCCCAGGCCCGCAGGCGCCGCAAGGAGCTGGAGGACGAGAGCGGCTTCTTCGGCGCGATGGACGGCGCCTCGAAATTTGTGCGCGGCGACGCCATTGCCGGCCTCCTGATCGTCTTCATCAACGTCATCGCCGGCATCATCATCGGCGTCGCCCAGCAGAATATGGGCTTTCTCGACGCGGCAAGGGCCTACACCCTGCTCACCGTCGGCGATGGCCTCGTCACCCAGATCCCGGCGCTGATCGTCTCGACCGCGGCCGGCCTTCTGGTTTCGAAGGCCGGCGTCTCGGGCGCAGCCGACAAGGCGCTGATGAAGCAGCTCTCCGGATATCCGAAGGCCCTCGGCATGTCGGGCGGCGTGATGATCATCATGTCGCTGTTGCCCGGCATCCCGATGCTGCCCTTTCTGCTGTTGGGAGGCGGCGCCAGCGCCCTCGCCTGGCATGTCGCCAAGCATCACAAGGTCGTTGCAGCCCAGGAGAAGGACCAAGAGATCGCGACCACGGCCGCAGCCGCACCGGCGGAAGAGCCGATCTCGTCCGCGCTGAAGATCGACGATCTGAAGATCGAGCTTGGCTACGCGTTGCTGCCGCTGGTCAATGCGCAGGACGGCGGCGACCGGCTGACCGAACAGATCAAGGCGCTGCGCCGCGCGCTCGCCCTCGAGATGGGCTTCGTCATGCCCGCCGTGCGCATCCTCGACAATGTGCAGAGCGACGCCAACACCTATGTCATCAAGATCAAGGAAGTGGAGGCCGGCAGCGGCAAGCTCTGGCCGATGCAATTCATGGTCATGGATCCCGGCGGCGGTCAGGTGAACCTGCCCGGCATCCACACCACCGAGCCGACCTTCGGACTGCCGGCGACCTGGGTGGATGCGGCGCACAAGGAAGAAGCCGCGGTGAAGGGCTACACCGTCGTCGACGCGGCGACGGTCCTTTCGACGCATCTCACCGAATTGCTGAAGGCCAATGTGTCCGACCTCCTCTCCTATGCGGAGGTCACCAAGCTGGTGAAGGAGCTGCCGAAAGAACAGGCCGAACTGCTCAAGGACATCGTGCCGGCGCAAATTTCGATGTCCGGCATCCAGCGCGTGCTGCAGATGCTGCTCGCCGAGCGCATCTCGATCCGCGACCTGTCGACCATCCTCGAAGGGATCGCCGACGCCGTCGCCTTCACCCGCAATCCGACGCAGATCGCCGAGCACGTCCGCACCCGGCTGGCGCGCCAAATTTGCGCGCAATACACCACGCCGTCCGGCTATCTCCCGTTGATCGCGCTGTCCGCCAGGTGGGAGCAAGCCTTCGCCGATTCCATCATCGGCCAGGGCGACGAGCGCACGCTCGCCATGCAGCCGTCGAAGCTTTCGGAATTCATCACACTGGTTCGTGAACGCTTCGAGGACGCGGCCCGCGAAGGGGAAGCCCCGGTGCTGGTCACATCCGCGTCAATACGGCCGTTCGTGCGCGGCCTCGTGGAACGCTTCCGCTCTCAGACGCCTGTCCTGTCGCAGGCCGAGATCCATCCGCGGGTGCGGCTGAAGACCATCGGCAGCGTCTAAACCGCCGACAGGACAGCGTTTTCCGCAAAAATTGCGGAAGGAAAGCATTAACTAGCCCAACAGAACTCCCGCGACTGCGGCGCAACAGTCACGTATTTTCACATCCGGTCAACGAGATGTGAAAGCCCGGTGCGGAACGCACCAGGCGCTCCTACGTTAGCCGTGCATCGCACGAGGTGAACCCGGCGATGCCAAATCCCGACCAACGGGATGGAAGATAGGCAGGGACGTGTCATGAACAATTCTTCGCTGCGCAGCGCCGACAGCGCGACCCACCTGAAGGTGGTCGTAGTGTCGCTCGTCGCCGCGATCATGGTCGTAGGCGTTGGTATCCTCGCGAAGCCGACCGTCTCGGACGGCAGCGCCACTTTCGCCTCGCGCTTCGACGCAGCCGGTCCGGTGATCCGCGCCGGTAAGCCGACGGCCACCGCTGGCGACCTCGGAAATATCCGATAGTTTTCTGACGTTGAATCTCCCTCCCCCCAGGGATCAACGTTATGTGTTGCGCCCCCTCCCCCCAAGGGGGCGCAACTTTTTTGTGGCCACCCTTCTCCGGTTTTAGGCACCGCGCTTTCCATCATCGTGCACAAGCGTACGCCCACCTCGATCAGTGCTCCGCTTGTACGCGTCGCAGATCGCTGTTGTGATCGGCCGCTCATAGCGGCTGACTTCGCGCTGTAGCGGCGGGACAGATTGACTTCGGGCCTCACGCCCTTATGTATTGCATCATGTTTACGCGCCTTAACCGTTCCACGCTTCGCGCCGGTCGCCTGCACGCAGGCTGCTGACCCGGACGGCTGCGCGTGTCAGCCTTCCGGGCTGACCTTTCTCACTCCTCACATCGCAATCTGACCTTTCGCCCTGCCTTGCAGCGCATGCTGCAGCGCGAGCGTTTCATCTGACCAGCAAAGGAGCCAGTCCATGAGCTATTTGCAGCCTGAACTTCCCCCGATTGCTCTGCTGCGGAGCGATGCGGAGAAGCTCGCGCGGCTTGCCGACCATGCCCGCGGCGAATTCGAGCGCGCCGGTGACTTTTTGTCGCGCGAGATCGACCGCGCCGACATCATCGACGATTTCCAGCGCTTGCCGGGGCTCGTGACGATGGGGTCCCGCGTGACCTTCCGCGATGACGTGACCTCGCAGGTCCGCACCGTCACATTGGTCTTTCCGGACGAAGCCGATCTTGCGCAGAGCAAGATCTCGGTTCTGACCCCGATCGGGGCTGCTCTGATTGGTCTGTCGGTCAATCAGTCGATCGAGTGGGAAACCGTGAGCGGCGGGCGTCGTTCGCTGACGGTGCTGTCGGTCGATTCGATGAATTGACGGCAGCCGGTCTCAAGGGCCGGGCCGCTGCATGCCCTTCTCCTTGAGAACGGCGGTGCCGGACGGTCCGGCCAACAGATCGAGAAACGCCTTGGCGGCGGCCGCATCCCGTGCGGTCGCCGACACCGCGCCGGCATAGGTGGTATAATTCTGGATCTCCGCCGGCAGCGGCCCGACCAGCACGACCTCCTTCACCGGAACGATTTCGCTGATCTGGTGGATGCCGAACTCGGCTTCGCCGGACTTGAGGAGATCGGCAACATAGCCGCCGCGCTTCAATTTGGCCTTGGCGCGGATCTGATCGGCGATCCCCCATGTCTCGAACAGCTTGTCGAGATAGATGCCGCTCGAGCCGCCCGACGCCGGATCGATATACGCCACCGTCTTGGCGTCCATCAGCGCCCGGCGGAAAGCCTCGACCGTCGAGATGTCCGGGAGGGTCGCGCCCTTGCGGACCATGACGCCGATCGCAACGCGCGCCAGATTGGTCCTGGTTCCCGGCACCACCTTCCCGGCGCTGCCCAGGGCATCGATCACCGCGGGCGTGATGACGGCGAGATCGAAAGCCTCGCCGCCTTCGATGCGCTTGCGCAGGGCACCGGCCGTGTCGTTGTCCACCACGAGTTTGTGGCCCTGCTTCTCGAACTCGTCCTGCAGCGCCAGCACGACCTGCTTCATCGCGCCGGCGGTCAGCACTTTCACCTCCGCCGCGGCGGCGGGAACCATGGCGAGGGCCAGAGCTGCGGCGGCGAACACGGATAGTCGAAGCGGCATGAATTGGTCTCCAATTGGCCCACGGCGAGGATCAGAAACCTCAACCCGGCCGGCACAGGGATATTCCCGCGGCAGTTAGGTTAACGGAACTGTGTGGGGGCCGTTCAGCACAATTTCAAATGCCGCTCGACAAGCGGGTGGTCCCTGGCATTTGAATTCATATGTCTGGAGCGAATTTTCGCCCCATACACGCGCCAAGGAAGTCTCGACAGGTCACCGTCCGAGTCGCCCCATGATCGATCTGACTGAAAGTGCCCAGAGAAAGTCCTTGCGGATCGCCGGCTACGCCCTGGCGGCGGCCGTCATCACCACGACCCTGTTCGCGGCCGAGCGCGCCTATCGCTCGTCGCACGACACGACTGCGCCACTCGCGAATGCTGAGCCGAGCGAGCAATCTGCCGGATTGCAGCAAGCGGATACGCCGCCAGCGCAGCCAGTGCCCCAGCTTCAGCAGGCGCTGACGCCACCGGCCGAACCCGCACGCCCGCAGACGCCCGGCCAGGATTTTGCCACTGCGCAGGACCTGCGTGGAGAGCCGCCGATCGTGGCGCAGCCTCCCCTGCCGGCGCAGGGCTTTACGGCGCAGCCGCCCGCCAGCCTGCTGCCGGCGAGTCCGGCCGCGCGCACGGCGTCCGGACCGGAAGACGACGACGCCGCTGAAATCCGCAGACCCCAGGCCAAGCCGAAAGCCCTGCCAAAGGCCAAGCCCCGCCACGCACGGCAGCTCCCCGCCAAGCAGGCGACACGCACAAACGCGGCCCCTCGGCGCGCGGCTGCAGCGAAACCGGCGAAACCGGCGACGCGGGCAGAGCGGCCGAATGTCTATTTCGAACGCGAGAGCCAGCTCGGCTTTGCGCCGCAGCTCCGGTCGCGGATCTGCAACCCGGCGACAGGGCAAATGCCGATGCAGTGCTATTACCCGCGCGAGGGACGCGAACGCTTCCCCGCCAAATCGAACTGACACAAACCGGCGCACAGCTTCATGCAGAACGGCCGGGCATCACCCGGCCGTTTTCGTTTCGGTGTCGCGCGGTGCTTGCGAGGACTTAACGCTCGGTCGCTGTGAGCCGCCCCTTCATGTTCGGATGAAAGCGGCAGAAAAAGGCGACGGATTCCGCCTTCTCGACCACCATTGTCGCCGTCGCTTTGGGCGGGATCATCACGTCCCAGCCACCCTTGACGGTCGCAGTATGCGCGAACGCATCGTTGTTCACCCACTCGATGGTGTCGCCGACCTTCGCGCTGATCTCGGTCGGCGCAAAGACCAGCTTGTCGATCGTCACCCGGACCGTATCGGCGAATGCCACCGCCACCCCGCCGCCGAGCATCATCGCTGCGAGGGCAGGCAGAATTAATCCACGGGGCACGCAAGCCTCCTATTTCAAGCCCGCCACGACCTGCTCGGCATGCTGTTGATGGCCTTCGAACAGCTTGAGGCCGGTCTCCAGCAGGCTCTTGAGTTCGGCATTCGACGCCGACGGGATCAGCAGCGTCTTCAGCGCGCTGTTGACCTGTTTGTGGTAGGCGACCTCGTTCTGCATGTACGCCTTGTCGAAGGCCGCACCATTCAGCGCGGACAGCTTCTTGCGTTCATCGGCCGCCGCCTTGGTGAGCGCCTTGCTGGTGTCGTTGTCTTCCGGCGTCACCTTGAGCTTCTTCGCAAGGTCGAGCGCCTGTTTGTTGACGGCCTCGTGGTCGCGCACCATGCCTTGCGCAAATTCGACCACCGCCTTGTTCTTCGATTTGGACAAGGCAAGCTTTGCGGTTTCGATATCGATCACGCCCGCCGTGTAGGCGATATGCGCAATCTGCGGATCGGTGGGCTTCTGGGCCGATTGCGCCGAGGTCGCTTGCGTCCATGTCAGTGCGGTCCCGAACACAAGCAATGCCACCAGCGCCGTCGTTCGAATAAGCATGATTCCTCCTTGAGCCCGCGAGCGACGCGGACATCCGTCTGATCGTTGTCTGATCAACGCCTGTTGGATGGAGGCCGCAGGAAAAGGTTCCCGGCAATTACTCGGGAATGCCAAGCCGCTGCACGACCGCGGCGACGAGCCTGTCGCAACGCCGTCCCGCAAACGGAAATGCTTCGAGGAGCACAGGCCCGATCTGCCGGTCGAGCTGCTTCCGGATCATAACGCGCGCGCGGTGCAGGCGGGTCTTGACGGTCTCCGGCACGATGTCGAGGAGGTCGGCGGTTTCCTCGATGCTCAGGCCTTCGACCACGCGTGCGACGAAAACGGTGCGGAATTCATCCGGCAGCGCGTCGATTGCGGCTTCCACAAGTTGCACGATCTGACGCTGAGCCACATTCCGCTCCGGATCGAATTCCGCGTTGAGCGGAAAGGGAATGACCTGCGCTTCGGTCGGCGTTTCCACACCGGGGTCCAGATCGGCCCGCCGGCGCGCGCTGCGAACCCGTCCCAGCGCCTCGTTGATGGCGATGCGCGACAACCAGGTCGACAGCGACGCATCGCCGCGAAAATCGCGCAGATGCGCGAAGGCACGGACATAGGCCTCCTGCACCACGTCCTCAGCTTCGCTGTCGTCGTGGACGATGCCGCGCGCGAGGCGACAGAGCCGCTGGTTGTTGCGGCGCATGATGAGGCGGAACGCGTTGCCTTCGCCCGCGAGAGCACGCTGAACCAGCGCAAGGTCATCCGGAGCGTAGGCACTTTTCGCGTGGAGATGCGGCACGGTCGAACCTCTTGTCGCTTATTGGATGATCCGCGGCGGCAAAGGTTCCCGAAAAAGAAAATGGCCGGGCAGACACCCGGCCATGATCCTAATCCAGACAGGCGTAAACGTCAGGCGCGCGCCGCGTTCCGGATCCGCATGATGCCGATCGAATCCAGTTCCATCTGTTCGCGGGCATTATTCTCGGCGCGCTCGCGAGCCTGATCGCGCTCGTCGAGCAGTTCCACCTTCTTCAGTTCCTCGAAGGCTTCCGCCAGCTGGGCCTTCGCATCCTCGAGCTGAGCGCGCAGATCCTCGATCGAACGCTTCAGGTTTTCCTTCCGCTGATTGGCGGCCTTGGCATAGGTCGGATAGGCGAAATGCGAGGGGTCCTGGATGCCGGCACGATCCTGCTCAGCCTTGACCTCGCGCTCGAGATCGTTGCTCATGCGCTCGAACTCGGCAATCATCGTCTCGATCTGCATCGTCCGGCGGCGTTTCTCGTCCACCTGAAACTTCCGCAGCCGGATCAGCGTCTCACGCGACTTCATCGACACATACTCCCCGAAGCCCCAATTCCAGTCGCCGCGCGAAACGCGCGCCGGCGAAAACGGCGAGAGTGTGCCCGGCTAACGTTATTTTTTTGTTTCCAGATCACCGACAATTCCGGCAAGTCGCTGATATCCTTCGGCCAGACTGGTGCTCTCTTCCTTGGCCTGCCCGAGAAACGCCTCCAGATGGGGATGCAGGCGGATCGCTTCGTCCACCTCGGCACTCGATCCCGGCCGGTAGGCGCCCAGCCGGATCAGCTCCTCCATGTCGGCGTAAGTGGCCATCACCTGCTTGGCCTTGGTGATGACAGGCAGGAAGGCCGGGTCGGCGGAGCGGGGCATCGTGCGGGAGACGGATTTCAGCACGTTGATCGCCGGATAGCGGCCGCGCTCGGCAATCGCGCGCTGCATGACGATGTGACCGTCGAGAATGCCGCGCACCGCATCCGCGATCGGCTCGTTGTGATCGTCGCCGTCGACCAGAACGGTGAAGAGGCCGGTGATCGTTCCCTGATCCGGGCCCGGACCCGCGCGTTCGAGGAGGCGCGGCAATTCGGAGAAAACCGTCGGCGTATAGCCCTTGGCGGTCGGTGGTTCACCGGCCGACAGGCCGATCTCGCGCTGCGCCATGGCAAATCGCGTCACCGAATCCATCAGCGCCAGGACGTCGCGGCCCTCGTCGCGGAAATATTCGGCAATCGCCATCGTCAGATACGCCGCCTGCCGGCGCATCAGCGCAGGTTCGTCGGAGGTTGCGACCACCACCACCGAGCGCTTGAGCCCTTCCTCGCCCAGATCCTCCTGCAGGAATTCCTGCACTTCGCGGCCACGTTCGCCGATCAGGCCAATGACCGACACGTCGGCCTCGACGTTGCGAGCGAGCATCGACAGCAGCACCGACTTGCCGACGCCGGAGCCGGCGAAAATACCCATGCGCTGGCCGCGGCAGCAGGTCAGAAACGTGTTGAGCGCCCGCACGCCGAGATCCAGCGGGGCGCCGACGCGCTTTCGTCCATGCGCCGGTGGCGGCGCGGCACGATAGGGATAGGGCGAAGCGCCGGGCGGCAGCGGGCCCTTGCCGTCGATAGGCTCGCCCATCGCGTTGACCACCCGGCCGAGCCAGCCATCCGAGGGGCGCACCGCGGCCGGCAGCGATGACACGATGGCGCGGCAACCCCGCCGAACGCCATCGAGCGCACCAAATGGCAGGAGCAGAGCGTTATGTCCGGCGAAGCCGACCACCTCGCCGGCAATGGAACGCCCCGGTGCGGTCTCGATCGTGACCTTGCAGCCGACCGACATGGCATGGATCGGGCCCGCGACCTCGACCATCAGACCGCGGACACCGACCACCCGGCCGTAGATCTCGACGCCATCGAGTTCGGCGATCTGTTCGGCGAGGGCTTTCATCGCGGTGACAAACGTGAACGAGGGTGCACGCGGCGAACTCGGGCTTCACCTCTCCCCTGGGGGGAGAGGTCGGCGAGCGACGCGAGCCGGGTGAGGGGGGACGAGTCGCGAAAGGGGTTGAGCCCCCTCACCCCAACCCTCTCCGCCAAGGGGAGAGGGAGTCGCACCTCGGCCGCTGAGACGTCATGAGGCAACGCATCTTCACGCGCGCTTAAAGTTACCTCCAAAGTGCTGGCTTTAACTTCGTGTTTACCCGCGTCGTTAATCATTGCGTCACCGTTCCTGTGACGGTGCGAAGGGCGAGCCGGCGGCGTAGGTCAAAGGCTGGTCCCGGGAGTCGGTTAACGCCGTTTCCTGATACGGAACATGAACTCACGCACGGGTAAAAAACTGTATCCCGGTAAGACTTTAGGCCGATTCGAGCGCTCCTGCCTAGATCGCCCTTGCACACCGGAATCAGCTTTTGTTAACCATGTGGGACTAGCGTTCCCGAATCGTATTGTTGCAAGGCGTTTGAAAGGCCGCCGCTCCGGCGTGCCGACCTGATAGGGGCCCCGCAGCGGCGAGAGAGGGGACTGGCATGCGCGTTTTGCTGATCGAGGACGATAGCGCGACGGCGCAGTCGATCGAGTTGATGCTCAAATCCGAGAGCTTCAACGTCTACACCACCGACCTCGGTGAGGAAGGCGTCGATCTCGGGAAACTCTACGACTACGACATCATCCTCCTGGATCTTAATCTGCCCGACATGTCGGGCTTCGAGGTGCTGCGCTCCCTTCGCGTCGCGAAGGTCAAGACGCCGATCCTCATCCTGTCCGGCCTTGCCGGCATCGAGGACAAGGTCCGCGGTCTCGGCTTCGGCGCCGACGACTACATGACCAAGCCCTTCCACAAGGACGAACTCGTCGCGCGCATCCACGCGATCGTGCGCCGCTCCAAGGGCCATGCCCAGTCGGTCATCAATACCGGCGACCTCGTCGTCAATCTCGACCAGAAGACCGTCGAGGTTCACGGCCAGCGCGTGCATCTGACCGGCAAGGAGTACCAGATGCTGGAGCTGCTCTCGCTCCGCAAGGGCACCACGCTGACCAAGGAAATGTTCCTGAACCACCTCTATGGCGGCATGGACGAGCCCGAACTCAAGATCATCGACGTTTTCATCTGCAAGCTGCGCAAGAAGCTTGCGAACGCCTCGAACGGCAAGAACTACATCGAGACGGTGTGGGGCCGCGGCTATGTGCTGCGCGAGCCGTCCGACGACGAGGCGCGGATTCCGGCGTGAGCCGCATCATCCCCGCGGGGGCGGGGATGTCGTAGACGTGCGTTGAATCTCCTCTGCCATGTCACTGAAAACCCCGCCGGAAACGGCGGGGTTTTTTTGTTGCCGACCGGCCGGCTGGCGCTATGCAACTTCCCCCTACCCCGGCACCATTCCTGCGGGATGGTTGTGCCTATTCAAGCGGGGGGCGCCTGCGGCGTGCGCCCTGCGACCGGAGGGCAAGAACACCGCAGCCAGTCCTCCATTACCGCGGCGTTAACCATAACGGTGGGTAGCGCCTCGCTGCCATGGTTTTGTCGCTTACAGTCCATTGTTGCGCCTTTACTTGCGTTTAACCACGCGGGTCCAAGGTGAATGGGGGAAATATTTCTCTTGGGTTGTGTGGGGGTTTTGCGTTCCATGACGCGTGCGACCACGGGCCGGCGCGTCAAAACGCGTCATCGGTCGGCTGCGCCATTGATCGCGCGCATCGCGGGGACCCCGCGGTTCGCGGGCTCTCTTGCGCGCGGCGCCGCGGCCGTTGCGATCGGCTTTGCGATCGTGACCGGAACGCTCACCGTCGCGGGATGGCTGCTGTCCATCACCACCGACGCGAAGGAAGAGCGGCGCAGCACGATCGGCCTGCCGCCCCAAAGCAAGTTTGCCTGGCTGACGCTGCCGGCGCCGACCGTGGCCATCGCTTCCACCGTCCCCTACATCACCCGCAACTGGCCCGACGAAGAGGACAAGGCCGCAGTCACCGGCTCGGTTGAGCCCCGAACGGTCGCCCTGCCCTCCTCGGGCTTCCTCGGCGGTGACGCCGACGACCCGATCTTTTCCGGCATGCCCGGCCACGGCGCTTACCATTTCGAGCGCCGGTTCTCCGCCGTCACGAACCGCTTCGAGCAGCCGGTTCGCCCCGCGATCATCCCGCCGATGATCATTCCGCGCACGCGTCCGAAGCTTGCCGCGCTGCCGCCGGCCAAGGGTCTCGCCATTCCGGACGAAGATCCGCAACTCGCCAAGACCGCGATCTACGACATCAATGCCAAGGCGGTGTACATGCCGAACGGCGAGAAGCTCGAGGCGCATTCGGGCTATGGCCAGTACATGGACGACCCCAAGCATGTGAAGCTTCGCATGCGGGGCGTAACGCCGCCCAACACCTATCGCTTGACCATGCGCGAGTCGCGCTTCCACGGCGTCGAAGCGATCCGCATGAATCCGGAAGACCGCGACGGGATGTTCGGACGCAACGGCATCCTGGTTCACCCCTACATGCTCGGACCGAACGGCCAGTCGAATGGCTGCGTCTCGATCAAGGACTATCCGAAGTTCCTCGCCGCCTTCAAACGCGGCGAAGTCAACCGCATGATCGTGGTGTTCCGCCTGCCCGAGCCGCCCGCGACCTATGCGCGGCGCCACATGGGCAAAACCGCGAAAGCGCTGTAGGCCCCGGCCGGCTCATTCCGCCATTACGTTTGTCGCGCGGGGTGAGCCTTGCGTGCTCCTGTATGCGCAGCGATGACGATCGCCGCGATCAGAAGCAAGGTCAGCATCGTCTTCATCACGCCACCTGCACTCTCCTCTCTGGGAAGACCTCGGACGGCGGCGGCAATGTGAGACGCCGCAACGCGCCGGCTCCCGGACATGGCGGGGTCGGCGGCTCGGGCTCACGGTCGAAATTCACCTGCAGCACATTCTGCTCGCGGCCGATGACATAGCGCTCGAGCCTCGTCGCGATCATGGCCTCAGCTCCTATTGAAGCGAGCGACCCTGATCGGGATCGGAATCGCTGCCGCGCAGACGATCGCGCAGGCGCCGCTTGCGGATGGTTCTCGGGCCGTGCGGCGTCGCCTCATTGGCCTCCTGGTCGAGTTCGCGCAGCGCATCCATGATGTCGTCGAAGCGCACTTTGGAACCGCCCGGGATTTCGCGCAGCTCGGGCGCGGCTTCCAGCGCGCAGGCATCCGACGCCCAGGACGCGAGGATCGCGCGCTTCTCGTTCAGGGTGAGATCGCGATCGCGCACCACATCGCCGGGATGCGCGAAGGCGCGCGCGGGATGGAGCAGGTCATCGATAGTGAAGTCTCTCACAGCGATATCCTCCGCAGAGCAACATGGCCATGAGCGAAACACCGGACGTCGTCCGGCGTCCGCGACAGGCCCTTCCCGGGCCCTGTCGGAGGAGCGATTTAGGGCAGAGCCGCCCGCCGTCAAGAGGGGGAAAAGGAGCGAATAAACGCTGCATTTTCAATAGTTTAAAGACCGAATCCCGGATGTCCGGCTGGCCGCGCTCAGCCTTCGCCGCGACCGTCGCGCTTCACCGCAAGGCCATGGCCGAGCGCCACGCGTTCGTCGAACACGAAACAGTCGCCGCGCCAGCGGCTGTCCGCTTCGGGAATCTTCTCCAGGTAATTCAGGATGCCGCCCTTCAGGTGATAGACCTCGGGAAAGCCGCGCGCGAGCAGAGAGGCGCTCGCCTTCTCGCAGCGGATGCCGCCGGTGCAGAACATCGCGATCTTGCGATGCCGGCCCGGATCGAGCGCGCGGGCGACGTAATCGCGAAATTCGCCGAAGCGCGAGAGCTTCGGATCGACCGCACCATCAAAGCTGCCCATCGCAACCTCGAAGGCGTTGCGCGTGTCGATCACCAGCGTGTCCTCGTCGGCGATCAGCGCGTTCCAGTCGGCGGGATCGACATAGATGCCGACCTGCCTGGTCGGGTCCGTCGCCCGATCCCCGAGCGTGACGATTTCCTTCTTCAGCCGCACCTTGAGCCGCTGGAACGGCATCTCGTCGGCCGTGGAATATTTCAGTTCGAGATTGTCGAGCCGTCCGCCGAACAGCGAACCATGACGCAGCTCACGGATCAGCGCGTCGATCGCCTCATCCGCGCCGGCCAAAGTGCCGTTGATGCCTTCGTGCGCAAGCAGGATCGTGCCCTTGATCGCAAGCCCGGCGCAGAGCGCCCGCAGCGGCTCACGCAGCTCGCGGAAATCCGGCAACGCGACGAATTGATAGAGGGCGGCGACTTTCAGAGGCATGGGCGCGGATGTAGCAAAGATAAGGGGACCAGTGCGGTTCAATTACCGATGAGGCACAAATAGGTCGAGGCGGTGTTCGCCTGTCTCTCGGCTCCAGAGTTATCGAACGAGTTCAGTTTACACAGGCTGATTGCAACCGGGATTGCCCATGTTGGAAAATCAAAGATGGGCAAATCCGGCCTGCAACTGGCGTATTTTTCGCGATCCGTCCCTCATATGCTCCGGGCCCTGCGATGCAGCCTATGTCATTATGAAAGTCATCAAAGACCGCTTCTTAGACGAGAGGGCTAAGTCGTCTCTTTCGCTAAGTCTCTCTTTCTTCGTGGTTGTTGGTTTATGCAAAAGCGGCGAACGCTTCCGCTGTAAAGATGCCGATATCGTTGAGATTTTAGACAAGAAGGAGCAAGGCTAAATACCGGATTTGAGGTCATGGTCCGGCACGCGAAAAACCCCCTTAATGCATTCCGGATTACGTACGCAAATTTGTATGTGCGTCTTGTTGTAAAATCCGGAGTCGTCGTACATGCGCCCGCCCTCAATGAAAACACCTTTAACAGAGTCGAACGGCTTTTGGCGGCCCACTTGAAGAACGTGATGAAGGTGGTTCACCACGGCGCAATCCAACTTCCTTAGAAGCTTGTCTTCATCATTACCGCTATTCTTCGGAATAGGGCTGCCGGCCTTGTTGCTATATGCGATGAAATCCTTGTGTGCTCCTCGGATCGCACGCACGCCTGCAGATGTTGTGAGATCTAAGCAGTATCCAAGATCTATGATCGCGCCGACAACGTACGGCTCTTTTATCTTGCCGTTGCGCTCTTTCCATTCATTCGCAAACTCAAGCCCTCGGATGGGGTTCGCCTCCCAGAAATAAATCCCCCACCCGAGCCAATCGTATTCGTTACGGCTCTCTTCAAACGGGGTGCCATCGATAAGGCTATCGCCCACGTCTCGGTCGCAGCCGTGGTAGCCAAGAACGAACGTGGTTGAGAGGCGATGCAACTTAAGCGGCGGCGGGCTCTACCTTTTTGCGAGCATACGGCCCGGTGAGGTTGCCTTGGGCGTCGATAACGCCTTCCTTTTGCAAGAATTCTCGCGCCATTTCAGGCGTGACCGTATTGGCTTCACGCACCCGCGCAATCGTCGCTAGAATGTCCTGAAGTTCCTGCTCACTCATGACGACTCCCCCGGCGCTAGGGTGCGCCTCGCCCGTTAAGCGAGACTTACGCTATTGTGTGTCGCCGCACAGACCAACTGTGTTCGACGGATATGGTTTCTGTGTGGCAACGGCGCCACACAATAAAGTGTAGCAGGCCGAATGGGCAATGTTCCTGCAAATACAATGTTGTCCCATCGCATCGATTGTGAAAATAATCTTATTTCAAGCTGATCCGCTATCGGAGCCATTCCGGGCTCTTGACTGATTTGGATCTATGATTATATTCCTATTCATCCCATCCACCGAGGGCGTTGTCATGAGACGTCATGAGGGCGGGATGGGATGCGGCGCCTGCGGGCGGGGCTCGTAACCCTGCCTCCGGGACGCTCTGGGTTGGCCGTCCGCCCCTACTGACGAGGGGCCGCAGGTAGACCTGCTGGACGACGGTCTGGTCGAAGGCGGGCGAAAGCCTGCCGGATCGGAGGGGGCGCGGCTCCTTCTGTCCAGACCCGGAAGAACGGCTCCGGAGCGCGAAATCGCCGCGGACTGCGCGCCGAGAGGCGGCCGCATGGCGCTGACGTCATGCGGCACAAGGACTGGCCTGCGCCTCCCGGCGCGCCGTCCCCCTCCCTTTCGCGGAGGGCCAGAAAAGTGAAGGGCGTACCCGGCGCCCTGACAAACAACACGGGCGCTGCCGCCTGCCCGCTTTCACATTGCGGCTTTCACACTTGCCGCTTTCCTCGAGGAAAAACCGCGCTATGCACTCACCCGCTCATGCCGGCGAAGCCCTCAAGCTGGTCATTCCGGGGCGCCGGCGACAGTCGAGAAATCATGGACGCCACATCCAACACCGCGCAGGCCGCTTCGGCGCACCGCGCACCGATCCCAGGACGCACCGCCACATTGATCGGCTTCTGCGCGGTGATGCTGTGGGGCACGCTCGCCACGCTCACGACGCTGAAGGGCGGCGACATTCCGCCATTCCAGTCGACCGCGATCACCTTCGCGGTCGGCGGCGCGACGATCGCGCTCTATGCGATCGCGGTGGGACGCAGCCGCGCCATGGTGCCGACGCTGCCGTCCTTTCTGCTCGGCATCTACGGGCTGTTCGTCTTTCATGTTCTGTATTTCGCGGCACTGAAATTCGCGCCGCCCGCCGAGGCCGGTCTCATCGCCTCGCTCTGGGCGCTGCTCACCGTGCTGTTCTCCGGATTTCTTCCCGGCGTGACGCTGAGCTACCGCCACGTCGTCGGCGCGCTGATGGGCTTCACCGCGGCGGCGCTCCTCGTCTTCGACAAGCTCGGCGCATCGGCCGGCCATCCGGATGCATTGCTCGGCTTCAGCTTCGCTTTCGCGAGCGCCGTGGTCTGGGCGACCTATTCGGTGATGTCGCGGACGATTGCAGCGGTGCCGAGCGAGAGCGTGGCGCCGGCCTGTTTTGCCACGGCTCTCCTTGCACTTGCGTGCAATCTGCTCTTCGAGGGCTGGGTCGCGCCATCCGCGCCGCAATGGATCGCGATGGTGTTTCTCGGGCTTGGTCCGATCGGCGCCGCCTTCATGCTGTGGGACATCGGCATGAAGCAAGGCAACGTCGCCTTTCTCGGCGTGCTCGGCTACGCCTCGCCGGTGATTTCGACGGCGCTGCTCATCCTGCTCGGCCTTGCCGCTCCGACCTGGGTGCTGGTGGTGTCGGTGACGCTGATCATGATTGCGGCGCGGCTTGCAGCGCCGCGCCGGCGCAAGGCGTGACCACCCCTCAGGACGCGAGACTGCGCAGCGGAAGCGGCACGACCCTGTCCGATGTGTGGGAGAGCGCGTACAGCCCCCGTTTGTCGGGTACCGACTTGAAGGCCTGGGTCAGCCCGATCGTGGTCTCCGCCGCCCCGAGGATCAGGAAGCCATCATGCGCGATGACGCGCGCCAGTTTCTCGAGCACCGCGGTCTTGGTGTCCTGCTCGAAATAGATCAGCACGTTGCGGCAGATGACGAGATCGAACGACCCGAGGCGAGAGAAATCGGACAACAGATTGAAGCTCCGAAACTGCACCATGCGGCGGATCTCGGGCGCGATCTGCCAGAGGTCGCCGTTCTGCGTGAAATATTTCACGAGGAGATGGATCGGCAGCCCGCGCTGCACCTCGAACTGGGTGTAAAGGCCGGCCCGCGCCTTCTCCAGCACGTCTTCCGAAATGTCGGTCGCCAGAAGGTCGATGCGGAAACCGTCAAGCGAGGCGCCCATCTCCTTGATGGCCATGGCGATCGAATACGGCTCCTGCCCGGTCGATGCAGCCGCGCACCAGATGCGGATGCGCTTGTGGCTCCCCCGCGCCGCGATCAGGGTCGGCAGGACATGGTTCTTGACATGATCGAAGGGCACGCGATCGCGGAAGAAGAAGGTCTCGTTGGTGGTCATCGCCTCGACCACTTCGGCGATCAGCGCTTCATCGGTGCCTGCGCGAAGCCGGCAGGTGAGTTCGGTCAGGCTCTGGATCTTGTTCCGCCGGGCAACCGGCATCAGCCGGCTCTCGACCAGATACTGTTTCTCCGCCGACAGCATCAGGCCGGACCGCTCCTTCAGGAGCTTGCGGATGAAGTCATAGTCGGAACCGGTCACGAGCGCCTCCGAAAGGCGTTCGCGATCGCGGGCGCAATATCCGCAAGCGGAAGCACTTGCGAGCACAGCCCGGCCTGTGCGACCGCGCCGGGCATACCCCAGACGATGCTGCTCGCCTCATCCTGCGCGATGATGCTGCCGCCCGAACTGACGATGTCGGCGCCGCCCTGGACGCCGTCGGTGCCCATTCCGGTGAGGACGAGCCCGAGAACCCAGCTCCCCCACACCTCGGCCGCCGATGAGAACAGCACATCGACCGACGGCTTGCAGAAATTCACAGGCGCGGAATCGTCGAGCGCCACCACCGGCTGGCCGTTGTTGCGGACGACCTTGAAATGCTGATGTCCGGGAGCAACGTAGATGCGCCCCGCGCGGATCGGCTCGCCATGCTCTGCTTCGCGCGCAAGACGCCCCGTGACCCGGCCGAGATGTTCGGCAAGGATCGTGGTGAAGGTGGGCGGCATATGCTGCGTGATCAGGACGGGCGCGACGTCGATCACCGCACCAAGATGGCTGCAGACTTCGTCGAGCGCCTGCGGACCGCCGGTGGACGCGCCGATCACCAGAACGCGCGGCGCGGTTGCCGGAGCCTGCCGCAACGCGAAGGGCCGCCGAGGCGACGTCTCCCTCTCCCTCAAGGGCACGGGCGCCCGCGCGTGAGGAAGGCGCCGCGCGCGCGCACCGAGCTCGCGAATCTTCGCGACCAGTGCGTGGCGATAATTGTCGTTCGTGATCGTGCCTTGCGCATCGGGCTTCTGGATGCAGTCGAGCGCGCCAAGGGACAACGCGCGCAGCGTGACCTCGCCGTTGCGGCGCGTCAGGGTCGACGCCATGATCACCGCCAGACCGGGCTTCTTCTGCAACAGGAGCGGAAGTGCGGTGATGCCATCCATGTCCGGCATCTCGACATCGAGCACGACGACATCGGGAGCGGCGCGATCAAAATAATTCAACGCCTCGCGCCCTGTACGCACCGAAGCAACGATCGCGATGCCCGGCTCGACCTCGAGCCAGCGCCGGATGAAGCCTCGCGCGACCGCGGAATCATCGACCACCATGACGCGGAGCGGGGACGCGGTGTTGGGCGACAATACGCCGGTATCGGGGAGCGCCGTCACGTTCTTCTCAACATGCAACCGTCAAACGGGGCGTCAGATCAGTCCGACTTCCTGAAATTTTGCTTCCACGATGTCGCGGTCGAACGGCTTCATGATGTATTCATTCGCGCCCGCATGCAGAGCGCGCGCAATATGCGCGACATCGTTCTCGGTGGTGCAGAAAACGACCTTCGGCTGATCGCCGCCCGGCATGCGCCGCAGCGCCTTGAGAAAATCGTATCCATCCATTCTCGGCATGTTCCAGTCGAGCAGGATCGCGTCAGGGAGCATCCGCTGACACTGATCGAGGGCCTGCTGGCCGTCCTCGGCTTCCATGATCTGGAAATCCAGTCCTTCCAGGATGCGTTTCGCGACTTTCCGGATCACGCTGGAATCGTCCACGACCAAACAGGTCTTCATGATATCCTCACTCGCTTTTCTAGCGGATTGACCCGCACTCTGTGCCGCTTCATGCGGCGATTTCCATCGGCTTCAGATCGATCAGCCTGTCGACGTCCAGGACCACCAGCAGTCTGTCATCGAGGCGATGAACACCCGCGGCGACATGCCGGAGCCGCTCGTCGAGATTGGCCGGCGCCGCTTCGGCCGTGTCAGCGCCGAGCTTGAGCACCTCGCCAACCGCGTCGATCACCAGACCGTAGGATTCCTTGTCGCTTTCAAGACCGACCGCCAGATGCGCACGGCTGCTGCCGGTAATGCCCAGCCGCCGCGCAAGATCGATCACGGTCACGATGCGCCCCCGCAGATTGATCACCCCGGCAATGTCATCGGGTGCGAGCGGAACACGCGTAATCTGATTGAGCACGAAAACATCCTGCACGCGCGCGATCGGGAGCCCGAACAATTGCGAGCCGACGGTGACGGTGACGTACTCGGCGCTTCCAGAGTGTGATGCGTTGGTCATGCGTCAGGCCGCCTGGCTCGTGACCGTGTCGGTCTGTTCCTTGATCGCGGCGATCAGGCCCTGGCGATCGAATTTCGCGACGAAATCGTGAAAGCCCGCGTGTCTGACTCGCTCGATCATGTCCGGCGTCGTCATAGCCGACAGAGCGATCAGCGGGATTTGCGCGCTGGCATTTTCGGCGCGAAGCGCGCGCGCCAGCGCGAGCCCGTCCATGCCGGGCATCTGAAGGTCGGTCACGATGACATCGAAGTTGCGACCGCTGCGGATCATGCCGAACGCTTCGTGACCGCTCGCTGCCGTGGTCACGGTGTAACCTGCCGCGCGCAGAACCGGCACCAGCATGTTGCGGAAGAACGCGGAATCGTCGACCAGCAGGAGATGACGTTTCGACTTTTGCGACGTGCTGCTGCCGAACCAGCCTGTATAGGCAAGCGGCAGATAATGGCCGACATCGAGGATGTCGGTCGCCTCGCCCTTCACGATCGCGGATCCGAGGACGCCCGGCCATCCATCACTGGGATCGATCTCGAATTCCTCTTCGACGATATCGACAATCTGGTCCACCACCAGCGCCATCGAACGCTCGCCGTCGGAGAAGACCAGAAGCGGCTGCGATCCGCTCTCACGGATCCGCACGTTCTCGCCGGGACAGATCAGCGGCATCAGATGTCCGCGATATTGCACCACATGCCGTCCGCCGGTCGTCTCGATGCTGCCAACATCGATTTCCTCGAGGCGCGTGACGAGCGACAACGGAACCGCACGCGGCGCATTCGAGCCCGCACGAAAGATCAACAGCGCGGTCTTGTTGCGCTCGGCAAAGTTCTTCTCGCTATCCGCGACGGTTTCAAGGGTTAACGCGCCGCTCCGTACCGAACCGAAAGCCGCGGCTATCCCGTTGGGATCGAGGATCATGATCACCGAGCCATCACCGAGGATGGTGTTACCTGAGAAGGCATGGATGTGCCGCAGCTTGCTCGCCAGCGGCTTGACCACGATTTCCTCGGTGTGGAAGACGCGGTCGACAATGATGCCGAAACACTCGGCTCCGACCTGCGTCACCACGACAAAGCCGTTCTCGGTTTCCTGCTCGGCCGCCTCTCCAAGGCGCAGATATTTGCGCAGGAAAATCAGCGGCAGCAATTTGTTGCGCAACCGAAGGACCGGCGTATCCTTGATCCTCTCAACGCGATGCTCGCCATGCGCGCGCACCCGCACGAGCTCCATCACCGCGACCTGCGGCAGGGCGAAACGCTCGCCCGCGGCTTCGACAATGAGCGCGGACACAATCGCCAGCGTCAGCGGGATCTTGATGGTGAAGACCGTGCCTTGCCCGGGCACCGACTTGACCTCGATCGTGCCGCCGATCTGATCGATGTTGTTTTGCACGACGTCCATGCCGACGCCGCGACCCGAAACATTGGTAACCGACTCCGCCGTCGACATGCCGCGCGCAAAGATGAAGCGCTGAAGCTGCGACTCCGACATTTTCGCGACCTCGGCCTCGGTGGCCAGGCCGCTTTTGAGGACTTTCGCAGCGATCTTGCTGCGGTCGAGACCGCGGCCATCGTCGGACACTTCGATCACGATGTGCCCGCCTTCGTGACGGGCGGTCAGGCGGATCGTCCCGCGCTCCGGTTTCCCCGCGGCGCGGCGCTCCACAGGCGTTTCGATCCCGTGATCCGCCGAATTGCGCACCATGTGCGTGAGCGGGTCCTTCATCAGATCGAGAACCTGCCGGTCGAGTTCGGTGTCCGCGCCAAGCATTTCGAGCTCGATCTGCTTTCCGAGTTCGACGGAGAGGTCCCGTACCAGACGCGGCAGCTTCTGCCAGGCATTGCCGATCGGCTGCATCCGGGTCTTCATCACCCCTTCCTGCAATTCGGCCGTCACATGCGACAGCCGTTGCAGCGGCACCTTGAACTCGGTCTCGGCCTGGCGGCGCGCGAGCTCCATGAGCTGGTTGCGCGTCAGCACCAGTTCGGAGACCATGGTCATAAGGTGTTCGAGCGTCTCGACATTGACGCGGATCGACTGGCTCGCGACCTTCGCGTCCGAGCGCTCGCTCGATTTCCGGTCATCGGGCTTGTGGCTCACCGGCTCCGGGCCGGGCGTGTCGCGAAACGCACGCTCCAGTTCATCGAGCGTCGCCTCGCCGGGCTTCAGCGGCCGTTCGAGAACCTGATAAGTGAGGGTTCCGGACACCTGCGACCTGTTGCCCGCCTGTGCCATGGCATCGAGTTGCGCGATCAGATCGTCATCAGTACCGGCCGGCTCTCCCTGATGCTTTTCCAATCCATCGAGGATGTTCTTGATGCGATCCAGCGTCGCAAGGATCAGCGAGACCGCGTCGTGGCTGACCGGCATCCCGTCGCGGAAGCGAGACATCAGGCTCTCTGCCGCGTGCGTCAGCGCTTCAAGACGCGGCAGATTGAGAAAGCCGCAGGTGCCCTTGATCGTGTGGACCAGGCGGAAGATGTTGGCGAGGATTTCGGTGTTGTTGGGCTCCTGCTCGAAACGTACGAGCTCGGAATCCACATTATCGAGACTCTCATGGGTCTCGGTCAGGAAATCCCGCAGCAACTCGTCCATGGCAATAGGCCTTCCGCGCCGGGAGGTCCTCCCGCGCTGCACCGTCGACCACGGTAGTGTGTTGCTAACGGTTTAATATTGCGTAATGGAATGCCTCAACGAATCGGCCTTTAACCGGTCGTTAAGTCTCCACCCGCCATTCCCTGAAAGGCGGCGCGACTCGCGAAATGCCGCGAGCGGCCTAGCGGGCAGCGATGACGATCGCCTCGCCTTCGGCGGCTGCCGCTACGGTCAAGCCGCAATCCTGCGCGAGCAAGCTCGTGTAATAGGGCTGCACCGCATGGGCATCGACGCTGCCGCCATGGGTCCCGCCCGCGAGCAAGTCCGGTACGGCCTGCGGGACCTTTGCATAACTGCCGGTCGCCGAAATCCGGAAGCTCATGGTTTCGCCGTTGCCGATCGGATCCACCTGGATCTGGCCACCACGCGGGATCGATTGGCCGGCAATCAGCAGCATGTTGAGCAAGAGCTTAACGCGATTCTTCGGCAGCAGCAGACGCGGCAGATTCCATGTGATCTTGGTCTTCTCGTCTTCCAGAAAGCCGCGCGCCACCTTTTCGGCGTCGCCGAGATCGATCTGCGCGCCGGCCGAACCCGCCGCCCCGAAAGCGAGCCGGCAGAATTGCAGCTTCGCGGAGGCCTGGCGTACGCTTTTCTTGATCAGGTCCATGGCAAAAGCCTTGGTCTCCTGATCGTTGTCGTCTTCCATGACCTCAAGGCCATTGACTATGGCGCCGACAGGGCTGATCAGATCGTGACAGACACGCGAGCACAAGAGCGCCGCGAGGTCGAGAGCCTCGATCCTGATGGGTGTCTCGGTTGACGATTGAGCGACAGGCGCTTGAGCAGCAGAAATAGCGGACATGAATCTGGCTCCGATCAAAGCGGCGGCGGAACGCGAATCACTCGATCATGATGCGGCCGGCCGCTTGATACACCGCACGCGCCAGTGCGCCAAGCTGCGTCTGCTCGCGCGGACATCGCTCGCATGACGCAGGAACTGTCCGATCCGTCGCTGCTCGACGCGCTGACTGGCATTGCGTCCCGCGCCGGCGACGCGATCATGCGCGTGCGTATGGCAGGCGCCAGCGTTCGCACCAAGGCCGACGCCACTCCGGTCACCGAAGCCGATGAAGCCGCGGAGACAATCATCCTCGATGGCCTGTCGCGCATCTTGCCGGGCATCACGGTGGTGTCCGAGGAAGCGGCTTCGCAAGGATCGCTGCCGCAGATTCCGGCGACCTTCATTCTGGTCGATCCGCTCGACGGCACCCGCGAATTTATCGAGGGGCGCGACGAGTTTACGGTCAATATCGCGATCGTGCGGGACGGCCGTCCAATCGCAGGCGTCGTCGGCGCACCGGCTTTGGATGCGATCTGGCGCGGCGCCATTGGCGCAGGTTCGGAGCGGCTGATGCTGCAGCCGGGCGCGGGGCCGGAGGCTGCTCGCGAGCGCACGCCCCTGCGCACGCATCCTCACCGCGAAGGGCCTTGGCGCGCAATGGTCAGCCGTTCGCATCTCGACCCCAAGACCGAAGAGTGGCTCACCCGCTTTCCCGCGATTTCCCGGATGGATTGCGGCTCTTCGGTGAAATTCTGCCGGATTGCGGAAGGCAAGGCCGACGTCTATCCGCGGCTCGGCCGCACATCGGAATGGGACATCGCCGCAGGGGATGCGGTACTCAGCGCCGCCGGCGGCGTGGTGCTGACGCCGGACGGCACGCCGGTACAATACGGACAGATCGCTCGCGGCCTGAAGGTCCCGTCGTTTATCGCATGGGGCGACCCTGCCGACGCCGCGCGATACGGCTGATCAGGGCGCGAGCTGCCGGATGACCTCGGGCCAGTTGCTTTGCGCGGCAGCGAGGATCTTGTCCGGGTCAGCCGCGAAGGCATCGCGGGCACTCTCGGAGTAAAACAGGAAAAGTCTGTCCTTGTGGATAGCCCAGTAAAGGGGATGGCCGGCGCGGGGGACATGCTGCGCGAGCCCCACCGGATCGTGGCCGCCAAATTGGGGCATGTAGACGTCGGGACGCTGCACGAAAGCCGCCTGATTGCCTTCGTTACGGAAGCGCCAGGCGGCGCCCGCATGGGTCACCTCGAACGCCGCGTGTCCGGGCTTCGCTTGGCGGTCGGTGAAATAGGCGACCGGGTCATATCCGTAGATCGCCAGTCCGGAATTCGGGTCGGTGACGATCAGCTCGGTGGTCGCGGCGTGCGCAAGTTGGCACGACAATCCGGTCGGCGCGGCGCAAACAATGAGGCACAGGAGCGCCGCGCGTAGCATGCAACGTTGACGGCGCAGTGTTGTCATGATTCGGTCCAACAAGTGTTCCGATTCGGATGCCTTAACAATATTCGGATGAGTATCCGGTTAAGCCCGCGCGACCGACGTTCTTCATGGAGCACCTGATGCGTTCGCTGATTCGCCTTCTGGCCGCCGCAGCCCTTCTGGCTTGCCTGCAGGGTGAGGCAGCATTTGCGCAGCAGCCGCAGCCGGTGCCGCCGCCCGGTCCGGAGTCCGGGCAGCCGCGACAGCCGCAATATTCCACCAACGAAATTCTGGACAGCGGCCACCGCTTCTTCGGCACGGTGTCCCGCGGGCTTGCTCAGGTGGTCGAGAAGGCCTTCAGCCAGTTCGGCCAGCCGAATGGCTATATCCTCGGCGAAGAAGCCGGTGGCGCGTTCGTCGCCGGCCTGCGCTATGGCGAGGGAACGCTCTACACGAAAAATGCGGGCGATCTCCGCGTCTACTGGCAAGGCCCCTCGATCGGCTTCGATGCCGGGGGCGAAGGCGCGCGGACCATGATGCTGGTCTACAATCTCCCCGCCACGGAGGCGATCTACAACCGGTTCGGGGGCATCGACGGCTCGGCCTATTTCATCGGCGGTTTCGGGATGACCGCGCTCGGCGCGGGAAACATTGTCGTCGTGCCGATCAGGGCGGGGGTTGGACTGAGGCTCGGGGCCAATATCGGCTACCTCAAATTCACGCCAACCGCGACCTGGAATCCCTTTTAAGCGGTCCGGCTTTCGGACGAGTCGGAATTCCCTTTCACGACGGGTATAGGCCGGTTTAGGTTAATCGCGGGAGACGCTGGGAGTGGCGGGACCCTCGTGTCATGGTTCCGTGTTGTTGTCCGCTCAAATCGCGTCCGGGGGTTGGAGTCTTCGCACATGATTGAGCCGGCCATGTATCTCGGCATCGGCTTCCTGCTGGCGAGCCTGATCGGTCTTGTTTTCATTCCCCTGGTCCACGCCCGTGCCGTCCGCCTCACCATGCGCCGCATGGAAGCAGCGACGCCGCTGTCGATGGCCGAAATTCAGGCCGACAAGGATCAGCTCCGCGCCGAATTTGCGATGTCGACCCGCCGGCTGGAGATGAGCGTCGAGCAATTGAAGGCCAAGAGCACCAGCCAGCTGGCCGAGCTCGGCAAGAAAAATGACGCCATCAATCGGCTCAAGGTCGAGCTTGGTGAAAAGGCCGCGACCATTTTTGCGCTGGAAGCGCGCGAAAAGGCGCTGAAAGACCAGATGAAGGCGACGGAAGAGGAACTGTCCGCCAAGGCGCTCGGTCTGCACGAAAACGAACGAAATTTGTCGGACAAGGAAGCCGACCTGGCACGGCTCACGATCGAGCTTGGCGATCGCACCGCGACCACGGAGGCACAGCGCGTCGAGCTGATCTCACTCAAGACGCAGATCGAAGCGCTGCGGCTGCGCATCGGAGACTACGAACGCGACATCAAGACCACCGAAGACCGCCTCGAGAAGGAGCGGGCCGAGCTCGCCGCCGCAACGCAGCATCTGGCGGACGAGCGCGGCAAGGTCGAAAACCTCGGACAGCGCGTCAGCCAGCTCGAACAGCAATTGATCGCACAGACCACCGAAGCCGAGTTGCTCGGCAAGCGCGTGGTCGAGCTGGAAGGCCGGATTTCCGACCAGGGGAAGATTCTCGTCCAACGGGAATATGAGTGCGACCGTCTCCGCGCCGAGCTGGAAAATGCCCGCCGAGCCGGTTTCCATCTACGCGAAGAGCTCACCTCGGCCGGCAGCCAGCATCGCGAAACGATCCAGAATCTGACTGCGGAAAAGGAGCTCTTGCAGAAGGAACTGGAGCTGGCCAATTCCGAGCGAAGCAAATTGCAGGCTGAGGTCGCCACCATGAAGCGGGAGGCCGAAGCCAGCTGGGCGGCCGAGCGGGTCGAGAATGCGCTTTTGCGCGAGCGCATCAACGACGTGGCCGCGGAGATTGCCAAGCTCGCGGTGACCCTGGAGGGGCCGAACTCGCCGATCGAGGCGATCCTGGCGTCCGCCGACACTGCGTCCGGTGCGGCACTCCGCCCGGCAAACGGCCAGGTCCCCCTCCCCGCCAACGACACCGGCGAGGACGACGGAAAGAGCAGCCTCGCCGACCGCATGCGCGCGCTTCAGACACGCGCGTCACGCCTCACGACGTCTTCCTGAAATCAGTCCTCCGCCGCTCCATTGCGCTTCGGAGTGACGGCAATTCGAACGGCGCTTGGCCGGGTATCGCAAGTCATGATGGTCCTGCTCTTCCGGCCCGTGGTCGACCGTTTGTCAGACATGCTTCGCGTACAGCGTCACCTGACGGCGCTGTTGCTCGCCGTGGTCATCGCTTCGGCATCATGGCCCGGCCTGACGGCCACCGAGCATGCCGAGGTCACCAAGCGTCGCGCATCCGAGCGGACGACATTCACCGACGCCGAAATCACCGACGGCTTTTTCCGCATTGTGTTCGGAGCCGAATTCCACGTCTCAGGCCGGGTCGATCGTATCCGCAAATACGAGATGCCGGTCCGCGTTTTTGCGGACAGCCGCGCCAAGCCGGATCGCCGCAAGGAGGTCGCATCCGTGGTCGAGGATATCGCGTCGAAAGTGCGCGGCCTCGATATCGCGATGGCGGATTCCCGCAAGGACGCCAATGTCAACGTGACGCTTGTGCGGGACCGAGACATCGAAAAGACGATTCGGCAATTCTATGGACGCGAACAGGCCGCGAAAATCGTCAAATCCCTCGAGCCGCAATGCCTGTCTGGGTTCCGCAAAGACGATTTGTACCGGATCCAGCATTCCGACGTGATCGTCGTGGTCGATGCCGGCGATTTCATCTTTCTCGATTGCATCTACGAGGAACTGCTGCAGGCGCTGGGCCCGATCAACGATGACGACGATCTGCCCTGGACCATGTTCAACGACGAGGTCCAGATGGGCTATTTCGACATCTTCGACCAGTATCTCCTGAATATCCTGTACGATCCGCGCATTCGCGCCGGCATGACCAAGGATCAGGTGAAGGAATTGCTGCCGCAGATCCTTCCTGACGTGCGGGCCTGGGTGACGAAAGTGAACGGGCTCAAGCCCGACTGAAGGCAACTCAGCGCCGTCGCTCGGACCGGTAGGCTCACAGCCCCTTGAGCCACTCGATGATCTGGCTGCGGGACTGGTACGGCGTGGACAGGTGCATGCTGGCCGTGACCAGATATTTGCTTTTCGGATGCGGCGCTGCGCGACCGAAAATGTAATCCTTGCCGTGGAAGATGATCGGGTCCGCAACGCCGACGATCCACAGAAGCGGTACGTTTTCGATGGCGGCCGCATTCTTCGGCATCACGGCAGGACCGTCCGGATCGAACATCGAAAGATAGACGACGGGCGTCGCGCGCACCGAAAACGGAATGCCCTGCGCAAGATCGGGAAAAGTCCTGCGCACGTCGCCCTTGCCGGCGGCGACCAACTTGCGGGCTTCGGCGATGGCACTTCCGGTGCGGGCGCGCAGCGCCCAGGCCTCCGGCAGATGGCCAGGCGCAAGTGCGACGACGGCATGCAGATCCTTGCGCCGCGCTGCGTATCCGATGGCGGCGTTCGCACCGAGGCTGTGGCCGATCACGGCGATCTTCCTGGCGCCGGCTTTCTTCAAGCGCTCCGCCGCGGCGTCGATTTCATCCATCGCCTGATCGAAAGTCGCGTCGTAGATTCGCCGCGCCGACCATGGCATCTCCGGAGCCTCGACGAGCGCGCCGCTGCGCTTCAGGGACTCGTGAAGCCCCTCGATCGCGGTGGTCGGTGTGCCGCCCTTGCCATGAATGAGAACAATGCCGAGATCGGACAGGTCGCGCTGCGCGAGCGACCGGTCAGTTCCCGTGATCATCAGCAATGCAGCGCAGACGCCGACGACGGCTCTGCGGACGCGCCTAATCATGATTCAGCCCGGTTCGAATCATGGATCGGCATCATAGGGTGGGTTGTCCGGTCGCGCGACCGACCAGGCGGCGATTTTGACCCGCCTATTCGGCGACGCCCACGAGGCCTGCCAGCCGTTCCGGGTCGTCCCGCAGCGGCTGCGAGGGTCCGTCGTAAATGATGCGGCCCTTGTCCATCACCAGCACACGGGGCGAGAAGGCGAGCGCAACGCGGCTGTTCTGTTCCACAAGCACGATCGTGAGCGCGCCCTCATCCCGCAGCTTGCCCAGCACCTCGGCCAGGGTTTCGACCAGCACGGGAGCAAGCCCCTCTGTCGGCTCGTCCATCAGGAGCACCTGCGGGTTGGTCATCAGCGCGCGCGCGATCGAGAGCATTTGCTGCTCGCCGCCGGAGAGCTGATTGCCCATATTGCCGAGGCGTTCGCGCAGCCGGGGAAACAGCTCGAAAATGCGCGCCTCGGTCCAATAGCCGGGACGCGCGGCGATCTCGAGATTTTCCCGTACCGAGAGCGAAGGGAAGATTTCCCGCTCCTGCGGCACGAGCCCCAGGCCTTTGAGCGCCCGCTGATACACCGGAAGTTGTGTGATCGGCTCGCCGTCGAGCAGGACATCGCCTCTCTTCACGCTCGTATGGCCCATGGCGGTGACGAGCAGCGTCGTCTTGCCGACGCCGTT
>NZ_DATMRX010000249.1:0-8510 GCF_035565855.1 Pseudorhodoplanes sp.
CCTATCGGCAGCATGGCGACGACAGCTCATCATAGACCTGACTGTGGCCCGCTCAGCGCCACACGTCGCTGTCACGCTCGCGACCGCCGGCCATGGCGGCCCAATAGGCCGCACCCGCCGACAGGATCGAAAGCGCGCCGATCAGGAAAGCGATGCCGGCTGCGGCCTTGCGCGCGGTGTTGGCCGCCTCCTTCGCGCGTTCGATGGTGGCATCGACGCGCTTGCGCGCTTCGTCCTGCGGGATCCGGGCTTCGGCTGCGACCAGTCTTGCGACGTAATCGCGATCCTCGTTGCTGATCTCGCCACGGGTGAGCGCATTTGTTGAAAGGATGCGTGCGACTTCAGCGCGCGTGTCCCTATGGAAATCCTGCGCGGTGGACTCGGCTGGGCCCCCGTCTCGCAGCATCCGATCGATCGCAACGCTGACGCCATCCGTGCGCGCGGCGGCAGCCGCTGCGCCGCCGGCCGCGCTTGCGGCACCGGAAATGGCGCTGGTCGCGGCCCAATAGGCGATGACAACGCCGATCAGGAGCGCGAGCGCCCACATCAGAAGGCCATGCGCCCCATCGCGCGACTGGCGTTCCTCCAGCGAAGCCGCGCTGCCGGTTGGACGGCGGTAACGCCCGGCAAAATACCCGCCGACCAGGAACGAACCGATCATGACCACGGAGATGTACGCGGCCCCGACAATCGTCAGGGTCATCCCGGACGGATTGTTCCAGCTGTAGGGCGACACGGACGCAACGCCCGCGGCGGAGCCGAAGGCATACATCACGAAGGACAGCGCGGTTGCTACCAGCGCCCCACCGATGATGGCGCCCCAGTCAAAATTTGACGAGCGGTCACTGGGCATCGCAACGACGGTTGTGGTGTCAGTCATGACGGCATTCCTTATCGCAGACCGAAAAAGCTGAGCACGGCCATGACCACGACGATCAGGCCGATGATGTAGATGATGCTGTGCATGATGGATCTCCTCCGACGGCGTGCGAAAACGCTGACAGCTCCGGAAAAGTTTCGCCGGTTGCCACAATTTGTGACAACCGGCGCCAGATCGTGGCCACACCCTGAACGGAGTTAAGGCGCGTTTACGCAACCGCCTTCTTGTTCACGCCCTTGCGGAGCGCGATTGTGTTCAGCTTGGTGTTCGTCGCCTTCTCTTCATTGAGATTGGTCGTGAGGAAGCGAACCACATCGTCATGGCCGAGCTCCTCAGCCCAGGCGATCAGCGTGCCGTAGCGCGCGATTTCATAATGCTCGACAGCCTGGGCGTTGCCGACAATGGCCGCGTCAAGGACCGATTTGTCGTCGACCTCTGCGGCGGTTTGATCGGCTTCCTTGATCAATCCGTCGATCGCCGGACAATCCACGCCCTTCGGGGTTTTGCCGAGCTTTTCGAAGACTTTCTCGAGCCGCTCGATCTGCTTTTCTGTCTCCTCCAGATGCGCCCGCAATCCGGCCGACAGGTCGCGGTTCGTGGCCTGCTCGATCATCTTCGGCAATGCCTTGGTGATCTGCTTTTCGGCATAATAAATGTCCTGCAGTCCGTGCAGGAACATGTCTTCCATCGTCTTTATGTCTTTGGTGAAGAGGCCCATGGTGGAATCTCCCTGGTGGATATCCCAGCCAGACGCGCAACAACCGAAAAAGTTCCTTGGTTGGCACCAGGCGCTTTGCCCAATGCGCTAAGCCGCCGGACGATCAGCGATGTCGGTGAGGGATTCGACAGGAGCCGTCAGCGTCCAGCGCACGCCGTCCGAGCCGAAGTCGTAGGAAATCCTGGCGTGCGGGATATTTGACGCCACGCGCTTGAGCACGATCGAGCCGAAGCCTTCGCGGAGCGGCGGCTCGACTTTGGGCCCGCCCCGCTCCAGCCAATGCAATTCGAAGACACCGTCGCGGATGTCCCATCGAATATCGACATTGCCGGATTCCGACAGCGCGCCGTATTTGATGGCATTGGTCGCCAGTTCGTGGAACGCCATGGCAAAGACCTGAGCGATATCGGGACGCAGCACGATCTCGGGTCCCGACACGGTGACGCGTTCCGAGCGGGCGAAGGCGCGCAATTGCGACCGGATGATCTCCTCGAGCCCGGCGCCTTCCCAGTTGTGGCTGACCAGCAGATCGTGCAACGCCGCCAGCGCCTGCACGCGGCTGTCGAATGCATGGTGGAATTCCTCGAAAGTCGACGATTGTTTGGCGGTCTGACGCGCCACGGACTGAATGATCGTCAGCAGGTTTTTCGAGCGATGCGATAATTCGCGCATCACGAATTCCATGTGCTGCGTCCGCTGTTCCCGGTCGGTAATGTCGGTCGACACGCCGACGATGCCGATGATTTCTCCGGCCTCGTTGCGCCACGGAGTCTTGGTGGACACGAAGACGCGCCGCCCGTCAACGCCCGTGAATGGCTCCTCGAACTGCATCGACTCGCCGCGTTCCATCACCAGCCGGTCATTGGCGACGATGCGTTCGACCTCGTCGACCTGCGGATGCCATTCGATCGCGCGCTTGCCGCGCACGTCGGCCATCTCCTTGCCGTAGAGCCGCAACGTCGCCGGATTGGTCAGCAGGGTCCGGCTTTGCCTGTCTTTGACGTAGACGAGATCGGGCGTGAGATGGGTGATGGATTCGAGCAGCCGTGCGGTTCGGTGCAACTCCGCCCTCGCGTCGTCGCGCTGCCGCAGCATTTCCTGCGCATCGGTCAGCGCCTTGCCGACATCGTCGAATTCGACGATGCCGCGCGGTGTCCATTGCACCTTTTCGCCACGGCCGAGCGTCAACGCGCCGTCTTGCAGCGCGTGCGTTGCCGAAACCACACTTTTGCCGGCCAGCGCCGCGAACGCGAGTGCGGTCAGGAGTGCCACGACAAAAAGCGCCACGATCACCCAACGGGTGCGATGCAGGGATCGCTCGAGGATCGCTGTCGGTACCGCGACGACGACCGTCCATCCGGACAGCGCCGATTTGCGGAATGAACTTTCCACCGGCACGCCCTCATGCGTGACGTTGGAAAATGTGCCGGCCGCTTCCTTGCCGTTCGCCACGGCAATCAGCTCCGGCCGCGCCGTCCGGCCGACATAGTCCGGACCGCTCGAGGTGCGGGCGATGAACACACCCTTGCGGTCGATGAGTGCGGCAAGCCACCCGCTCTGCAGGCCGACGTCGTTCAGGGCCGTATTGAGGAGTTCGGACGAGACCGATGCGACCAGCACGTGGTCCGCGGCTCCATCGGCGGCGACCGGAACACTGACGACGGCAACAGTCCCCGGACTTGCGTCGGTGGTGACGTCGGACACATGAGGCGCGTTGTGCTGGAGCCCCGGTTGAATCGAAGCGAGCACGCGAGGCAGCGACGGCGCGGCCTGCGACGGATTCGTCGAGAGGATAACATTGCCGGATCGGTCGACCAGAAAGATGGTTTCGCCGAGCTTCGCCGCGACCGCGCGAGCCATCTGCTGAAATCCCGAATTGTCACCGGGATTTTGGCGATAAGCGATGGCGAGCGATTCAAGGGCTTTGATCCGCTCCGCGAGATGGCGATCGACGGTGAGGGCGGCGGTGGCCGCCATGCTGTGCCGGCGCTCTTCCAGCAGATGCCGCTCGGCCTGACTGTACAGGTGCCCCAGCACTGCAAAGGCGAGCAAGACCGGGAGCAGGGCGGCGAGGATGATGAATAATGAACGCAGGAAGAATGTCTGGGTCTTAACGCCGGACCGGCGTTTCACCCCGTTGAACATTCTCGCCCTCCGCCGATCCCAACCCC
This sequence comes from Pseudorhodoplanes sp., assembly GCF_035565855.1. Lineage (GTDB taxonomy): Bacteria > Pseudomonadota > Alphaproteobacteria > Rhizobiales > Xanthobacteraceae > Pseudorhodoplanes. The sequence goes on from NZ_DATMRX010000249.1 coordinate 3,770, forward strand.
ATCCGAACGCCGCAGCTTAGAATGTCGAAGGCGTTGTGTGTGGGCAAATAAGCATGTGCCGGGACGGTGGTTCCAATGACGGAACGTCGCGGATGCCAAAGAGTCCTCGATAGGAGGCGACCATTATTTCCGAGCGGATTGGAGGCGAGAGTTGTGGAACCGCGATATTGCACTCGCGGCCGGAACTTTCGGGCCAACGGCGCGTTCGCGCCAGCATCCCACCCATGAGCCGGAGTTCGAGAATGGCTGCCAAACAGAAGACGCTGGAGGACCTGTTCCTTGAGACCCTGAAGGACATCTACTTCGCCGAAAAGAAAATCCTCGTAGCCCTGCCGAAGATGGCCAAGGCGGCGAACTCCGACGAGTTGCGTGCTGCATTCGAAAAGCACGAGGCCGAGACCCAGGGTCAGGTCGAGCGGCTTGAGCAGGTTTTCGAGATGATGGACAAGCCGGCGCGCGGCAAGACCTGCCCCGCGATCCTTGGCCTCGTGGAAGAGGGCCAGGAGGTGATGAAGGATTTCAAGGGACACGAAGCTCTCGATGCCGGGCTTCTGGCCGGCGCGCAGGCCGTCGAGCATTACGAGATCTCGCGCTACGGCACGCTGATCGCCTGGGCAAACCAGCTCGGCATGACCGATGCGGCGGCGCTTCTGGAAGAAACGCTGGCGGAAGAAAAGAACACCGACAAGGCGCTGACCAAGCTGGCCGAAGCCTCGCTCAACCAGATCGCCGAAGCGGCCTGATCCCAGAGCGTTCGGACGAAACGCAACGACGCCGGAGCGTTCCGGCGTCGTTTTGCATTTGCTCTATCTTCGATTGCGCTGTCTTTTAGTGCGGCTTTTATTGCGTAAGCCCGGAGCCGGATCTGCGGCGCGCCCGTGTAGGCGGCGCGAACGGCACGATCCGCCGATCGTCCTTGCTTTCCTGAATTTGGTATCGCGCCTTTTCAGCGATCAGCGCCAGCGGCAGGCGCGGGCAGACACTGAGGACGTAACGGTAGGGGAAGAACTCCTTTTCGTTACGATCGTCGATCAACTCGACATGGGTGTCGTGGCACACAATGCGCATGCAGGGATGGAGCCCGGTCGTGGTCTCGACCATGACCGGCTGTTCATCGCGCGCATAGGCGAGCAGTTTGAGCCGTAGGCAGTTTCTTCGTGCGTCGTCGAATGCAATGACCTGTCCCATGGGTCATCAACAATGGACTCATCCGCCGGTTCCTGCGGGCAGAACGACAAGCGCGTGATCGATGGAACCGGTGTCGCCCTCTCGGCATTTCGATGCGAAGGAGGCAAGGCCTTTTCGATTGGCCAGATGCGGGAGACGCCGATGTTCAAGAGCGAATTCAAGTTTCCCATGTTGATCGGCGTGATTTACGCGATCTTTGTTGTCTCGGCGCTGTCGCTTGTGCATTGGAAGGACGTGACGCCGGGCGCGTTTTACTGACCAGCGTCGCGCGCTTCCTTGCAGTCCGCCGCGTGGCAAAGCCATTCAGCGTGTCGAAGCGTGTCGAGAGGCGCGCGCTACAGCTTCTTGCCGGCCTCTTCCCAGCGCTGGCTCGCCTTCGCATTCGCGACGATGTCGTCGACGCCTGCGAGCTTGACGCGATCGCGGACCAGCCCCTTGTAGAACTCGCCCTTCGAAACCGGCGCAACATCGGCGATGATGGTCCAGCTGTCGCCGCCATCCAGACTCTCGAACACCTGCCCGTCGGTATCCGCCGCATAAAGCGAATATCCACCGTCCCAGGTTTCGACAGTCAAAGCGGAGAACAAGGCGCGCTGACCGTTGGGTAGACCGCCGAGCAGGCGTTGCCAGCTTGCGCCCGCGTCCGTGCTGCGGAAGATTTTGCCGCGTGCGCGGCCATGTTGGTACCAATGCAGGGGCCAGCCGACTCCCGCCGACATGAAGAGCGTGTCCGGATTATCGGGAAGGATCACGATGGCATCGGGATAATCGGCATCCGGCGGCATCTGCATCCGCTGCCAGGTCTTGCCGCCATCCTCGCTCTTCATCATGCCGACGATACCGTTGGCGACGATGAGGCGATCCGGCCGCGCGGGATGAACCAGGATGCGGTGAATGTCGCATTCCTGCGGATCGGGATCGACCTTCAGATCGCGGAAGCTCTGGCCGAAATCCGTGGAGGACAACAGCGCGCCGATCTCGATGCCGACCAGCAGGCGGTCGCCGTCGAGCACGATGTCCTTGATATGGCCGACGCGCGGCGGCGGCGGGAATGTCCAGTTCGCGACGCTGTCAACCGCACGCAACGCGGGCAACTCGCGCCACGTCTGGCCCTTGTCTTCGCTGACATAGAGATGCGCCGGCAGCGCTCCCGCTAAAACGACATCGCGACCTTGCAGCTTGCCGGCCCGCGCCGACCAGAATTCATAATGCGCAAGGCCGTTATTGACCCAGGTCCAGGTGCGGCCGCCATCGTCGCTGCGCGCCATGCCGATGCCGCGTGTGGCGGCAAACAAGGTGCCGTCATCGAGCGCGGTCACCGCACTGACGAAGACGCCGGGCAGAGCGCGATGCGCGACGGTCCAGCTCTTGTCGCTGCGCGCGAGTATCGCAACGCCATCCACCGTTCCCACGGCAATGGTGTCGGAGGGTCCGGCGGCCCGTTGAATGTTCGTGCCACCGTTCGAGAGAAGAATCATCAGCAATTGCCCCGGCGATCCATATCGGGCGATCTGATAGCCGACCGCGTCAGGCGCGTGAAGGCTTCGGTCGTAGTCGCTCTCCTGCTGTCATCGCCCGCCAACGGGTCCGCGCAAAGCGCGGCCCGATGACAGGCTCCAGCGGGCGATCCAGTAAATACAAACGCTCCGAGAGGGCACTGGATGCCTCGCCTTCGCGGGGCATGACAGACATGGCGAGGCGATGGGACTACCCCAGTTCGAATGTCGTGACACCGAAAACGCGATCGAGCCGCAGCGGCCGGATCGGCGCGGTGTACATCCGGGCGGTTTCGAACACCGGCGTCAGCCCGAGACCGGTCGCGAGCGCCACGGCGTCGGCGTTGATCGCGGGGACATCGAGGAAGATTTCGCCGCCGCCGGTTGCATCGATCAGCGCAGACAACACGCATTCGGCCGCACTTCGATCGTCGGCAATGAGAGGTCCGATCTTGTAGCCCGTGCGGCACGGGCGAATGACGCCCCAGGCGGCGAGCGCACCATCGCGCAACAGGGCGCGCCCGATATGCCCGGGCGCCGTGACCCATGCGCGCAGGAAAGCGGCGCGCGGCGCCGGAAAAACCGTGGCGTCGCTATCCTCGATCGCCGCCTGCGCGACGTCGGCGAGGTCGATTACATCGGCATGCGGGGCGCTCGCTGCGGCGACCGTGCCGCCGTAGCGAACATTGGCATAGGCGTGAACGAAGCCGGATTTTTCGTAATTGCTTTGCTGGGCGACGACGCCATCGAGACCGATGGTCCGGCCGCCGGCATGAGCGATCGCGGCGTTCCAGATCTGCAAGCCGTAACCGCGGCCGCGCCACGCGCTTCGCACGATATAGAAGCCGAGGAAGGAGAAGCGCGGATCGTAATTGACGCAGGAGATGGTGGCGACCGGCTCGCCTTCGATTTCGCCGATCAGAAACCCGTCCGGATCGGTCGTCGCGAAACAGGACGCATCGCTCAGACCGGGATTCCATCCCTCGGTGCCGGCCCAATCGATCGCAATCGCGATCTCCTCCGGCCGCATCGGACGAACCTGCATCGCGCTCACGGCATCCTCCGTGACATCAGGGTTGGCTATTTCGGTCTGTCGAACACGAAAATTTAGGTGTGGAGAGCGGCCCCAAGGGGCCGGCGGGCGGTTGATCCATACCGCCCCGCACGAAAACATGGATTCGGAATGTGGTCGCGGAGGCTGGAGTCTTCAGCCGACGGGCCTGCGTGTAGCCCGGTGTTGGAATCATGAAGTATCAACGTAGTGTTGACCACGGTCCCGCCGTCTCCCTGGCCGCGCTCGCCATACTTATCGTCCTTTCGGCGGCGGCGTTGAAGTATCTCGGCAGCTGATTACGACGCCCACTCAACCCCGGTCCGGAATCGCTCGGCGAGCCGCAGGCCATGGCCCGCTGCCGCGGAGGCGATCATCGTCCCGTCGGCGGAGAGGCCGGGCCAGCCCTCGAAGACCGGTTCGAGCAGCGGGAATTCTTCCAGCCAGCGCAAAGCGGGCGCTGCCGCCGCGACATGGGCGAACATGCCCGGCAGGAAATGCGGCGACACGATCGCGTCGAAGCTTTCGGCCAGCGTCGCGATCTCCAGAACAGGCGTAAGACCGCCGACCATGGCCAGATCAGGCTGAACCACGCTCGCGATCTTCTCAGAAATGAACGGCAAAAAGCTTGCTCTGGCCTGCAGATGTTCGCCGGTCGCGATGGCTGCGCCACCCGATGTCACTAGCCTGCGATAGCCTTCAAGGGCCTGCGCCGGCAGCGGTTCTTCAACAAACAGGACACCAAGATCGCGCGCCAGCGCCATCAGCCGCAGCGCCTGCGGCAGGTCGCATTTCTCGTTGGCGTCGGTCATGATCTGCACATGCGCGGGCAGTGCTCTGCGCACGGCTTCGATGACGGCGGCGTCCGACGCCGCGCCCTTGACGCGCGGCTTGACCGCGGTGAGGCCGCGCGCGGCCTGTTCTGCGGCGATCTCCGCCGCTGCTTCCGGCGGCTGCACGGTGTTGAAGCCGCCGCTGCCATAGACCGGCACGGCGCGGAATTCGC
>NZ_DATMRX010000250.1:0-31699 GCF_035565855.1 Pseudorhodoplanes sp.
GTAACCGGCATCGCAGAAACATCGATTTTTCCGGCATTTTTGCGATATCGCGCCATCGATTCGCGTGCGCGCTTAACGCTCGATTCATCGCGACGTTTAAACCGCTATTCAAATTTTCCGCGACATCATCGCGTCGTCCGATTGGGGGACGTCACATCCGCCGGCACAGGCGGAAGAGATGATGACAGGGGAAAATCATGGCTCGCTTTGAATTGAATGCGCCGGAAATGGTTGCGTTGGGGGAGGGGCCCGTCGCGGCCGATCTCTTCTATGAGCTCGGCATGCGCTATTCCGTCGGCAATTCGGTTCCGACGGATCTCGTCGCGGCCCATAAGTGGTTCAATATCGCTGCGCTGAAAGGCAGCCAGGACGCCATTCGGTTGCGGCAGGAAATCGCCGCGAGCATGTCGGCTGCGGAGATCGCCGCGGCTCAGCGCGCCGCGCGGGACTGGTTGACCGCGCACTGACGGTCTTCCGCGAGAATATTGACGCTCTTTCGCAAGGATTCGGCCGCACGGAGCGGTTCCCGGTTGCCTGGGGCACCAGTCTTGGGCATATCCGGGGGGCTGGAGACGTGGCCGAGTGGCTGAAGGCGGCGGTTTGCTAAACCGTTATACGCTCTCAAGGCGTATCGAGGGTTCGAATCCCTCCGTCTCCGCCAGCGGCCGATTCTCTCTCTTCTCACCCTTTTCGACGGCTTCGAAGGAACCCCCGAGGGGGTTCCCTGGGCGGGCGCGTCGCGCAACGTCCCCGGAAGCCGAGGACGGGGTCGCGTCCCGCGCGATGTTAAAATTTAATAGAATCAATACCTTAAAGGCAGTTTTAAGGGTTCCAGGGCCAGCCTTCGACTGCGTGCCATTTGTGCAACACGGCCTTGAAAACAATCGAAACTGCCTGTGCATGAGGCGTTTGCAGATTGCGCGGCAAGGAACGTCGGGTAATCTCAACCTCGCGACGGAGGGGGCGTCCCCAAGTCGTGCTGCTCGGCTATCTCTCGGGGGAATTCGAAGGAGAGCCAAGCAGTTCGCGGGGAATAGGGGAACCTCTTAGGGTGAAATCACCCAGCGGAGTCTGAACCCTCCCTAAAGCAAACTTGGAGGTTCAACATGAAGATGGTGAAAAGCCTTCTCCTCGGCTCCGCTGCCGGACTTATGGCAGTTGCTGGGGCGCAGGCGGCCGATCTTCCCGTAAAGGCCAAAGCGGTCGAATACGTGAAGATCTGTAGCCTGTATGGCGTCGGCTACTATTACATTCCGGGTACCGACACCTGCATCAAGATCGGCGGCTATGTCCGTTTTGAGTCGTATCACAACGAAGTCGGCGGCCATTACGCAGACCGTACGCCGGGTGGTTTCCCCGCCGGGTATTTCACCCGCGGAAGCAACACCTTCGGCATGCAGGCCCGCTTCCGCCTGACCGGCGACATTCGCACGCAGACCGAATACGGCACGCTGCGCGCCTACTTCGCCTTCGGTGTTAACGCCCTCAACATGGGCTCGACCCAGGGCGCCAACCTGACGACCAACGCGGTCGCGATGGAGCGCGCCTTCATCCAGTTCGCCGGCTTCACCATCGGCCGGTCGGATACGTTCTTCGCCTTCTATAACGGCGCTGCCTACGGCCTCGTCCCGATGTTCACGGACGGCTCCTCGGGTCCGGCGGGTCACAACGTGTTCGCCTATACCTGGCAGTTCGGCAACGGCCTGTCGGCCTCGCTCTCTGCCGAAGACTCGGCCGCACGGATCAAGCCGGTGGTCGATCTCAGCGCCACCGATCTGTTCAGCGGCGTGTCTGATCGTAGCGGCACGAAGGTTCCGGACATCGTCGGTAACCTGCGCGTCGATCAGGCTTGGGGTTCAGCCCAGATCATGGGCGGCTTGGCCCAGGTGTCGTCCCAGTACTTCGCTGGGGCTCCTGCTGGTGCCTGCCTCGGCAACGACACGTCCTGCGGCCATAACAGCGACAAATGGGGCTGGGGCGTTGGTGCAGGCTTGACCCTGAAGATGCCTTGGGATGCCAAGGACACGCTGTCGGGCGTCATCGCCTATGCCAAGGGTGCGACGGGCTTCGTGACCCATGCCAACGGTCAGAACTTCGTTCACAAGCAAGGCGTTGCTACGGGCGTCATGACTGACGCGGTGTTCGCTAATCCCGGCGTGATTGCCGGATATGATGGCGGACTGGAGCTGACCGAGGCTTGGGGCGGAACGATTGCCTTCGAGCATTACTGGACGCCGAGCCTGCGGACCTCATGGGTGTTCGGTTACATCAAGACCGAATACAGTGACACCGCGAAGGCCCTGATTGCCCGGGGCGGCGCATGCGACGTCGGCTCGCGCTTCACTGCGGTCACGTCTTGCGATCCGGACTACTCGTACTGGCGCCTTGCGTCCCGCACGATGTGGAACCCGGTTGCCAACCTCGATATCGGTGTCGAAGTGGCCTACAACAAGGTCGACACCGCCTTCGGTGGAGCCGCCTCGTTGGTTGGCGCAAACGGTCTCGCTCCCGGCGTCTACGCTGTCGAAGACCAGAGCTACTGGTCGGGTGCGATCCGCGTGCAGCGCAGCTTCTGGCCGTGATCTGACGATCATTGCCTGATCTGAACGAACCCCCGGCCGAAAGGCCGGGGGTTTCGCTTTGCGGGATGGCTTGATTGAAGCCGGACCCGCGACGTCGCAGACCGGTTTGATACGGCGATTAAATCCTATGGCCGGCAGCGTGGTCGCAGCGCAGGACAAAGTCCGAGATCGCGGCTAACACCCGCGGCTCCGCCAGGAGCGGCGGGTGCCCCTGATCCGCAACGTCGAGAACCTCGAGGCCGGGCCGTCGGCTGCACATTTCGGCTACCGTTTCCGCGGACAGAATGTCGGACAGACCGCCGCGGATGACCATCAGCGGCACCTGCGGCAGCGAATCGAATTGCGGCCACAGGTCCGGGATTGGCTGATCCGGGGTGAGGTCGTTGAGCGTTTCGCCGATCCGCTGATCGTACCGCGCGACAAGGCCGTCGGCGCCTTCCCGCCAGCTGCGATCGGCCCAGGCCCGCCAATCGGCCATGGTCAGGTTCGGGAATTGCGCGCCGAACAGATCCCGCACGATCTCCGCAGCCTCGGTCATGTTCTTCGGAACCGGGATTCGGCCGGCATAGGACTTGATGCGCATCAGGCCATCGCGCTCGATCAGCGGCCCGATATCGTTGAGAATCGCCCCTGCGATCGCGGCGGGCTGCGCCGCAGCCATCAGCATCGTCAGGATGCCGCCCCGGGATGTTCCAAGGAAGATAGCGCGCTCGATTCCGAGCGCCGCCACGACCGCGATCACGTCGGCGAGTTCGATGGCTGGGTTGTAGTTGCGCCAATCCGGATCGTAGGCCGAGCGACCGCGGCCGCGTAAATCCATGGCGAATACGGTTCGGGGATACCGTGCATCGCCCGCAAGATGACGCGCGATTGGCTCGAAATCCGCCTCGTTGCGGGTCAGCCCCGGCAGGCAGAGGACCGGCAACAGGCCGGCTTCCGCAGCCGGCCGGTAGCGACGCACATGCAATTGCAGGCCGTCCGGCGCGGCGATGGAGAGGCTTTCGGCGGCGGCGGCCAGGACAGGCATTCCCAAAGTGTAGCGGGAGACTTCCGGTCCCGGCAAACCTCGGAACGCTTAGTTCTCGGCGGTGCCCCGTCGCAGGTCGGCTTCGATCATCAGCTTTTGCGAGGCGCCGAAGCGGACACGATAGACCTGCATGTTCTCCATGACCCGTTGCACGTAATTGCGCGTCTCGGAAAACGGGATGCGCTCCACCCAATCGATCGGATCGATCTTCGGGTCGCGCGGATCGCCGAAGCGTTCGATCCATTCGCGGACGCGGCCGGGGCCGGCATTGTAGGCGACGAAGGTCAGGATATAGGAGCCGCGATAATTCTGGATCGCGTGGCCAAGCTCGGCCGCGCCGATCTGAACGTTATAGACCGGGTCATAGAGCTTCTTGGCGTCGAAGGCGATGCCGAGGCGCTTGGCGACCAGTTTCGCTGTCGTCGGCAGGACCTGCATCAGGCCTTGGGCATTAGCGCTCGATCGCGCCTTGGGATTGAATCCGCTCTCCTGGCGCGCGATCGCATAAGCCACATGCGGCTCGACATGCGAAACGCGCGGCAGCCCGGCGACCGGGTAAGCGTAATGCTCGAAGGGCAGGCCACGGCTGACCGCGGTGCGGCCGAGCAGCGCCAGCGTGCGCGCGTCCCCCTTGCGCTCGGCAAGAGCGGCGACGGCCGCGAGCCCCGCCGGATCAACCGCGCGATCCGCCATGTCGGCAGCTGCGGAGGCGACGAGGTCGCGTTCGTCGATCGCGTAAAGGATTTCCATCGCCCGCACGATCTCGAGCCGTTGGGCCTGCGGATGCGCCGGCGGCGGTGGCGGCAGGCGCAGCTCGGAGCCGCCCAGACGCGCATGCGCAATCTGGCCATAATAGGTGCTCGAGAAACGCGCGGCGCGTTCGTAGTGGCTGCGGGCTTCGCCGTTCTGGCCGAGCGCCTCGCACGCCCGCGCGTACCAGTAATAGCCGCGCGACAGGGACGCCGGGTGTTCCGCCACCTGGATCGTTCGCGCGAAAAGCGGCTTGGCGGTTGCCGGATCGTTCAGAAAGCGAAACGCGATCCAGCCGGCGGTGAAATGCTGTTCGACGCGCCCGCCTTCCTTCTCGGGCATCGCCGCCTCCCTGGCGATCCGGAACGCCAGCCGCGCCTCGCCGGCATCGAGCAGCTTGCGCGCGAGCAGGCGCCGCTCTTCCCACCATTCGTCAGGATCGTGGATCGCATTGGCTGCGGTCGACGCAGCGAGCATCGTTTTCGCCGCCTCGTCGAGCTGATCCGAACGGCGCAGGAAACGCGCGCGCGCCAACAGATAGGCCGGATCGTTGCGCGCTTCGGCCGGGACCGCCTCGAGCGCCGCCTTGGCTTTCGCGGACTTGTCGCCGACCGCCACATAGGCGCGCGCGATGGCAACCTGCGTGGCCCCGAGGCGCTGCGCCGCGCGAAGCGCCGCGCCTTCGTCGTCGGCGTAGAGCCGCCGGTCCATGCGCGCCTTGTGATCGCCGCCCGATAGAAGGGAGCCGAAGGCGTCGAGCACCTGGCGCTCCATGTCGGCAGTCAGGGAATCGTTGCGCCAGGTATCGCGGACGAGCTGCTGCGCCTTCGCGCGATCGCCCTGATCGAGCAATGACCGCGCGAAGACGAGCTTGCCTTTCGCGGTGAGCGGCGGGTTCACCGCGAAATAGCGGCGAGCGACCGCATCGTTGATGCTGTTCTGGTAGAGCGCGGCTTCGGCCTTGCGGCGAAATTGATTGATGTTGGGCCAGCCGGGATTCTCGGCGGCAAAGCCGGCATAGCGCTGGAAGTCGAAATCGTCGGTCTCGGCGCGCAACACCACCCATTCGATCAGCTTCGTGGCGACAGGATCGGTCGTGGTCGCGGCCACGGCGGTCGCCTCACTGTTTCGGCCCTTGCGCGTCAGTTCGATCGCCTTTTTGACCGCGGCGAGGGTGTCGGCTGAAGTCGGAGCTGCCGGCGCAAGCGCGACCGGGATCTGCGTTGCCGGCGATTGCAGCGACGCTTCACGCTGAGGCGCGGCGGCAACGGGCGCTGCCGGCGCTGCTCGCTGCGGACCAGTCAGGGTCGCCGGGAGAATCGGGGCGGTTCCGATCGGTGTCGGAAATGCGCCCACAGCGGTCGCGCTCTCGGCCGGACGGCGCTTCGGCAGGGGGACATTGGCCGCGCTCGGCTTTGCGGCGCCGGCCGATTTCGATGCAGCCTTCTTGGCGGGCGCCTTGCTTGCGCCGGTCGACTTCTTCTGCGCGCCTTTTGTGCTCTTCTGATCCGCAGCCTTCTGATCAGCAGCTTTCTTCTGATCGGCCTTCTTCTGATCAGCCTTTTTGGCCGCCTTCTTGTCGGCAGCCTTTTGCGACTGAGAGCTGGCCTCGCTGCCACCCGATTTCGCCTCGGGTGCGGCCTGAACGGCAGCCGCTGCGGCCAGCAGCGCGGCGAGTCCGACCATCGCGGCCGGGAAAGAGCATTTGCGTGTCAAAATCGAAACCCCCGCCTACCGAATCGGATGGTGCGACTCTGCTATTGCCCCGAATAAGCTGAGGAACCGTTTACCGTACCGCAACAGCTCCCTGCCATCGGAAAGCGGCGAGACCGCGGCGCGGCGGGGATCACCGCCGTATGTGCGTTTCTTCAAGAACATTCGCTTTAACGCCCCCGGCTGACCGGCTATTGATCCCTCGGACCGGTCGCGCCGGGCGCTCGCGACAGTCGGGGTTAATTCGGAAATACGAAGGCCGGAGTGGAGAAATGACAGCAAACGGGAAGTTCCGGGGATCCTTTACCGCTCTCGTGACTCCGTTTCGCGACGGTGCGCTCGACGAACAGGCCTTTCGCGATCTGGTCGAGTGGCAGATCGCCGAAGGGACCGACGGCCTCGTCCCCTGCGGGACCACGGGGGAAAGCCCGACCCTGTCCCATGAGGAACATCACAAGGTCGTAGAATGGTGCGTCGATCAGGCGCGCGGCCGGGTGCCGGTGATCGCGGGCGCGGGCTCCAATGCGACATCGGAAGCGGTGGCGCTGGCGCGGCATGCCGAGGCCGCTGGCGCTGACGCGGTCCTCGTGGTCACGCCCTATTACAACAAGCCGACACAGGAAGGCATGATCCGCCACTTCACGGCGATCAATGACGCGATCGGGATCCCGATCATCATCTACAACATCCCGCCGCGTTCGGTGGTCGACATGTCGGTCGACACCATGAAGCGCCTGTTCGAACTCAAGAACATCGCCGGCGTCAAGGATGCGACCGGCAATCTCGCGCGGGTCTCGCTGCAACGCCAGGCGATGGGCGATGACTTCATCCAGCTTTCGGGCGAGGACATGACAGCGCTGGCCTTCAACGCCGCCGGCGGTCACGGCTGCATTTCCGTGGTGTCCAATGTCGCGCCCGCCTTGTGCAAGCAGCTCCAGGAACTCACCCTGGCCGGCAATTACAGCGAAGGCCTGAAGGTGCAGGACCGTCTCGTGCCGCTGCACCACGCGATCTTCATGGAGCCGGGCCTCGCCGGCGCGAAATGCGGATTGTCGCTGCTCGGCCGCGGCAACGAGGAAGTGCGGCTTCCGCTGCTGCCGGTGACAGCCGGCACCAAGGCCGCAATCCGCGACGCCATGGTGCATGCCGGCCTGTTGAACTAGGCCGATATCTGGATGGCAGTCGCGAAAGAGCGCCCGCTGAAGGTGGTCGCCGACAACCGCAAGGCGCGTTTCAATTACGAAGTCGGCGAGACGCTGGAAGCGGGCCTTGCGCTGACCGGCAGCGAGGTGAAGTCGCTGCGCGCCGGCAAGGCCACCATCGCGGAATCCTACGCCGATGCGCGCGACGGCGAGATCTGGCTCATCAACGCGACGATCCCCGAATATCAGCAGGCCGGGCGCGACAATCACGCCCCGAAACGTCCGCGCAAATTGCTGCTGCACAAGCGCCAGATCAACAAGCTGATCGGCGCGGTCGAACGGCAGGGCTTCACCGTCGTGCCCCTCAAGCTTTATTTCAACCCCAAGGGCCGCGCGAAAATCGAGATTGCGCTGGCACGCGGCAAGAAGCTGCACGACAAGCGCGACACGTTGAAAAAGCGAAGCTGGGATCGGGAGCGCGGCCGCCTGCTGCGCGCGAAGGGCTGACCCTACGATGCTGGCGATGACCCGCGGCGCCGGTCAGCGTCCGCGGGTCAGGGATGTGCCGCCCAATTGGGGACGAGCGGCTGCATCTGATCAGCCTTTGGCGGTCTTGTAGTTCGCCGCGGCCTTGTCCCAGTTGACGGTATTCCACCAGGCTTTGAGGTAATCGGCGCGGCGATTCTGATACTTCAGATAATAAGCGTGCTCCCAGACATCGACCCCCAGGACTGGCTTGGCTCCAAGTTCGAGCGGCGTGTCCTGGTTCGCCGTGCTGATGACGTCGAGCTTCTTGTCCTTGTCGACCACGAGCCATGCCCAGCCCGAGCCGAAACGACCACCGCCCGCGGCATTGACCTTGTCCATCATCTCCTTGGTGCCGCCGAACGCGCTGTCGATGGCGGCTTTCAGATCGCCGGACGGCTCCCTGGCGCCGCCGGGCGTCATCAATTCCCAGAAGAAGGTGTGATTCCAGTCGCCGCCGACATTGTTGCGAACGCCGGTCCGGATGGCGTCCGGGACCTTGCTCAGGTCGGAGAGGATCTGTTCGATCGGCATCTTGCCGAGCTCCGGCCAGCGCGCGGCGAGCTGGTTGGCGTTGTTCACATATGCGGCGTGGTGACGATCATGGTGGATCTCCATGGTCTGAGCGTCGATGTGAGGCTCGAGCGCCGAGAAGGCATAGCCAAGCGGCGGCAGCTTGAACGGACCCGCGGGCTGAGCCGGCGCTGTTTGCGCGAACGCGACCGATCGCGAGAGGCCGCCTGCGGCGATGGCGCCCACGGCGCCGGCGATCAGTCTCAGACTTTGGCGTCGGTTCATTGCGGTCTCCTCATTCGCGCGTTTGGTGCCCGGCCCGGTCCGCGCCGGTGTCATCGCGGCTGCGTAGCCGTCTTTGATTACGGTTCGCAGCTTATAAGGTTTCGTGATGCGAATGAGGTCGGTCACACGGAAGTGACGGAGACGCGCGCTCGTCTGTCTAACGTCCAACTGTGAAGCGGCGGCTCCCGGACTTCACGACACGTCGCAAAGCGAAACCCCCGGCCTTTCGGCCGGGGGTTCGTTCAGATCAGGCAATGATCGTCAGATCACGGCCAGAAGCTGCGCTGCACGCGGATCGCACCCGACCAGTAGCTCTGGTCTTCGATCGAGTACTTGCCGGGAGCAAGACCCGGCGCATAGCCGGTCGGAGAGCCGTTCAGGAAGGCCGAGCCAGCGAAGGCGGTGTCGATCTTGTTGTAGGCAACTTCGACGCCGATATCGAGGTTGGCAACCGGGTTCCACATCGTGCGGGACGCAAGGCGCCACAGCGAGTAGTCCGGATCGCAGTTGGTGACCGTGGCTCCCTTGAAGCGCTGACCCGCACCAACGCACTGGCCGGAAGCGATCAGCTGCTTTGCCGTATCGGTGTATTCAACCGACAAGTAGCCGAACACCCAGGAGGTGCGCAGGCTCGGGGTCCAGTAATGCTCGAAAGCAACCGTACCGCCCCAGGCTTCCGTCAGCTCGAGACCACCGCCGTAGCCCTTGATCTGACCCGGATTGGCGAACACCGCATCGGTCAGCGCGCCGTTGCCGAGGCCGTCGCCCTTATGGACGAAGTTCTGGCCGTTGGCATGGGCCACCAAGCCGGTCGCGCCCTTCGCGTAGGCGATCACGCCCGACAGAGTGTCCTTGGCATCCCAAGGCATCTTCAGGGTCAGGCCGCCGCCGACGCCCCAGCCCCATTCATCACCAGGATGGAAGCAGTCGGTGGTGTTGCCGGTTACAGCAGGGACATTGCAGGAGGCCGTCGGGTTGTTGGTGTAGTAGTTCGCCCGAACCGCCGAGAGACCGCCCATGATCTGAGCAGAACCCCAAGCCTGATCGACGCGCAGGTTACCGACGATGTCGGGAACGAAGTTTCCGGCGCGATCGGTTGAGGTGGTGAACAGATCCATTTGGTTGAGATCAACGACTGGCTTGGTCCGCGCGCCGGAGTCTTCCAGCGAGAGCGAGGCCGACAGACCGTTGCCGAACTGCCAAGTATAGGCGAACACGTTATGACCCGCCGGACCCGAGGAGCCGTCAAGGAACATCGGGACGAGGCCGTAGGCGGCGCCGTTATAGAAGGCGAAGAACGTATCCGACCGGCCGATGGTGAAGCCGGCGAACTGGATGAAGGCACGTTCCATCGACAGCGTCGTAGCCACCGCACCGCCAGACGTTCCGCCGACGTTCAGCGCGTTGACGCCGAAGGCGAAGTAGGACCGCAGGGTGCCGTATTCGGTCTGCGTGCGCACGTCCGCCGTCATGCGGAAGCGGGCCTGCATGCCGAAGGTGCTGGCGTTGCGGGTGAAGGTGCCGTCGCCTGCGCTCGGGATGCGGTCGGCATAATGGCCGCCGGTCTCGTTGTGGTAGGCTTCGTAACGGACATAGCCGCCGATCTTGATGCAAGTATCGGTGCCTGGGATATAATAATAGCCGACGCCGTACAGGCTGCAGATCTTCACGTATTCAACTGATCTCCTCCTGTCCGGCCCTGATTGTTGAGTGGAATCAACCACTAAGCTGTCGATCCGGCTGTCGTTTTACAGCCGAATCCCAGCGGCCGGACAGGGGATGGACTGGGTGCCGGAGCGCACGACCAGAGCCGGATTTGCTTTTATTCCTGCGGTCATATCGTCGCAGGCAGGCACGTTGCGCGGCCGCGCGCCCCTCGGCCGCTCTAGGGATAGCCTAGGAAGGTCGTCTTCATGCAGCGATGCAGCGCGCCCCGCGGATTGCTGCACCGGTGACGCCGCGCGCGCGCGTGCGAACACGGGGCGACCCGCGCAAGCTGCGTCAGCGATTGTCAGATTGGCAAACGGCGATATTGCCGCATGCGTGCAACACGCG
Organism: Pseudorhodoplanes sp.; assembly: GCF_035565855.1. Taxonomy (GTDB): domain Bacteria; phylum Pseudomonadota; class Alphaproteobacteria; order Rhizobiales; family Xanthobacteraceae; genus Pseudorhodoplanes. The sequence goes on from NZ_DATMRX010000250.1 coordinate 10,593, forward strand.
TGCGAGCGGGAAAATTCGCGCTGCGATGGAAGGGCGGGCGCTAACGGCGCAACAACCGGTCGGAAGACGAGTCGAAACGGACGGCCGAGGTTGTCCGGCCGGCGGGACGCGGCGTCAGGAAGCGACGCCGCTCGCTGGAACGGTGTTGAGGTTTGCCGACGGGGCAGGGGAGCCCGGATCCGCCGAGCTTGCGATCACCGTGGCGGCGACTTCGGCGGCCTGGTTGAGCGTTTCCTGCGCGAGATGTGCGTAGCGTTGCGTCGTTCGTGGCTGGGTGTGTCCGAGCAGGCCCTGAACGACGTAGAGCGATACGCCTTCGTTCACGAGGAAGCTCGCGAACGAGTGACGCAGATCGTGCAACCGCAGATCGTCAAGGATCGCGCGCTGCTTGATCCGCGTCCATGGAAAGTGGAGCGAGGGGCTGGGCTTGCCGGTCACGGGCGAGGGGAAGATGTAAGGATTATCCCCCTGGCGCGGGATCGAGCGCAGCAACGCCATGGCGCGGCCGTTGAGCGCGATTGCGCGCGGCTTTCCGGTCTTGGACACCGGCACCAGAAGGGTGCGCCGCTCCCAGTCCACATACTCCCATTTGGCATGGGACACTTCGTTGCGGCGCGCGCCGGTGAGCAGCAGCAGCATGATGGTCTGCGCAGCGGTGCGGTTCTCGTCGACATTGATCGAGGCGATCAGCCGCTTGGTTTCTTCGGGCGTCAGGAAGCGGTCGCGCTGGACATCGGGCGCCGTGTTCAACCCGTAGGTCGGGTTGTCGCGCACGCCCGGAATCTTCCATTTCCGCGCCAGGTTGAAGATGAAGCGCATCAGGATCAGCACCCGGTTGGTGGTGCCGCTCGCGTAACCCTTGTCGCGCATCCGCTGGATCAGGTCGGCGATTGCGTCTCCGGTGATCTCGTCCATCGGACGCGAGCCGAGCACCGGCAGGATATGCACGCGAAACACCGTCTCGTCGGTGCGCCAGCTCCTCTTGTAAGCTTTGACGTGCGGCAGATATCGGTCGCGGACCAGCTCGGAAAGCGTTGGAATCTCACGCAATTCCCGGCGCCTCGCCTGTGGATCGGCGCCGAGCAGCGCCTGCGCGAGAATGACGCGCGCCTTCTTGCGGGCCTGGTCGAGCGTGAGCGCGTCCGCGGGACCGATCTTGTACTGCCGCTCGCGGCCCCGCTCGTCGGTATAGCGCTGGTAGAAAGTCTTCCCGCCCGAGCGACGGACTTCGAGCATGAAGCCGCGCTGCTCGGTGTCGAAATAGTCAACCTTGGCTTTGTCGGGATCGCACGTTGCGCGTTCGATGAAGGGCTTGGTGAGGGTGACTTTGGGCATGACACTCTGCACGACAACTCTGATGAAGTAGATGTCACTACAGATGACATTTCATCGTCAAGCCATTGTAATTCAAAGGATATTTTAGACGACAACTTTGTCGTGTGTGACGAAATGCGCGTCGCTTTTGGTGCCGAATTTGTCGCAAACTATGACATCCCCCTGGAGCAACAATGATCGGCGGCAACCGACGCAAAAAATTTTCTGTGGTGCCGAACATCGCCGCGATGAATGAAGAACGCCGCGAATTCGCCGCCAAAGTTCGTGCCGCTCGCGCGCTGCTCGGCTGGAGCCAGGCCGAGCTCGGACAGCGTGTGGGGGTCACCCAGCGCTCGATCAACAGGCTGGAGCAGGCCGGCGTGGATGTGCGCCGTTCGACCGCGGTCGCGATCGAGGGCGTTCTGCGCGATGAAGGAATTTCCTTCGAGATGGTGCCGTCGGGGGGATTTCGAATCCTCGTGCAGCCGCGCCGGCACAGGCTCGGTCGCGACTAGATCGCATCCGACCTTTCGGGCGCTGGCATTGTCGCGCCTTCGCGATCGATCAGAGCGCGCACATCGGCAAACACCGCGCTGAACATCTGCGGCGTCAGCACGCCGGTATTCGTGTTGTAGCGCGAGCAGTGATAGCTATCGAACAGCCTGACATGGCCGATGTCGCAGCTCAGGCCATGACCGAATTTCACCGCCGACTTTCGCATGCCGAGCGCGGTGACGACCGCGTCATGCGCGATGCGGCCCAATGCGACGATAGCCCGCAGCTCGCTCATCTCCGCGATCGTCGCTGCAAGAAACGTCCTGCAGGTGTTGATCTCGGCCGGGGTCGGCTTGTTCTCCGGCGGCACACAGCGCACCGCGTTGGTCACGCGCGCATCGACGAGCTCGAGCGTGTCATCGACGCGCGCCTCGAATTGACCGCGCGCGAATCCGAACTCCTTCAGAGTCCCATACAGAAGGTCGCCGGCATAATCGCCGGTGAAGGGCCGTCCGGTCCGGTTGGCGCCCTGCAATCCGGGGGCAAGTCCGACAATCAGCAGCCGTGCCGAGAGCGGGCCGAACGAACTGACCGGCGCATTGAACCAGCCAGGTTCGCGGTCCCGCCACTGCGTGCGGAATCCAACCAGCCGCGGGCAAAGCGGGCAGTCGCGTCCCGGCTTGCCACTGTCCCGAATGAAGGCCGGATTCTCAGTCCTCGAAGTCGTCGCCATCGGGGCCGATCGTCGCGCGTTGCGTCGGCCGCTGCAAAAACTGCGGCGTATGCTGACGGGGCTCCCGCGGCTCGCGGGCAGGGCGCTCCGAGGGATCGCGACCGATCTTGCTCTGCAGGGCGACGATGTCGATGAATTCGTCAGCCTGGCGGCGGAGTTCGTCGGCGACCATGGGAGGCTGCGAGGACATGGTGGACACCACGGTCACGCGAACGCCGCGGCGTTGCATCGCTTCGATCAGGCTGCGGAAATCGCCGTCGCCTGAGAACAGCACCATGTGGTCGATATGGCCTGCAAGTTCCATGGCATCGACCGCGAGTTCGATGTCCATGTTGCCCTTGACCTTGCGACGGCCGGTCTGATCGACGAATTCCTTGGTCGCCTTGGTGACGACCGTGTAGCCGTTGTAGTCGAGCCAATCGATCAGCGGACGGATCGAGGAATATTCCTGATCCTCGATGATCGCGGTGTAATAGAACGCGCGCAGCAAATAGCCGCGCGACTGAAACTCGCGCAGCAGACGCTTGTAATCGATATCAAAGCCAAGAGATTTTGCGGTGGCGTAAAGGTTGGCGCCATCGATGAAAAGCGCAGTCTTTTCAAGATTCGATCCCATTGTGGGTTCTTGTCCTTCTTGTTTCTTGTTCTGCCGGGATGGCAGCATCTTTCGTTAACGATGTCAGCGCGGGTGTTTCACAATGACCGCAGAGCTTTTATGGCTGCCCGAGGCAGACTGGCGGAGACGGTACGAAGCGCTTGCAGATCGGCGAAATTTGACGAGTCGATCACGAAATTTGTCAGTTTCGATGCAATAGCCGAACGCGGGCTTTGTTCCGCGGTCGTTATCAAGGTTGGGCTGCGGCTCCAAGTGAAAACCACGAGACAGTCGAGAGTAATTTATTTCTTGCGATTTTGCAGGTCCGCAGGTACCAACGCGAACAATTCCCGTTTGATAAGCCCGTTTAAGGAGTGACAAGCCCATGGCACGTGTCACCGTCGAAGATTGTATCGACAAGGTTGAGAACCGCTTCGAACTCGTCCTTCTCGCGAGTCACCGGGCCCGCATGGTCTCGTCGGGCGCTCAGATCACCGTCGATCGCGACAATGACAAGAACCCCGTCGTGGCGCTGCGCGAGATCGCGGAAACGACGATCTCCCCCGGCGACCTGAAGGAAGACCTGATCCACTCCCTCCAGAAGTATGTCGAAGTCGACGAACCCGAACCCGAGGCTCCGCTGATCGGAACCTCCGGTTCGGTGGATGCCGACGACACCGACGTCGCCATGGAACACATGAGCGAGGAGGAGTTGCTGAAGGGTCTGGAAGGGCTGACGCCCCCCGAGGCCCAGCCGGAAGAAGAGGAATAGAGGCGATCTGCTCAAAAGGCCCGGCGAAAGCCGGGCCTTTTTGTTTCCGGGCCCCGGCCTGGCCTTGCAGGTGCCGCAAGATGCCGTGATATATCTTGCGGGTCAGGATTCCTCGTGCCTGGACGTTCCGTTGCCACCAGCGCGCCTGCGGGTGCGGGGATCGCTGGCCGCAGCCCGGACGGCTTGGTGCATGCTGGAATTGACTTGTTGGACCATGGAGTTCCTGCGGACTGACCCGCAGCTTCGACGCGTCGGACCAGGGGCCGGCATAGCCGGCCGGAGTGAGTGATGGCCCGGTCGAACCCAACGCTGCCAAGGATGCAGAACCAGTCGCGGACCCGCGCGCCACTGGATCTGACCGGCGCGGCGTTGCCACAGGCCATCCAGGAAAAGCCCAAGCCCGCGGCGCCATCAAAGCCGATGATGCGTCAATACGAGCTCGTCGAGCGGGTACGGCGCTACAATCCGGACACCAACGAGGCGCTGCTCGATCGCGCCTATGTTTACGCGATGAAGGCGCATGGCGAGCAGAAGCGCGCCTCGGGCGACCCGTATTTTTCGCATCCGCTGGAAGTCGCCGCGATCCTGACCGATCTCAAGCTCGATGACGCAACGATCGCGGCCGCGCTGTTGCATGACACGATCGAGGACACGCCGGCGACCCGCGCGGAAATCGATGAATTGTTCGGCCCGGAGATCGGCGTTCTGGTCGAGGGGCTGACCAAGCTGAAGAAGCTCGACCTCGTCACCAAGGAAGCCAAGCAGGCCGAGAACCTGCGCAAGCTGTTGCTTGCGATTGCCGATGACGTGCGCGTGCTGCTGGTCAAGCTCGCCGACCGGCTGCACAACATGCGAACGCTGCATCATGTGCCGGTGGCGACGCGGCGGCGGATGGCGGAAGAGACGCTCGACATCTATGCCCCCCTGGCCGGGCGCATGGGCATGCAGGAAATGCGTGACGAGCTGGAGGATCTGTCGTTTCGCGAACTCTATCCCGATGCGTATCTGGTCGTCACCGAACGGCTCCTCACGCTCGGACTGCGCAACAAGGATCTGATCATCGACATCGAGCAGCAGCTGACACGCAAGCTGGCCGATCGCGGGATCGCCGCCAAGGTGAAAGGGCGGCAGAAGCGCGCCTATTCGATCTGGCGCAAGATGGAGCGCAAGTCCGTCGGCTTCGAGCAATTGTCCGACATCTTCGCCTTCCGGCTGATCGTCGGCGATGTTGCCGAATGCTATCAGGCGGTCGGCGTGATCCACACTACCTGGCCGGTCGTGCCCGGCCGCTTCAAGGATTACATCTCGACGCCCAAGCAGAACGACTATCGCTCGATCCACACCACGGTGATCGGGCCCGGCAAGCAACGCGTCGAATTGCAGGTGCGCACGCAGGAGATGGATGACATCGCCGAATACGGCATCGCGGCGCACGCGCTCTACAAGGATGCGACGCTGTCGCCCTCCGAAATGCTGTCGCGCGAGTCCAACGCCTATGCCTGGCTGCGGCGCACGATCGAATTGCTGTCGGAAGGCTCCAACTCCGAAGAATTTCTGGAGCACACCAAGCTCGAATTGTTCCACGATCAGGTTTTCTGCTTCACCCCGAAGGGCAAGCTGATCGCATTGCCGCGTCATGCAACGCCGATCGATTTCGCCTATGCCGTCCATACCGATGTCGGCAACATGGCCGTCGGCGCCAAGATCAACGGCAAGATCGCGCCGCTCGCGTCCGAGCTGCAGAATGGCGACGAGGTCGAGATCATGACTTCGAAGGCGCAGAAGGCGCCGCCGGCGGCGTGGGAATCGATCGTCGTCACCGGCAAGGCACGCGCGGCCATCCGGCGCGCCACGCGCGTTGCGGTGCGCGACCAATATGCCGGCCTCGGCCGCCGCATCGTCGAGCGCCTGTTTCAACGCGCCAAGAAGGAATATTCCGACGAGAAGCTGCAAGGGGCGCTGTCGCGGCTCGCACGATCCTCGATCGAGGAGGTCATGGCGGCGGTCGGCCGCGGCGAGATGAAGGCGTCCGACGTCGCCCGCGCCATGTATCCGGATTATCTCGAGGAACGCGCCGCGCTCGCCGCGCCCAAGGGCGACGGCACCTGGTACGGGCTGCGGCGGGCGAAATCGGTGAAGGCGAAGGTACCGGCGGCCGAAACGCCGGGAGCAATCCCGGTCCGTGGCATCAACAGCGATCTGCCGGTGCGCTTTGCGCCGATTGGGGGCGCGGTGCCGGGCGACCGGATCGTCGGCATTCTCACGCCGGGCGAGGGCATCACGATCTATCCGATCCAGTCGCCGTCCTTGCAGGAATTCGAGGACCGGCCGGAGCAATGGCTGGACCTGCGCTGGGATGTCGACGAGCACGAGCCGCAGCGCTTCCCGGCGAGGATCGTGGTGGAATCTGTCAACGAGCCGGGCACCCTCGCGCAGCTCGCGCAGGTGATTGCCGAGAACGATGGCAACATCGACAACATCAACATGGCGCGGCAATCGCCCGACTTCACCACGCTGACCATCGATCTCGAGGTCTATGACCTCAAGCACCTGACGGCGATCATCGCGCAACTGCGCGCGAAGCCGGTCGTGGCCCGTGTCGCGCGGGTGAACGGCTGAGGTCCGCCCGCGACGGGCAGGGCGCTTGAAAGATCGCGATCGGCAAGGGATACAGGTCGCAGAACCAGGGCGAGATGAACTTGGCAGCAGCACCACATCTCAGGCTTGGCGTGAACATCGATCACGTCGCGACCATCCGCAACGCGCGCGGCGGGCTGCATCCTGACCCGGTGCGCGCGGCGAAGCTTGCCGTCGCGGCCGGCGCCGATGGCATCACCGCGCATCTGCGCGAGGACCGCCGCCATATCCGCGACGAGGACATGGCGCGGCTGAAGGCCGAGATCGACAAGCCGCTGAACTTCGAGATGGCCCCGACGGAGGACATGATCGCGATCGCGCTGCGCACGCGTCCGCATGCCGCCTGCCTCGTGCCGGAGCGGCGCGCCGAGCGGACCACCGAGGGCGGTCTCGATGTTGTCGGTCAGCAAGCCCACATCGAACAGGCGGTGAGGACTCTCGCAGGAGACGGAATCCGGGTCTCGTTATTCATCGCCGCCGATCGCGAACAGGTCGAGGCCGCCCATGCGGTTGGTGCGCCGGTGATCGAACTGCATACCGGGGCGTGGTGCGAAGCCCTGGCCGATGGGGACGAGGAGCTCGCTGTCCGCGAGTTCGAGCGGATCCGCAATGCCGCTGCCGAGGCCGCGAGCCTTGGCCTCGAGGTCCATGCGGGTCACGGACTGGATTACGCCAGTGCCGCAACCATCGCCGCCCTGCCGCAAGTCGTCGAACTCAACATTGGACATTTCCTGATCGGCGAAGCGGTGTTCGTCGGTCTCGACGCCGCGGTTCGGACCATGCGCGCGGCCATGGATCGCGGCCGCAAGAGCGCAGCCGTGTCATGATCCTTGGTCTTGGCTCCGATCTCGTCGACATCCGCCGCATCGAGAAGGTGCTCGAGCGCCATGGCGACCGCTTCATCCAGCGCATCTTCACCCCGGTGGAAGTGGCCAAGGCGGAACGGCGGGCCACCCGGATCGACACCTACGCAAAGCGCTTCGCGGCCAAGGAAGCCTGCTCGAAGGCGCTGGGCACCGGGTTCCGCCACGGCGTGTTCTTCCGCGACATGGGCGTCGTGAACCTGCCCTCCGGCCGCCCGACCATGAAACTCACCGGCGGGGCGCTGAAGCGGCTGAACGAAATAACGCCGCAGGGCTATGAGGCGCGGATCGATGTCAGCCTGACCGACGAATATCCGCTCGCACAAGCGATCGTGATCATTTCGGCGGTGCGCAGCGGCACGTCGCCGGAATAGATTTTTTCAACTCTTTCAGTATGATGGCTGTGCTTCGCGGTTTCGTTGCGAAGCGCCAGCCCAGCCGCTACAAGGGCCCGCCAGCGCGATTTTTTTCCGGACATGAGGCCCATGAGCGTGACCAGCAGCAAGCGCAAGGAAAGCGGATTCGGTGAGACCGTCCGCGTCATCGTGCATGCGCTGATTATCGCGCTCGTCATCCGGACCTTCCTGTTCCAGCCCTTCAACATTCCGTCCGGCTCGATGAAGGAGACGCTGCTCGTCGGCGACTATCTCTTCGTGTCGAAATTCTCCTACGGTTATTCGTCCTACTCCTTCCCGTTCTCGCCGCCGTTGTTTTCCGGCCGCATCTTCGGATCGCCGCCGGACCGTGGCGATGTGGTGGTGTTCCGGCTGCCGAAGGATGACTCGACCGATTACATCAAGCGGGTGATCGGCCTGCCGGGCGACCGGATCCAGATGAAGCAGGGCCTGCTGATCATCAACGGCGAGCCGGTCAAGCGCGAGCGCATCGGCGACTATATCGAAACCGAGGAAGGCGATCGCGCGATCCGCGTGAAGCGGTGGCGCGAGACGTTGCCGAATGGCGTGACCTATACGACGCTCGATCTGCAGGACAACGGATTCTACGACAATACGCAGGAATATGTCGTGCCCGCCGGTCATTACTTCATGATGGGCGACAATCGCGACAATTCGACCGATAGCCGCGTGTTAAGCCAGGTTGGGTACGTGCCGTTCAGCCACCTGATCGGCCGCGCGCAGATCATTTTCTTCTCGGTGGCCGAAGGCGAACGCGCATGGCAGATCTGGAAATGGCCATGGTCGGTCCGCTGGAACAGGATCTTCAAGATCGTGCGATGAACCGTGCAGCCGACAGCGCAGCGGCCGAACCGAATGCGCGTAAGCCGCGCAAGTCGGCCGCGGTAAAGCGCAAGGCGGCGGTGACCGAGCCGCCGGCTGCGTTGCAGGCTGACGCTGCCGCGGCCGAGGCGAAGCCGGACGGCGGCGCTGCCCAGGCTGGGGAAAAGAAGAAGCGCAAGGTTCAGCGCGCTTCGGCTCTCGAGACCACCATCGGCTACAAGTTCCGCGACAAGGCGCTGCTCGAACGGGCGCTGACGCATATTTCGGCGCTCAAGGGGCAGGGGCGGATCGGCAGTTATCAGCGCCTGGAATTCCTCGGCGACCATGTCCTCGGGCTTGCGGTATCGGAAATGCTGTTCGCGGCCTTCCCCAAGGCCGAGGAGGGTGAGTTGTCGCGTCGTCTCGCCGACCTCGTCCGCCGCGAATCCTGCGCCGATGTCGCGCGCGCAATCGATCTCGGCGCCTCGCTCCGGCTCGGTCCGTCCGAGGTGCGCGCGGGCGGCCGGTCGCGGGTCGCGATCCTCGCCGATGTCTGCGAATCGCTGATCGGTGCGGTGTTTCTTGATGGCGGCTACAAGGCGGCCAAGGCCCTCGTGGAGCGCTATTGGTCGGACCGGATGCGCAAGCCGGCACGGCCGCTGCGCGACCCGAAGACCGTCTTGCAGGAATGGGCGCAGGCGCGCGGATTGCCGACGCCGTCCTATCGCGAGGTGGAACGCACAGGTCCTCATCACGATCCGGTCTTCCGGGTCGCGGTGGCGCTCCCCGAACGCGATCCGGCGGAGGGACGCGGCCGGTCGAAGCGCGCGGCCGAGCAGGCGGCTGCGGCGGCGATGCTGGCGCGCGAAGGTGTCCGTGCCGATGGCTGAAGACGCGTCCACAACGCCCGCGACGACCCGCTGCGGGTTCGTCGCCCTGATCGGCGCGCCCAATGCCGGCAAATCCACGCTGATCAACGCGCTGGTGCGCAGCAAGGTCTCCATCGTCAGCCGCAAGGTGCAGACCACGCGCATGCCGGTGCGCGGCATCGTGGTCGAAGGCGCCTCTCAGCTCATCTTCGTCGATACGCCCGGCATCTTCACCCCGAAGCGCAGGCTCGATCGGGCGATGGTCACGAGTGCCTGGTCCGGCGCGCAGGATGCCGATCTCGTCGGCCTTCTGGTCGACGCCCGCAAGGGTCTCGACGAGGAGACCGACGCCATCGTTACGAAACTCGCCGAGACGCCGCGACGGACATTCCTGATCCTCAACAAGGTGGATGTCAGCGACAAGCCGGCTCTGCTGGCGCTCGCGACCGCCCTGAACGGCCGCGTGAAATTCGCTGCGACCTTCATGGTGTCGGCGCTGACCGGCGACGGCGTCGATGACGTGCGCAGCTGGCTCGCCGGCGAAGTGCCGTTCGGGCCGTGGCTCTATCCTGAAGACGAGATGTCGGACATGCCGATGCGTCTGCTCGCGGCGGAGATCACGCGCGAGAAGATGTTCGAGCGCCTGCACCAGGAATTGCCGTATCAATCGACCGTCGAGACCGAAACCTGGACCGAGCAGAAGGACGGTTCGGTGCGCATCGAGCAGACGATCTATGTCGAGCGCGACAGCCAGAAGAAGATCGTGATCGGGAAGGGCGGCCAGACCCTGAAGACGATCGGCGCCGAAGCGCGCAAGGAGATTTCGCAGATCGTGGAAGCGCCCGTTCACCTCTTCCTGTTCGTGAAGGTGCGCGAGCGCTGGGGCGACGATCCGGAACGCTACCGGGAGATGGGGCTGGAATTTCCCAAAGACGATTAAGGCGTCGTTGGCCCCGTATGAAAATCGCCACCTGGAACATCAACAACATCAACCGGCGGCTCACCAACCTCCTGCGCTGGCTGAAGACGGCGGAGCCCGACATTGTCGCTCTGCAGGAGCTGAAATGCACCGACGGCGATTTCCCGGCCGAAGCGCTGCGCAAGGCCGGCTATAGCGCGGTCTGGCGCGGCCAGAAGACCTGGAACGGCGTCGCGATCCTGTCGCGTGGCGGCGAGCCCGTGGTGACGCGAATGGCGTTGCCCGGCGACCGCGAGGACACCCAGAGCCGCTATATCGAAGCCGCCGTCGACGGCATCCTGATCGGGTGCCTGTATCTGCCGAATGGCAATCCGCAGCCCGGCCCGAAATTCGACTACAAGCTGAAATGGTTCAGGCGCCTGTCGGCGCATGCCCGCAAGCTATTGAACGCCAAGGTTCCGGTGGCCCTGATCGGCGACTACAATGTCGCGCCGACGGCAATCGACATCTACCCGACGCGGTCCTGGGACAACGACGCGCTGGTCCAGCCGCGGAGCCGCGCGGCCTATGCGCGGCTTTTGAAACAGGGCTGGACCGATGCGATTCGAGAGACTTACCCGGACGAACGCATCTACACCTTCTGGGACTACAAGCGGAACCGCTGGGCCCGCGACGCCGGGCTCCGGCTCGACCACCTTCTGCTCAGCCCGCAATTGAAGAAGCGGCTGAAGAATGCCGGCGTCGACCGCGCCGAGCGCGGGCGGGAAGGCGCGAGCGACCACGCCCCGGCCTGGATCGCGCTGAAGTAGCAGGCGCAGTCTCGACAACGCGGCCGCGATGGCACATGTCTTCTCCATGCAATGGAGCGACGACGGATTCGTCCTCGGTATCCGGCGGCACGGCGAGGCGAACGCCATTCTCGAACTGATGACGCGCGAGCATGGGCGTCATCTCGGGCTCGTGCGCGGCGGCGCGGGCAGCCGGATGCGGCCGGTGCTGCAACCGGCCAATGCGGTGCGAGCGCATTGGCGGGCGCGTCTCGACGATCATCTCGGCACCTACACCATCGAACCGATCGCCTTGCGCGCCGGCGCCTTGTTTGCCGACCCCCACGCGGTGTTTGCGATCACGCATCTTGCGACCATGGCGCGGCTCCTGCCCGAGCGCGATCCGCATGAAGTCGTGTTCGATGCGCTGGAGGTGATCGTCTCACATCTCCATGATCCGGCTTTGTGTGCGACGCTTGTGGTGCGGTTCGAACTGTTGATGCTGTCGGAGCTTGGCTTCGGCCTCGATCTTGGAAGCTGTGCCGCGACCGGCTCGTCGTCGGACCTGATGTTTGTCTCGCCGAAATCGGGCCGGGCGGTGTCGCGGGGCGCGGGCGAGCCATGGCGGGATCGCCTGCTGGCGCTTCCGGCCTTTCTCGCCGGCGAATCCGAACGCGCCGACGCGCGCGACATTCAGGCCGGCTTTGAGCTGACCGCGTTCTTTCTGGCCCGCCATGTGCTGGAGCCGCGCGGCCTGATGCTGTCGGATGCGCGCGCGCATTTCATCGCCGCGGTCCGTCGCAAATTACCGGACGCCGCCTGAACGAAAAGGGCCGGCCCCAGAGGACCGGCCCTTCGTTTTCGTTGCCGGATCGCTCAGCGGCAGATGCGCTCGCGCCAGCAGTGATAGCCGTAAGGCCCGTAGCCGCAGCGGCGCACATAGTAGCAATACGGCTGATAGCGATAGCCATAGCCGCCACCGTAGCCACCGTAATATTGCGCGGGTGTGAAGAGACCGCTGACATTCAGCGTCGCACCGGAATGCGGTGTACTGATCGGGGCGGCGACAGCGGCGCCCATGCCCAATCCCAGCCCCGCAACGATAGTCAGGGCAGCAGCGAAAGTTCTCATTCTCTGGATCTCCATTTCTGTCGACGCGCAACAGCAACGCTGCGCTTTACCGGCAGCGATGGCTGCCGGCCGCGTGACCCGGCCCGGACGAGTTCCGGGCGCGGTTAGAAAGACCACCCTGACCGCAAACAGTCCCCAGCGCGGCCACCCGCAAAAATTACCACGGAATTGAACATCCGCGTGCAATTTTAATCCATGCTCCAATAAATCGTGCGTGACTGGCCAATTTCAGGCAGTTTTTGACCGACAGCGCCGCCACGGGGAAGGTCCTTTGCACCAAACACGGTCGGCGGCCCGCACCGGTTCGCTTGTTCGCCGAACCCGGCCGGGTTACCGAACGGCATGGCCACACGGGTGATTCCTCCACCGGACAAGGACATTCAGGAGATTGCGCTGCGCGACGCGCTCGAGGAGCGCTATCTCGCCTATGCACTCTCCACGATCATGCATCGCGCATTGCCCGATGCGCGCGATGGGCTGAAACCGGTTCATCGCCGCATCCTCTACGGCATGCGGCTGTTGCGGCTTGATCCCGGCACGACGCCGAAGAAATCCGCCAAGATCGTCGGCGACGTGATGGGTAACTTCCATCCGCATGGCGATCAGGCGATCTACGACGCGCTGGTCCGGCTCGCGCAGGATTTCTCCTCGCGCTATCCGCTGATCGACGGGCAGGGCAATTTCGGCAATATCGACGGCGATAACGCCGCCGCCTATCGCTACACCGAAGCGCGCATGACCGAGGTCGCGCGGCTCCTGCTCGAAGGCATCGACGAGAACGCGGTCGACTTCCGTCCGAACTATGACGGGCTGACCGAAGAGCCCACGGTGCTGCCGGGCGCTTTTCCCAATCTGCTCGCCAACGGCTCGCAGGGCATCGCGGTCGGCATGGCGACGTCGATCCCGCCGCACAATGCCGCCGAACTCTGCGACGCGGCGCTGTTCCTGATCGACAATCCGAATGCGCGATCGAAGACGCTGATGAAATACGTGCCGGGTCCGGACTTCCCGACCGGCGGCGTGATCGTCGACAGCAAGGAAGCGATCGCGGAGGCCTACACCACCGGCCGCGGCTCGTTCCGGGTCCGCGCGCGCTGGACCAAGGAGGAGACCGGCCGCGGCGGCTACCAGATCGTGGTGACGCAGATCCCGTTCCTCGTGCAGAAGTCGCGGCTCGTTGAGCGCATCGCCGAGCTTCTCAATGAACGCAAGCTGCCGCTGGTCGCGGACATCCGCGACGAATCCGCCGCCGACATCCGCATCGTCATCGAGCCGAAATCGCGCACCGTCGATCCGGTGCTGCTGATGGAATCGCTGTTCAAGGTGAGCGAGCTGGAAAGCCGCATCCCCTTGAACATGAACGTGCTCGTGAAGAACGGCCGCGTGCCGCGCGTGGTCGGGCTCGCCGAAGCGTTGCGCGAATGGCTCGACCACCGTCGCGACGTGCTGGTCCGGCGCTCGCAGCACCGGCTCGAAGCCATCGAGCATCGGCTGGAAGTGCTGGGCGGCTATCTGATCGCCTATCTGAACCTCGACAAGGTCATCAAGATCATCCGCACCGAGGACGAGCCGAAACCGGTCCTCATCAAGACCTTCAATCTCACCGACCTGCAGGCCGATTCCATTCTCAACATGCGGCTGCGCAATCTGCGCAAGCTCGAGGAGATGGAAATCCGCCGCGAGGACAAGGACCTGCGCGACGAGTTGAAGAAGCTCAAGGCGCTTCTCAAGTCCGAGGACGAGCAGTGGAAGACGGTCGCTGGCGAGATCAGGAAGGTCCGCGAGACATTCGGCCCGAAGACCGAACTCGGCAAGCGCCGCACCACCTTCGGCGAAGTCAGCGATGTCGAGCAGGAGCTGGCTGAAGTCCTTGTCGAGCGTGAGCCGGTGACGGTGGTGGTGTCGGAGAAGGGCTGGGTCCGCGCGCTCCGCGGCCATGTCGCCGATCTGTCCTCGATCGCCTTCAAGGCGGACGACGCGTTGCAGTTCTCGTTCTTTGCCGAGACCACGTCGAAATGCGTGTTCTTCGGGTCGAACGGCAAGTTCTACACCATCGATGCAAGCAAGCTGCCCGGTGGACGCGGTCACGGCGAACCGGTGCGGCTGTTCATCGATCTCGAGCAGGATGCCACCATCGTCGCGGCGTTCAAATATCAGGGCGGCCGCAAGTTCATTCTGGCGTCCGGCGAGGGCAAGGGCTTCGTCGTGTCCGAGGACGAATGCCTCGCCAATACGCGCAAGGGCAAGCAGGTGTTGAACGTCAAGGCGCCGGACAGGGCGGTTGCGATTGCGCTCGTTGAAGGCGACCTCGTCGCGGCGATCGGCGAGAACCGCAAGATGATCGTGTTCCCGATCAACCAGGTGCCGGAGATGACGCGCGGCGCCGGCGTTCGCCTGCAGCGCTACAAGGACGGCATCCTGAGCGACATCACGACCTTCGACTCCAAGGGCGAGGGGCTCGGATGGTTCGATGCGGCGGGCCGCGCGCAACTCACGCCGCTGAAGGAACTGGCGGCGTGGCGTGGCAATCGCGGCGATGCCGGCCGCGTCAAGCCGGACCGGTTCCCGAAGAACAACAAGTTCGGCAAGAGCATCGCCTAGCGATCGCGCCTTTTCCTGAAAGCAGCCGCTCTCATGGAAGCGGCTGTGCTGTCACGAAAGCAGTCTCTCTCATGAGAGAGCCACTCTCATGCAGCAGCGCTCTCTCATTGCAATCGTCCGCAAACGCGGGCGATCCGATCGACACACAATGAGGATACTGGGTGCACCGCTGTCGCGCGGCATGACAGGAGTGATGCGGTTCCACAAATGAGCGATGTGGTTCCATCCGCTGCCACGCAGACAATGCAGTTATGTCTTGATCGCGCCGCATTCGCGACTTGCGGGTCTCGCGACTCAGATAACGTTTCGCATCCGTCGTGGTGAATTGTGCAGGCAGTCTGCGCTTTCCCGCGAAGATCTCAGGGGGGAATGCGATGCGCTCTGTCATGGCGCTTTCCGTTGCGCTGGTGTTTGTCGTGGGAGTGGCCAGTGCGCATGCACAGACGCCGCGGTCCGGCTTTTTTGTTGGTGGTGGTGTCGGCGCCGGCTTCGCAAAATTCGGCTCGCAGTCCGTCTACAACAAGGGAATTTCGGACACCTATTCAAACGGCGCGCTGATCGCATCCGGCACTGCCGATGGGCCTCCTGTCGATGCGGGATTTGGCACCGATTCCGCGGCCACGTTCGGCGCGCAATTCGGTTATTTCGACCACGTCGGCAATTCCGACTGGCTGTGGGGCGCGAAGTTCACCTACAACTATCTCGGCCTCAAGTCCGGGACGCCGAACCTCATCATTCCGCAATACGGCACGTCGTCGGCGCCGGGGGTTCCGACCTTCACCGGCTATTCCGTGACGCAGTCCTATTCGGTCGAAGTCAATCACCAGATGACGTCGCTCCTGTACCTCGGGAAATCGTTCGGGCAGGGCTTCGTGTATGCCGGCGCCGGGGTGTCGCTGTCGCGGTTCAAGGTCGACCTCGACGGTGTCGTCGGCTATGCGACGCTGAACGGGGTGTTCACGAATGTGTCGGGCGCACCACAAAGTTTCTCGAGCACGGACTGGCGCTTCGGCGCGGCGATCACCGCGGGCGTGACCTATTATCTGACGCCGTCATGGTTCGTCGATCTCAGCTACCTCGTGACCATTCCCGATACGCGCACCGCGTGGTTCACGTCGGGATTCTATAATCCGGGCACTCCGGACACGTTCAAGGGAACGCTGATCGGCAGCGCGACGTCGAATGTCGACACGACGCAAACGATCATGGTCTCGCTCAACCGGATGTTCTGGGCGACTCCCGGTCGGGAATAGCGGCTGAGGCCGCTTTTGTATTGGCCTTCCGTGGGGCGGAGAGATCCGCCTCACATCTCGGCGCGGACCCAGCCTTGGGACACTAATCGTTCCTGCGGGAGGAAGCGGCTCTTGTAGTCCATCTTGCGCGAACCGCGCACCCAATAGCCGAGATAGACGTAGGGCAGGCCCATCTGTTTGGCGCGGGCGATGTGGTCGAGGATCATCAGCGATCCGAGCGAGCGCTGCTCGTGGTCGGGATCGAAGAACGAATAGACCATCGACAGCCCGTCGCCGAGAATGTCGGTGAGCGCCACCGCGATCAGCGTGCCGGCGCGGCGCGGACTTGGGACCGACGGCGCCAGCCGGTATTCGACGATGCGCGTCTCGACGTGCGAGTCTTCCACCATCATCGCGTAGTCGAGCACGGTCATGTCGGCCATGCCGCCGTCACGATGGCGCTCGTCGAGATAGGCGCGGAAGATCGAATATTGCTCCGAACTCGGCACCGCCGCGCGCATCTCGCCCGACACATCGGCGTTGCGCTGGGCGATCCGCCGCATCGACCGCGTCGGCACGAAATCGTCCACCACCACACGGACCGACACGCAGGCGCGGCAGGTCTCGCAGGCGGGGCGGTAGGCGATCGACTGGCTTCTGCGAAATCCGCCATGGGTGAGGAGGTCGTTCAGCCCCGGTGCGCGATCGCCGACGAGATGCGTAAACACCTTCCGCTCCTCCTTGCCGGCGAGGTACGGGCACGGCGAGGGAGCGGTCAGATAGAATTGCGGGGTATCGCGCGAATGCTGGGTCACGGTCCGGCCAATGTCTCCTCAAGGGAAAGTCTGGCCCGGCCGGCCCGGTTTCGTCAAACGATACCGGGTTCCGGTCCGACCGGGCGCGGCGGACGGGCCCGGTCCGGGTTGTTGATCACGACCGTGCCAATCAGGACATCGTGCAGCAACCGGCCCCGCGTGTTGAAAAAGCAGACCAGGAGAATGAGCGGCGTCAGCAGGCTGGTCGTGAGCCAGAACAGCCCGGCATGGACGACCGCGAGCACGAAATAGGAGGGCGCGCCGTACCAGGTCCGCATCTGGATATCGAGCGCGCGCATGCCGATCGTGGCCGATTGCGGCCCGCCGAGCGTGGTGCCGTAATAATACGCGGCCCAGATCAGCGTGATCACCGGCATCAGCGAGAACAGGCCAAAGCCGAAGCCAAGCGTCACGATCCCGATCGCAAAGAAGAACAGCCAGACCAGAATCAGCGGGATCGCGAGGATCACGAGATCGATCAGGAAGGCGAGCACGCGGCGCGCCGGCACCCCGTCGAACAGTTCCGGATTGGTCGCGGGGTCATACATATGCGGCTTGACGTCGTAGGCCACCCCGATCCGGTCGCGCTCGTCTGCCATCGGTCCCTCGAACCCGGCTTTATCCCATCGGGGGAGATTAACGCATCGCCAAGTTGCCGCCTATAGTGAGGCGGCAAGGGAAGCGCGACCATGATCAGGCTGAGCGATATCGGGAATGCGCAGACAATTCTCGAAGGCCGTGTCCTGCGCACGCCGATGCTGCCGGCGCCCAAGCTGTCGGCGCTGACCGGCGCCGAGGTGTTCGTGAAATATGAGAACCTGCAGGTCACCAATTCCTTCAAGGAACGCGGCGCGGTCAACAAGCTTGCAAGCCTCGATCCGGGCGACCGCGCACGCGGCGTGATCGCGATGTCGGCCGGCAATCACGCGCAGGCGGTCGCCTATCACGCGCAGAAACTGCGGATCAGGGCGACCATCGTGATGCCGGTCACGACGCCCGCAGTGAAGGTCGCATCGACGCGGGCGTGCGGCGCGATGGTCGTCCTGCATGGCGAGAGCATCGCCGAAGCGCAGGCGAAGGCCGAGGAATTGCAGGCCCGCGAAGGCCTCGTCTTCATCCACCCTTACGACGATCCGCGGATCATCGCCGGGCAGGGGACCATCGCGATCGAGATGCTCGAGGAACGTCCGGACCTCGATTGCATTGTGGTCCCGATCGGCGGCGGCGGCCTGATATCCGGCAACGCCATCGCCGCGAAAGCCATCAGCCCGCGGATCGAGGTGATTGGCGTCGAGGCGGAGCTTTATCCGTCGATGTGGAACGCGCTTCATGGCGAGGACCGGCCCTGCGGCGGCGCGACGCTCGCCGAGGGCATCGGGGTCAAGAATGTCGGCAAGCTGACGCTGCCGATCATCCGCGACCTCGTGTCCGACGTGCTCCTCGTCAGCGAGACGCAGCTCGAACGCGCGGTCAACGCCTATCTCACGCTGCAGAAGACGATGGCGGAAGGCGCGGGAGCGGCCGGCCTTGCGGCGATGCTGAAGGAGCCGGATCGCTTCAAGGGCCGGCGGATCGGCCTGATCCTGACCGGCGGCAATATCGATCCGCGCATTCTCGCGTCGATCATGGTGCGCGAACTCGAACGCGACGAGCAGATCGTCGCGTTTCGTCTGACGATTCCGGACCGGCCGGGTGTGCTCGGCACCATAGCCAGCCGGCTCGGCGAACTCGGCGCCAATATCCTTGAAGTCGACCACAAGCGATTGTTTCTCGACGTGCCGGCGAAGGGCGCGCGGCTCGACGTCACCGTGGAAACGCGCGATCGCGCGCATGCCGAGGAAATTCTGTCTGCGCTTGCTGAAGACGGCTATCAGCCCACGCGCATCAATGCGAGCGCGGTGATGGGATGACGGGCCGCCCTGACTGACAGGCAACGAATGGGAGCCACAGATGCGGATCGCAGCGTGCTTGCCGTTTCTATGCTGTCTGATGCTGGCCGATCTTGTGAGCGCCGGCGCGCAGGAAATGCAACCGAAGCAGATCGACATCCAGTATGTCGAACCGAAGAACGAGAAGTTGCAGCCGGTTTACGAGCAGATCAGGAAAGCCCATGCGCTGGAGATGATGCAGTCGCTCCTGCAGCCGCTGCGCTTGCCGCGGCGCCTCCTCATCAAGACCGAGGACTGCGATGGCATATCCAACGCCTGGTACGAAGATGACGTCATCACCGTCTGCTACGAATATCTCGACGATCTCTGGAAGAACGTGCCGTCCGCCCCGACCGGAGGGATCGCTCCGATCGACGCGCTGATCGGCCCGACCATTGACGTGTTCCTGCACGAGGTCGCGCATGCCGTATTCGATTACTGGAATACGCCGATCTTTGGCCGCGAGGAGGATGCCGCCGATCAGTTCTCGGTTTACTTCATGCTGCAATTCGACAAGGGCGAAGCGCGGCGGCTGATCCTCGGCAATGCCTGGCAATACCAGGGCGACATTCGCTCGCCCGTCGTCGTGCAATCCTTGCGTAAATTCTCCGACGTGCATGGCACGCCCTCGCAGCGATATTTCAACGTGCTGTGCATCGCTTACGGCGCAGATCCCGTGCTGTTCGGCGATTTCGTCGAAAGCGGCAAGCTGCCAAAGGATCGCGCCGAAGGCTGCGAGTTCGAATATCAGCAGGTCGCGAATGCCTGGACCCAGCTGATCGAGCCCCATATCGATCAGGACCTGAAACGGGAGTCGTTCGTCGTCTGGCTGCCGCCGGTCGAGAAGCAGCCGGTGCGCCGGACCGACAAGCCCGACTTGCGCAGGCTGCTGCGGCGGAATTGAGTTTTTCGAGCGCTGGCCGCGAATGCGGATCGCGGTATTGTGCCCTCTCCCCTTGAGGGAGAGGGCTGCGCGATCTGGTCCGCGAGTCGTGATGGGTGAGGGGTGTCAGTGCCTCGGTGAGGGGTGTCGGCGTCTCGATAGAGTTGCACCCCTCACCCAACCGAGATTGCCGTGAACGCGGTGTTGCCCTCTCCCTCAAGGGGAGAGGGCGCAAATACAAGCGCCTCGCTCGGAGGTGCGCCGCGCTCGTGCGTGCAGCGCTCGCCGCGTTACCGCAACAACTCCGCGGCCTTTGGCGCGAAATAGGTGAGGATACCGTCGGCACCGGCGCGCTTGAACGCGATGAGGCTCTCCATCATCGCCTTGTCGCCATCCAGCCAGCCGTTCTGCACCGCCGCCGAAATCATCGAATATTCGCCAGACACCTGATAGGCGAAGGTCGGCACCCCGAACTCGGTCTTCACGCGCCGCACGATGTCGAGATAGGGCAGGCCGGGCTTCACCATCACCATGTCGGCGCCTTCGTCGAGGTCGAGCGCGACCTCGCGGATCGCCTCGTCGGAATTGCCGTAATCCATCTGATAGGTGCGCTTGTCGCCGGTCAGCGTCTTCGAGGAGCCGACGGCGTCGCGGAACGGCCCGTAGAAGGCCGAGGCATATTTCGCCGCATAGGCCATGATCGCCGTATCCTGATGCCCGGCATCGTCGAGCGCCATCCTGATCGCGCCGACGCGGCCGTCCATCATGTCGGAGGGGGCGATGATGTCGCAACCGGCATCGGCCTGCACCAGGGCCTGCCGTGTCAGAACGTCCACGGTCTCGTCGTTGAGGATCACGCCATCGTGCATCAGCCCGTCATGGCCGTGGCTGGTGAAGGGATCGAGCGCGACGTCGCACAGGATGCCGATCTCCGGCACCGCCTTCTTGATCGCGCGCACCGCGCGGCACACGAGATTGTCGGGATTGGTCGCCTCGCTGCCGGCTTCATCCCGCAAGGCCGGATCGGTGTAGGGGAAAATCGCAACGCAGGGGATCGCCAGCTTCGCCGCGCGTTCGACATCGCGGACCGCTTCTTCGATCGAGAGCCGGTCCACACCCGGCATCGACGGCACCGGCGTGCGCTTCGTCTTGCCGTCCACCACGAAGATCGGCCAGATCAGGTCGGCGGTCGACAGCTCGTTCTCGCGCACCATGCGGCGCAGCCAGTCGGTGCGCCGCAGCCGCCGCGGCCGGTGCGCCAGATCGAGCGGGAGGTGAGGGGGCGTCTCAAGCGGCACCACCTTGGTCTTGCGTTCGAGCGGGCGGCCGTACTTGA
>NZ_DATMRX010000251.1:0-31362 GCF_035565855.1 Pseudorhodoplanes sp.
GCGCATGAGGCCATGGGCTTGGCTGAAAGCCCGGCGTTCCGCGCGCCCTTGGGTTATCCAGGGGAAGGAATGCGAGACAGCCCTACGGCGAACCCCGCGCCGCAAAGAACAGGGGCGGCGGAGCTTTGCGTGCCGAAACTCTAGGCTTCGCCGTCGTGGCTATGGGCGCCGCGACCGAAAATACCGAAATCCGATGACTTGACGCCGTCGGTCGCGGCGACGCTGCCGGACGCCGTCAGGCCGATATTCAGGAGCTCCCGCACTGCGGCTGCGCGGCTCGGCATTCGGTTCTTGAACCGAAAATCGTCGACCAGAGCCAATTCCTGAGGTGACAGCATGATTTGCAGGCGCTGCTCTCGCACCGGCGGCATCGTCGTTGCCTCGTTTGAGCTACTTACTCAAAAACATAAGTTAGCTAACACTTCACAGAACGCAAATTCTGCTGTGTATTGGTAAAATACATCAGTATTTTCAAAGGGTTGATCCGTATCCAAGGCGTGCTACGATGCCCGATGCTTTATCGGATCTACACGGTCGGTGATGACGGCCACTTCCTCCGGGTCGAGGAAATCGACGCGCCCGACGACGCCAAGGCTTTGGCGCTCGCGAAGCAGCGGCAGAACGGGCTTCCGCTCGAGGTCTGGGACGGCGCCAGAATGGTGACGCGCCTCGACCGCGCGCGCTGATTGCCTCTAGGCCTGGTCGAGGCCGTACAGCGAGTGCAGCGTCCGCACCGCAAGTTCGGTGTAGGCCGCATCGATCAGCACCGAAAACTTGATCTCGGACGTCGTGATCGCGCGGATGTTGATGTTGCGCTCGGCCAAAGCCTTGAAGGCCCGCGCGGCAACGCCGGCATGGCTGCGCATGCCGATGCCGATCACCGAGACTTTCGCGACATCGGTCGCGCCGTCGACGCGCTGGAAGCCGATCGCGTCCTTCGACTTCTGGATCACGTCCATGGAACGCTGATAATCGGCGGCCGGCACCGTGAAGGTCAGGTCGGTGGTCTTGCCGTCGGCGGAGACGTTCTGGACGATCATGTCAACGTTGACGCTGGAATCGGCGAGCGGGCCGAAGATCGCGGCGGCGATGCCAGGCTTGTCCTCGACATTGCGGATTGAAATCTGCGCCTCGTCCTTGGAGAAGGCGATCCCGGTGACGACCTGTTGCTCCACGATATCCTCCTCGTCGCAAATCAGCGTGCCCGGTGGCATGCCGTGCGGATCGATGTCTTCCGGCTTGTCGAAACTGGAGCGCACGAAGATCTTGACCTTGTGCACCATGCCAAGTTCGACCGAGCGGACCTGCAGCACCTTGGCGCCGAGCGAGGCGAGTTCCAGCATCTCCTCGAACGCCACCTTGTCCAGGCGCCGGGCCTTCGGCACCACGCGCGGGTCGGTGGTATAGACCCCGTCGACGTCGGTGTAGATGTCGCAGCGATCGGCTTCGATCGCCGCCGCGATCGCCACCGCGGAGGTATCCGAACCGCCGCGGCCGAGCGTGGTGATGCGGTTGGTCTCCTTGTGGACGCCCTGGAAGCCGGCGATCACCGCGACTTCCTTGCGCTCGCGGAAGCGCTTCACCAGTTCCGAGCCGTTGAGGTCGGTGATCCGCGCCGAGCCGTGCGCATTGGTGGTGTAAAGCGGCAATTGCCAGCCCTGCCAGGACCGGGCGCTGATGCCCATATTCTGCAGGACGATGGCAAGGAGGCCCGCGGTCACGTTCTCGCCGGACGAGACGATCGCGTCGTATTCGCGCGCGTCATGCATCGGCGCGGCGTCCTTGCACCAGGCGACCAGCTCGTTGGTCTTGCCGGCCATGGCGGAGACCACGACGGCCACATCGTGGCCGGCCTTGTATTCGCGCTGCACATGGCGCGCGACATTGCGGATGCGGTCGATATCGGCGACCGACGTTCCGCCGAATTTCAGCACGAGACGTGACATGAAAGGATCGGCGCCCTGATGAACCCTCAACGCGCGGCTGGGGCGAGACGCCGGGCGCGGGCGCTTTCATAGCGGCGCCATGCCGCTCCTGCAAGGCACCGAACTGAGCGAAAATTGATGGCGGCGCTGCGGCCGGTCGCTAGAAGGGGCATGTTGGGATTCCGGCGGTCCGGGGGGTATGGTTGCCTGGGGTCCGGGAGTGCGGGTGAGGTTCATGCCGAAGCAAGCTGCGACCACGGTCGACCGGGGTGAGGTCGAACAGTTTTCCAGGCTCGCCGCGCAATGGTGGGACGAACGCGGCCCGATGGCGATGCTGCACAAGTTCAATCCGGTGCGGCTCAGCTATATCCGCGATCAGGTGTCGATCCATTTCGGGCGGAACGCGCGTCAGATCGGTTGCCTGTCCGGATTGCGGATCCTCGATATCGGCTGCGGCGGCGGCATCCTGTCCGAACCCCTCGCGCGGCTTGGCGCGAATGTGGTCGGTGCCGACCCCTCGGAGGCCAATATCGAAGTGGCCCGCCGCCACGCCTCCCTGACCGACCTCTTAATCGACTATCGTCCTGTGACGGCCGAAGTGCTCGCCGACCAGCACGAGAAGTTCGACGTGGTCCTGGCGATGGAAGTGGTCGAGCATGTCGCCGATGTCGGCCTGTTCGTGCGGCGCTGCGCCGAGATGCTGCGTCCGAACGGGATGATGATTGCCGCAACGCTCAATCGCACGATGAAGAGCTTCGCACTCGCCATCGTGGGCGCCGAATACGTGCTGCGCTGGCTGCCGCGCGGGACCCATCGCTGGGACAAGTTCGTGACGCCCGCGGAACTGGAGGCGGCGATGCAGGCGGCCGGCCTGAGGGTCGTGGACGAGCGCGGTGTGGTGTATCGCGTGATGGCAGACCGCTGGGAATTGTCGTCGGACATGGACGTCAATTACATGCTCGCCGCGACGCGCGGTTCGTGATCCCGTTGCCAACGATTTCCGTCGCGTCGTCGGCTATGCGATGATGACGCCCTGATCTCTTGAGGAGCCGCCCATGATCGTCGAACTCGTCACCTTCTCTTTCCCGGATGGACATACCCGCGAGCAGGAGCTCGATGCCGTGCGAGGGGTGGTCGGAAAATGGGCGGCCAATCCCGATCTCGTGCGCAAGCATTTCCTCTGGGGCATCGGGGATGCCGCCGGCACCGGGGCCGGGTTCTATATCTGGCCTTCCATCGAGGCAGCCGAACGGGCGCATAACGATGAATGGCGCGAGGCCGTGAAGAAGCGCACCGGGGGCTATCCCACGATCCGCTATTTCGACTTGCTGACCCTCGTCGACAACGAGCGCGGCGCGATCACCGAATGGGACGCCAACGGCAAGGCGCGCGAGCTTGAGACGGTGTGAGTGTGGGAGCCTCGCGCCACGCTTTATCCTCTGTCATGCCCCGCGAAAGCGGGGCATCCAGTATCGGCCGGCGGGCGTTGACTGGATCGCCCGCCTCCGCGGGCGATGACAGACACTAGGCGCTGCGGATTGCCGTAAATGTCCGACACCGGCTGGTTGTGGATCGTCTTCACCCTGCTCGCGGCTGGCGGACAGACCATTCGCAATGCCATGCAGCGCGAACTGACCGCGACCCTCGGCACCGCCGGCGCGACGCATGTGCGCTTCCTGTTCGGCTTTCCGTTCGCTGTCCTGTTTCTGGGCGGTCTTCTGCTCGTCACCGGCGCCGCTTTTCCGTCGCCGCCGCCTGTCTTCTGGCTCTGGGTTTTGCTCGGGATGGGCGCGCAAGTGTTGGCCACGGCGTTGATGCTGATGGCCATGGGCGAGCGATCCTTCGTCGTCACCATCGCCTATATCAAGACCGAGCCGGTGCAGGTGGCGTTGTTCGGCCTGATCTTTCTCGGCGACAAGCTGACATTCGGGATGGTGACCGCGATCCTGATCGCGACGGCCGGCGTGGTCGTAATGTCGCTCAAGCCGGGCGGTGCGGCTTCGGACCAAAGCTGGCGCCCGACGCTGATCGGCCTCGCCTCGGGTGCCGCCTTTGCCCTGTCGGCGATCGGCTACCGCGGCGGCATTCTCAGTCTCGGACTGTCCGACTACGTGATGGCGGCGACCTTCACGCTCACTGCGGGCTTGCTGATGCAGGCGGTACTGCTCTCGGCCTGGCTGATGTGGCGGAGCCCCGACGTCATGCGCGCCATCGTCAAGGCGTGGCGGCCGTCTCTGTTCGCGGGCTTCATGGGAGCGACCGCGTCGCAATTCTGGTTTCTGGCCTTTGCGCTGGCGACCGCGGCAAGCGTGCGCACGCTCGCGCTCGTTGAAGTGCTGTTTGCGCAGGCGATCTCTCGCTTCGTTTTCGGCCACAAGACCACGGCGCGAGAGGGTGTTGGCATTGTTCTGATTGTCGCTGGCGTCGTGCTTCTGATCTGGGCGCACTGACGCGACCAGGCGGGATGTCGCTCTGCCAAAAAGCCGGAGCCCCCGTTCACGTTGAACGAGGGCTCCCGAACATCACAATGTCGAAGATGAAATTACCGCGACAGTGCCACAGGGGCGAGACCGGCAAATCCGAGCGCCCGTGCAGCCGCCGGGGACAAGTCGATGACACGCCCGCGCACAAAGGGGCCCCGATCGTTGATCC
Organism: Pseudorhodoplanes sp.; assembly: GCF_035565855.1. GTDB lineage: Bacteria > Pseudomonadota > Alphaproteobacteria > Rhizobiales > Xanthobacteraceae > Pseudorhodoplanes. The sequence continues at coordinate 4,578 of NZ_DATMRX010000251.1, forward strand.
GGACCGTCACCGAGCGGCCGTTCTTCTTGTTGGTGACGCGAACATGGCTTCCGAACGGAAGGGTCCGGTGCGCAGCCGTCATGGCTGACGGGTTCATACGTTCGCCGTTAGCGGTCTTCCGGCCGGCATATCCGTCGCCGTTGCCATAGACCGATGCGATGCCGGATTCGGCATGCGCCGCACCTGCGAAGGAAAGACAAATTGCAAACGCCAATGCGTAGGCTCGAGCCTGCATCTTCTGGAAATCCCTGTGTTGTTGGAGAACGGCGCGCGCTTGCCGCCCGAATGAGACCGTGATGTGGCGAGCGGCGATCGACACGAGCGGTAAAAAAATGTCATCGCTCGCGTGCGTGTCGGCAATTCTCGCGCGACTCCGCGTCTCACTCGTTGGATGCCGTAAAGCTTGTGCTTTTTGCTTCGCGTTAACCAATGCTTGAGCGAATTCAGTTGCCCACACGCGGGCGGCGCAATCAACTGATGTGACAACACTGAGTCAAAGTTGAACGAAGTAAGCCGAAACTATCGCTGCGAAATGTCCGCAGTCTCGACCGTAATTGTGCGTTCCGAGCCGTCGCGGAGGATGGTCAGCCGGATCTGGCCGGGCACGCCGATCCTTTCCAGGATATCGGTGAGGTCGGATAGCTTGCGGATCCGCTTGCCGTCCGCGGCAACGATCACGTCGCCGATTGCGCCGGTACGCGGATCGACGCCGCGCAATCCGGCTTTCGCCGCGGGTGAATTCGGCATGGTCTGAACGATGATCACGCCGTCGATGCCTGCTCGCGAGGCGACCGCTTCGCTCGCGGCAACGATGCCAATCCCCGGCGTACGCACCCGCCCTGACTTGATCAATTCGGGCACCACGCGGTTCACGACATCGACGGGAATCGCGAATCCGATGCCGGCGCTTGTCCCGGACGGTGACAGGATCGCGGTATTGACCCCGATCAGGCGACCGGCGGAATCGAGAAGCGGCCCACCCGAATTTCCTGGATTGATTGCAGCGTCGGTCTGAATCACATCGGCGATCTCGCGCCCGCCCGCCGTGGGCATGCGCCGTTTCAGCGCGCTGATGACGCCCGTGGTCAATGTCTGATCGAGGCCGAAGGGATTGCCGATGGCAAATACCAGTTGTCCGACCTTCAGATCGGCCGATGTGCCGAGCGGCAGCGGCGCCGGCAAGCTGACGAAATTCAGGACGCGCACCACCGCGAGATCATAGCCCGGTGCGGCGCCGACGAGTTCGGCATTGTAGATCGTGCCTTCGGAGGTTCTGACGGCGAGGCGCGTCGCATTCTGCACCACATGGGCATTGGTCACGATGTTGCCGGCGGCATCCCACAGAAAGCCGGTGCCGGTTCCGGTTGCGGTCTCGTCTCCTGCAACGAAGCCTCCGGCGTCCCGCATCGCAACGATCTGCACGACGGAAGGTGATGCTCGCTCGAAAAGCGAAATGGTGCTCTGTTCGAGGCTCGACAGATCGCCGCGTGGCGTGATCGGCCGCTGCGCTGTCTGAGACAGAAGGTGATAGCGCGCGTAAGGCAGGACCAGCATCGCAAGGATCGCGATGCCCAGCGCCAGGATGACCAGTTGGACGAGCGATCCACGCCTCATCGGGCCTCACCTCAACGCCGGTGTCACGACCGCAAGGGCTGGTCGCGAAGCTCAGTTCCGTTCGTCAGGCAGAATGGGCAGCGGGTGAAACTCGATACCCTCGTCGCGCAATTCCTTGGCTTCCTCGGGCGTGGCCTCACCGTAGATCGAACGGTGCTCGATTTCGCCGTAATGCATCTTGCGCGCTTCTTCGGGAAATCGTCTGCCGACATTGTCGGCATTCTTGGTCAGGTGGTCGCGCAATTCCTTCAGCTTGGCGCGGAATTCCTGCTCCTGCGGCGAAATCATCGCGACCGGCGCGGACGCGGGCACCTCGACGGCAGGGGCGGAAGGCGCATCACTCTTGCGTTTGCGCGCAGAGCGACTGATCGCTGGCGCCATGATCGCCTTCTCGACCTTCTTGGTATCGCAAACGGGACACGTCACGAGGCCGCGCTTGCGTTGCCGGTCATAGTCGGCGGAGTCGCTGAACCAGATTTCGAAATTGTGTTTTCGCTCGCAGACGAGCGCGTATTTGATCATGCCGGGTCACCGACGACGTGCAGGTGGGCCGGTTCAGCCAAAGGCTCGATGATGTCGAACCGGCGGCCATGTTGCAGGGATGGCACCTTGCCGCGCGCGGCCGCAACCTCGGCCGGGTCGATCTCGACCAGCATCACGCCAGGCTCGGTGCCAAGCTCGCCTATGATGCGCCCCCACGGATCGACGGCCAGGGAATGGCCGAATGTTTCGCGGCCGTTCTCGTGGGCGCCGCCTTGCGCCGCGGCGAGCACGAACGAGCCATTCTCGATGGCGCGCGCGCGAACCAGAGTATGCCAATGCGCTTCGCCGGTCTGTCGCGTGAAGGCAGCCGGGATCGTCAGCACCGTCGCGCCGGCTTCGGCAAGCGCACGGTAGAGCGCCGGGAAACGCAGGTCGTAGCAGATGGTCAGGCCGAAACGCGCCCAGGGCAGATCGACCAGGACCGCGCTTTCGCCCGGCCGGAAATTGTTCGACTCCCGATAGCTTTCGCCGCCGGCCAGATCGACATCGAACATATGGATCTTGTCGTAACGCGCGACGATCTCGCCGCGCGGATCGATGACGAAGGAGCGATTGGCCGCCTTCTCCGCCGATACCCGTATCGCAAGCGAGCCGATATGCAGGTAAAGCTTGTGCTGGCGCGCCAGTTCGCGGAAACGCGCAAGGCAGATATCGTTCTCTTCCGGAGCGATGGCGGCGAACAGCTTCTCGCGCGACAGCTCCATGATGTTGGTCATCTCGGGCGTCTGCACATAATGCGCGCCCCCCGCGGCGGCTTCGCGGATCAGCGCGCTCGCGTCGTCAAGGTTGGCCTGCGGAGACCGGCGGGATCGCATCTGGATCAGGCCGGCGCGGAAGGTGCCGTTCGATCGGGTCATGCCGCAGGTCCGGGCTGGGCCAGCAGAGGATCGAGCTTGCCCGCGTCATCCAGCGCATACAGGTCGTCGCACCCGCCGACATGGGTCTCGCCGATGAAGATCTGAGGCACGGTGGTGCGACCGCGGGCGCGCGCGCGCATCTCGGCACGCAAGCCGGGATTGCCGCCCACATCAATTTCCTTGAAGGCGACGCCCTTCTTCACCAGGAGGTCCTTCGCCCAGGCGCAATAGGGGCAATAGGCGGTGGTGTAGATTTCGACCGGTGGCATGGGACTTTGTTTTCGAGGAAATCTTTATATGGGCGTGCGCACGCTGTCGACAACCCGCGCGAAAACGAGCACGTCCACCTGCCGGGCGCCGGCCCGGAGCAAAGCCCGCGCACACGCGTCGACAGTCGCGCCCGAGGTCAGGACATCGTCGACCAGGACCACCTGCCGGCGCGCGATCTCGGCCTTGCCGGCGGCGTCTACCCGGAATGCGCCTTGCACATTGCTGGCGCGTTCCGATTTCGACAACCCGACCTGCTGCGGCGTTGCCTTGACCCGCTTCAGAACCGAATAGGCGACCGGCAGATCCAGCTCGGCAGCCACGAGCTTTGCGAGCGTCGCCGACTGGTTGAAGCGGCGGGCCCATAGCCGCCGCCAATGCAGTGGAACCGGCACCACGACATCCGCGTCCTTCAGAAGATCGGCGCCAGCCCGTCGCATCCAGCGTGCCATGATCGGTGCGAGGTCGAGCCGGTCGCCATATTTGAGAGCGTGCACCATCGTGCGGGCGATGTCGTCGTAGCGCACCGCCGCGCGAGCCCGCGCATAGGCGGGCGGATCGGCGATGGCCTGCATCGAGAAAATCCCGGGCCCCGGGTCGTAGGTAAAGGGAATGCCGAGCTTCTCGCAAAACGGTCGTTCGATCGGCGACAGCTTCGACCAGCAGGAGGCGCAGAGCCCGGCGCCGTCGCCGACCGGTTCGCGGCAGGAAGGGCAAAGCTGCGGTAGTCCGGTGTCGAGAATGAGCTTAAACGGAACGCGCATGGCCGCCGCGATTTGCGACAGGCGGGCGGATATGCGTTGGTCCCCAGCCGTTCCGAGCATCCGCTGAGCGTAGCGCCACGAGGAGACGCGTGAAAGTGGCAGAGCCGCCGCCCCGCCTGTTCGACCGCAGCCTGCAGCGGCTGCGCCGCCTGCGTGCTCTGCGCGCCGGAGCGGTGGATTTTCTGTTGGCCCATGCGGCGCAGGAACTGGTCGAGCGGCTGTTCGCGGTGAAGCGCGACTTTGCCGTTGCCGCGGATATCGGAACGCCCGGCCCCGCCTTGCGCACAATGCTGCGACAACAGCAGCTTGCGCCCGTGGTGATCGGCGTCGATCCGCTCGCCCCAATGCTCGATTCAGGGGAATCGCTGCTCGTCGCAGCGGACGAGGAGGCGCTGCCCTTTGCCGACGGATCGCTCGATCTTGCGGTATCTGCGCTCGCGCTCCATGCGGTGAACGATCTGCCCGGAGCGCTGGTGCAGATCCGCCGGGCGCTGCGACCGGACGGGCTGTTCCTTGCCGCAATGCTCGGCGGCGAGTCGCTGACCGAGCTTCGGCAATCCTTCGCGGCCGCGGAGGCCGAGATCGAAGGCGGCGTGTCGCCGCGTGTCGCTCCGTTTGCGGATCTGCGTGACCTCGGTGCGTTGCTGCAACGGGCGGGTTTTGCGCTGCCGGTGGTCGACACCGACCGCATCACGGTTCGCTATGCGACCGCACTGGATTTGCTGCGCGATCTGCGCGGCATGGGCGCGACCAATGCACTGGTCGAGCGGCGGCGCCTTCCGCTGAAGCGGGCAACCTTGCTCAGGATGGCCGAGATCTATGCCGAACGATTCCGCGATCCGGACGGACGTCTGCGCGCGAGCTTCGACATTGTGTGGCTGTCGGGCTGGGCGCCGCATGAGAGCCAGCAGAAGCCGCTGCGGCCCGGCTCGGCGCAGGCGCGGCTGTCCGATGCGCTCAGGACGGTCGAAGTGCGAGTGAAGGACGAAGCGGACGACTAGCTGCCCAGCGCAGCGTCGACGGCATCATATAATCCCTTGACGGAAACGCCGAGAGCATTCACCGCGCCGACGATCGCGGCGGCAATTCCGGCGGCGATCATCGCATATTCCACAACAGTTGCCGCGCGCTCATCGCGCAGGAAGCGGTGGAGGACTTGTCCGTGACGGGTCCGCAGGTTCATCGGCGTATTCTCATCGCTACAACAGTGCGGCCAGATGCGGGATCAGCGGCGCATCGGCAGGCGGCATCGGGTAGTCTCTCAACTTGTTCGGTCTCACCCAGGCGAGCCGCACGTGATGTCTTGCGCTCACCTGGCCCTCCCAGCGCCGGCACACATAGAGCGGCATCAGGAGATGAAAGTCTTCATAAGCGTGGCTCGCAAACGTCAGCGGTGCGAGGCAAGCTTCCTTCACGACGATTCCCAGTTCTTCCTGCAACTCGCGGATCAGGGTCTGCTCCGGCGTTTCGCCGGCTTCGACCTTCCCGCCGGGGAATTCCCAAAGACCTGCCATCGCCTTGCCGGCCGGACGTTCGGCAATCAGCACCCGGCCGTCCGCATCGATGAGGGCACAGGCGACAACGGTCAGAAGTCTGGCGCTCACGACGGGTCGTCCACTTTAAGAAAAGGCGTGTTAATGGCGTGCTAAAGCATGCGGAGAAATTACGATCGATAATCGCCGTTGATGGCGACGTAGTCCTTGGTCAGGTCGCAGGTGAGCACGCGATCGCGTCCCTTGCCGAGACCCAGCGCCACGGTGAGCTCGATCTCCGGCTTTTTCATCGTCTCCGAAACGATTGCTTCATCATACGAGGGGTCGCGCGCGCCCTTGGTGGCGACGCGAATTCCGTTGAACCAGATCGAGAGCTTGTCCCGGTCGGCCGGCTCTCCCGCCTTGCCGACCGCCATCACCACACGGCCCCAATTGGCGTCCTCACCCGCGATGGCGGTCTTCACCAGCGGAGAATTGGCGATCGACATGGCAATCCGGCGTGCCGACTTGTCGGAGACGGCGCCCTGCACCTTGATCTCGACGAGCTTGCGCGCGCCTTCGCCATCGCGCGCGACCTGTTCGGCGAGATTGGCCAGCACCTCATGCAGCGCCTTGCGGAAAGCCTTGAGCCTCGGATCGGTTGCCCGCGCGATCTTGGGCGCGCCTCGCGTCGCCGCGGCGCCGGTGGCGAAGGCGAGCAGGGTATCGGAGGTTGAGATGTCGCCGTCGATCGTCACCGCGTTAAAGGTGTCGGCGACGCCATCGCTCAAGAGGCGCTGCAGGGCATTCGCCCCGATCGGCGCATCGGTGAAGATGAAGGACAGCATGGTCGCCATATCCGGCGCGATCATGCCTGCGCCCTTGGCGATGCCATTGATGGTGACCTGCGTCTTGCCGATACGCGCTGTCGCCGTCGCGACCTTCGGAAAGGTGTCGGTGGTCATGATCGCCCTTGCGGCGTCAAGGAAGCGACCTGGCGCCGCATCCTGCTCAAGGGTCTGCATGACGCCTTCGAATTTCGTCGCATCGAGCGGTTCGCCGATGACGCCGGTCGAGGCCAGGAACACCTCCTTCACGCTGCAGCCATTGGCCACAGCCGCAAGCTTTGCCGTGAGTTGCGTTGCCGCGCGGCCGGACTTGCCGGTGAAGGCATTGGCATTGCCCGAATTCACCACCAGCGCGCGTGCTGTCCCCCCCTTCAGATGGGCCCGGCACCATTCCACCGGAGCGGAAGGACATTTCGATCGGGTGAAAACGCCCGCAACGGTCGTGCCTTCGTCGAACGCCGCGAACAGGACGTCGGTCCGGTTCTTGTACCGGATGCCGGCCTGCGCGGTTGCGATCCGCACGCCGTCGATCGGCGGCATCTCGGGCACGGTCGTGGGAGCAAGGGGTGAGACAGCGGTGGACATGGGGAGCCTCTTGGCGCGGCAGCGTGCCGGCGGCTCACCTCATAGCGGGCGCGATGACAAAAATAAAACGGGACGCCGTGGCGTCCCGTTCAATTCCCCGATCGGAGACGGGTTTTACTTCTTGGCCGGCGCAGCCGCGTCCGGCTTGGCGGCCGGGTCCGCGGGCTTCTGGCCGACTTTCTCGATCTTGGCGTCGGCGCGCAGCTTCTGGATCAACTCCGCCTGCGCCTTGCGCTGCACGAAATTCTCGATCTGATCCTTCACCTGGTCGAAGGACGGCGGCTGCTTGGCGCGCTTGTCGTCGACCCGGATGACGTGCCAGCCGAACTGCGACTTCACCGGATCGGAGATCTGGCCCTTGTCGAGCTTGAAGGCGGCTTCGGCAAATTCCGGCACCATCTGATCCTTGGTGAAGAAGCCGAGGTCGCCACCGGAATCCTTCGATCCAGGGTCCTTCGACTTTTCCTTGGCGATGGCCGCGAAGTCGCCGCCCTTCTTCAGGTCGCTGGCGATGGCCTTGGCCTCGTCTTCCGACTCGACGAGGATATGACGTGCACTGACTTCCTGCTCGTTGCCGATATCCTTGATGGCGTCGGCATAGACCTTCTTCATCGCCTCGTCGGTGACCGCCGCCTTGGCTTCATTCTGGAGCAGCGCTTCCATCAGCAGCTTGGTGCGGGCGAGGGCGAGCTTGCGCTTGAATTCGTCGGTATCGCCCAGCTTCCTGGCCTCGGCTGCCTTGGAGACGAGGATCATGTCGGCGACATAGGTCGTCAGATAGTCCTTCTTGGCATCTTCAGCCATCGGCGGCAATTGAGCGCCAACGTCCTCTTCGGCAGCCTTCAGGTCGCTTTCCTTGATCTCGGTACCGTTGACACGTGCGACGACCGGATCAGTCTGCGCGACCGTCTTCGTCGTCGCTCCGGCGAGGGCGAGCAGCGCGGCCGCAGCAAGCGCCGGCAGCCGGAAATAGGCGGGGTGGGTCGGGTTCATTGGCGTTCCTTCGGGCTGGCCTTGGGCCGGCTGCTGAATGCGGCGGACACTTACGCAAGGCATATCGCTTGGCAATGCCCGATGTCGCTTAAATTTCGGCAATCGCGCGGCCTCTGGCTCTGATTGACAAGGGTGTAACCCCCTCCTATTTCTGCAAGGTTTCCGGCCGCAATCCCCGAACTTGCCCGCGATCCGGTTAAATTGGGGCGCGCGGCTGGACCATTTCCGGGGCGGATCTGCATTCGGCAGTCTGGCGGTTTCTTGGTGTCACAACTTCGTGTGTCGAACCCATTGAACCAAACCGCGGTTCCAGCGGTCCGAACTAAGATCACCTGAAGAGAAGGATTTCGCATGCTTGGCGCAGTCGCCCGCAAGCTGTTCGGCTCCGCCAATGACCGGCGGATCAAAGGCTACCAGCCGCGTGTCCAGGCGATTAACGCGCTTGAGCCCGAGCTGTCGAAGCTGTCCGACGAGGAATTGCGCGCGCGTACGGCCGAGTTCAAGAAGCAGCTCGCGGAGGGCAAGACCCTCGATGACATCCTGGTCCCGGCATTCGCGACCGTTCGCGAAGCCGGCAAGCGCGTGCTCGGGCAGCGTCACTTCGACGTGCAGTTGATCGGCGGCATGATCCTGCACGAAGGCGGCATCGCCGAGATGAAGACCGGTGAAGGCAAGACCCTGGTGGCGACGCTTCCGGTCTATCTGAATGCGCTCAACGGCCGCGGTGTCCATGTCGTCACCGTCAACGACTATCTCGCCAAGCGCGACGCCGAATGGATGGGCCAGATCTATGGGTTCCTCGGCCTGACCACCGGCATCATCGTGCACGGTCTCGACGACGAGGAGCGCAAACGGGCCTACGAGTGCGACATCACTTACGGGACCAATAACGAGCTCGGCTTCGATTATCTCCGCGACAACATGAAGTATCGCCTGGAGGATATGGTCCAGCGCGGGCATGCTTACGCAATCGTCGACGAAGTGGACTCGATCCTCGTGGACGAGGCGCGGACGCCCCTGATCATTTCCGGGCCGCTCGACGACCGGTCAGATTTTTACAACACCATCGATGCCTATATCCCGCGCCTCGACAAATCGGATTACGAGGTCGACGAGAAGCAGCGCACGGTCAATCTGACCGAAGCCGGCATGGAAAAGATGGAGCAATGGTTCCGCGACGACGGGCTGCTCAAGGGCAATTCGCTCTACGACATCGAGAACGTATCGACGGTCCATCACGTCAATCAGGCGCTGCGCGCGCACAAGCTGTTCCAGCGCGACAAGGACTACATCGTTCGCAACGGCGAGGTTGTGATCATCGACGAGTTCACCGGCCGCATGATGCCGGGCCGCCGCTATTCGGAGGGGCTGCATCAGGCGCTGGAGGCGAAGGAGCATCAGCCGATCCAGCCGGAAAACCAGACGCTGGCCTCGATCACCTTCCAGAATTACTTCCGCATGTACGAGAAGCTCGGCGGCATGACCGGCACCGCGCTCACCGAGGCGGACGAGTTCCTCGACATCTATAATCTGAGCGTGGTCGAGGTGCCGACCAATCGTCCGATGATCCGCGACGATCAGGACGACGAGGTCTATCGCACCAACGCTGAAAAATACGCCGCCATCATCTCTCTGCTCGAAGAGTGCAAGGCCAAGGGCCAGCCGGTTCTGGTCGGCACCACCTCGATCGAGAAATCCGAGACGCTTGCGGAAATGCTGCGCAAGAAGGGCTGGGAGCAGCACGATTTCACCGATCCCAATGCCTTCGCCAAGCTCTATACCGGCGATGAAGGCGCGCAGAAGGCCAAGGTCTTCGCGATCCTGAACGCCCGCTACCACGAACAGGAGGCGTATATCGTCTCGCAGGCCGGCGTGCCGGGCGCGATCACCATTGCGACCAACATGGCCGGCCGCGGCACCGACATCCAGCTCGGTGGCAATGCCGACATGCGGATCAAGCAGGAGCTTGTCGGCATCGAAGGCGAGGAGCGGGAGCGGCGCGAGAAGGAAATCCGCGAGCAGGTGGCGCGGCTGAAGGAAAAGGCACTGGCCGCTGGCGGGCTGTTCGTGCTCGGCACCGAGCGCCACGAGAGCCGCCGCATCGACAACCAGTTGCGCGGCCGTTCGGGCCGCCAGGGCGATCCGGGCCGTTCCAAGTTCTTCCTGTCGCTGGAAGACGACCTGATGCGCATCTTCGGATCGGACAAGCTTGATGGCATGCTGACCAAGCTCGGCCTCAAGGAAGGCGAAGCCATCATCCATCCGTGGATCAACAAGGCGCTGGAAAAGGCGCAGCAGAAGGTCGAGGCGCGCAACTTCGACCTGCGCAAGAACATCCTGAAATATGACGACGTCGCGAACGATCAGCGCAAGGTGATCTTCGACCAGCGCATCGATCTGATGAAGGATGAGAATGTTTCCGAGACCGTCAACGACATGCGCCACGCGCTGATCGATGAGCTGGTCTCCAAGCATATTCCCGAGAACGCCTATCCCGAGCAATGGGACACCGCCAATCTCCAGGATGCGGTGAAGCACATCCTCAACCTCGATCTGCCGATTCAGGACTGGGCGAAAGAGGAAGGCATTGCCGACGATGAGGTCCGCGAGCGGATCACCAAGCGGGCCGACGAGCACATGGCCGCAAAAGTCGCGCAATACGGTCCGGAAGTGATGCGGTATGTCGAGAAATCGATCCTGCTGCAAACGCTCGACCATCTGTGGCGCGAACATCTGGTGATGCTCGAACATCTGCGTCAGGTGGTCGGCCTGCGCGGCTATGGTCAGCGCGATCCGCTGAACGAGTACAAGTCCGAAGCCTTCCAGCTGTTCGAAACCATGATCGCGAACCTGCGCGAAGGCGTGACGGCTCAGCTCATGCGGGTTGAGATCGTGCAGGCGCCGCCGGAGGATACGCAACAGCAGCTTCCCTATATGGAAGCCCACAAGATCGACCCCTTCACCGGCGAGGACGAGATGGCATTCGCGGACGCGACGCTGTCGCCGGCGATGGCGGGCAACGGCACGCAACGGGCGGTCGATCGGGACCCGAATAATCCGGCGACCTGGGGCAAGGTCGGACGCAACGAAAGCTGTCCTTGCGGTTCGGGGAAGAAATACAAGCACTGCCACGGCCGCTTCGCCTGAGCGTCCATCGCCGTCGCGCCCCAAATCTGGTAATAGTGAAGGCCGGGCGTGAGCCCGGCCTTTTCACTGCGGACGGCTGCCGACGCCCGCCGAAACAATTTCTTCGGGCCGTGCGTTGGCGTTCATATAGCCAGCGAGTGCAAACCAGATGCAGGTCCCTCTCGAAATCGCCTTTCACAATCTCGATCATTCCGACTGGGCCGAGGACCAAATTCGAGACCACGTCGCGCGGCTCGAAGACATTTATAACCGGCTGACGTCATGCCGCGTTCGCGTCGATCAACGCGCGAACAATGCGAACCAGACCATTCCGCCGGTGGTGCGCATCGAGATCGGCATTCCGGGCTACAAGGATATCGTGGTCTCGCACGAGCCCGAGCATTTGCAACGCAGGTTTCAACGGCCCGATCTACACAACGCCATCAACGAAGCCTTCCGTATCGCCGAACGTCAGCTCAGCGAATTCAAGGAGCGGCTTGCCGATCGCAAGACAGCGCTGACACACGAGGCCGCCAATGAATTCCTGGGCCAGGTTGCGGAAGTCCAAGCCGAGCGCGACCACGGCTTCGTCCTGACCAAGGAAGGCGGGCTGCTTTATTTCCACCGCAATGCGGTGCTGGTCGGCGACTTCGATCGCCTCAAGCGCGGCGACGCGGTGAGTTACGTCGAAGAGGTCGGCGACACCGGGCCGATCGCAACCAAGGTCAGGTTGAGGTCAGGTTCGAACGGCAGCGCCGCTCAGGACGGGTCCGCCTAGCGGAACGCGCTCCACCGGCTGTCGAAGCTGTTGCTGGACGGGGCGGGTTGGGCGCCGCTCATCACCCCGTTCTGCGCCGGCGCTGGCTGGGCGGCAGGGGCTTCCGCGGTCTTGACCTGCGGAGCATTACGCGGGGCGGCAGCAGCCTGTTTCGCTGCGGAGGCCTCGCCGTCGCTTTGCGCCGGGTTCGAGCCGCGCAGACCGACCACGCGCTGGATCTTGGCCTTCATGCCCTCGCGCTCGCGCTTCGGCGCGGGCTTGGGCATTTCGACGGCTGCGACCTGCGCCGGCTGCGGATCGGTGGACCCGGTGCGGAAGAAATTGCCAAGCTTCTCCGTGAAGCTGAGGTCGCGAGTCGCCGGTTGCGCGGTCTGCGGCACGCTCACGCTCGCGGTCTGAACCGGCTCGGCCGCTACAGGCGAGCTGGCGATGTCGTTATTCCATGCCGGCGCGCTGACCATGACATTGCCGGCCGCATTGCGGTCGACGACGAGCTTGACGTTGCCGCGCTCGTCAACGATTTCGCGCGGCTGCAGCTTGGCGACGAAAGTCGGATGCATGCCGCCGTCTCGCCCTGACTTGATCGGCGCGGTCGGCGTACCACGCGCGCTCAACTGAGCGATCTGCATGTCGTCATTGCGCTTCTTTTCGTAGACGGCGGAGGCGATCTCCTGCGGCACCTCGTAGACCGGGCAAGCGCCGCGCGGGCTGAAATTGAGCGGCTGCGCGCCGCCATTGGGCGACTGCGCATTGAAGACGTAGCGCTTCTCGCAGACGTTGACCTTGGGTTCGAGCCGCGTCACCTCGAAATGGTCATAGCCTTCCTTGAGCATACGCCAGAACGGCATGTGCGGATTGTTCCGATGCTTGGCCATGTTGGCCGGCGTCATGCGGAACGGAAAGGCCTGGACCTGGAAGGACTTCTGACCGCCGAAGAAGGACTCGCGACCGAGCGCGAAGATTTCCAGAATCTGTTCGTCGGTCATCGCGTAGCAGCCGCGTGACGAGCAGTCGCCATGCACCATCAGGTGAGCGCCTGTGCGGTCATGCGCGCGATCGAACGCGTTCGGATAGCCGAGATTGAACGCCAGATAGAACTGCGAGTTCGGGTTCATCTGGGCTGGCGTGATGTCGTAGAATCCTTCCGGCGCCTGCCGATCGCCTTCCCGGACCTTCGGCCCGAGATCGCCGGACCATTTGCAGATCGGGTAGGTCTTCAACAGAGCGAAGCGGCCGGTTCGGTCCTGCTTCCAGACCTCAAGTTCGGATTCCGATTTGAAGACGCGCACCAGAATCGGTGACGAGACGTCCATGTTCTTTTCGGCAATGTCCGCGAGCAGCCTCGGCGGAATCGGGGCGTTGGACTTGCCGGCGGTGTAAGGGAGCGAGCCGTCTGACTTGCAGCCGGAAAGCGACACAGCGCAGATCAGGGCGGCGGACACCATCAGCGTCCGCAACAAAACAGGCCGCAACGTCAAACCCTTGGCCCCCACGCGATCGGCCTTTCCCCCAGCAGGAAAGGAAGAGTGCTACCCCTCCGTCCCATACTGCGCAAGGGCCCGAAAGCCCCCGTCTCCGTTGACCATATTACGATCAACAACCCGTAAAATCAGCAGAAATAGAGTTGTTCAAGGCGGCGGGATTATGGCCGAATCGCGGCAGCGCCGATGTTGTGGTTAACGGCCGAGCGCATGCTGGGGCGAGGACGGTACCATATGCCGCCGGTCAGAGGGCGTTGCGGCCGATGGCCAGGAACTTGTCCCGGCGCATTTTTCGCACCGTCGCCCGATCCAGCTCCTTGAGCGAGCCAAATGCCGCGGCTATCGCGGCGGCGGCGGCTGCGATCGCGCCCTCCGGGTCCCGATGGGCGCCGCCCACGGGCTCGGGGACGATCTCGTCGACCACGCCAAACCGAAGCAGGTCCTGCGCCGTGATCTTCATGTTGGTCGCCGCGTCCTGCGCCTTGCCGGTGTCGTGCCACAGAATCGAGGCGGCCCCTTCGGGCGAGATGACGCTGTAGATCGCGTGTTCCAGCATCAGCACCCGATTGGCGGTGGCGATGGCAATGGCCCCGCCCGACCCGCCTTCTCCCAGGATCAGGGCGACATTCGGCACGCAGAGATTGAGGCACGCCTCGGTCGAACGCGCGATCGCTTCGGCCTGCCCGCGTTCCTCGGCGTCGATCCCCGGATAGGCGCCTGCGGTATCGACCAGCGCGAGAACCGGAATGTCGAAGCGGTCGGCCATCTCCATCAGGCGCACGGCCTTGCGATAGCCCTCTGGCCGCGCCATTCCGAAATTGTGCTTGATCCGGGCCTCGGTGGTGGACCCTTTCTCGTGCCCGATCACGCACACGCTTTCACCCCGGAAACGGCCAAACCCGCCGACGATCGCATCGTCGTCGCCGAATTTCCGGTCGCCGGAGAGCGGGACGAAGTCCTCGATGGTGGCGTTGATGAAATCGAGGCAGTGCGGCCGCTGCGGGTGGCGCGCGACCTGCGTCTTCTGCCAGGGGGTCAACTCCCGATAGAGTTCCCGCAGGGTCGTGGCCGCCTTGGTCTCGAGCCGCGAAATCTCCTCGTCGACCTGAACCTCGCCGCCGTCGGATTGGACGGCTTTCAGTTCCTCGATCTTGGCTTCGAGTTCGGCGACCGGTTTTTCAAAATCGAGATAAGAGCGCATCGCTTTTGCGGGATTGCGGGCGGTGCGCCCGGGGCCGGGCGCACATGACCCTTTGGCGGGCATAAGTCAAGCAAAGCAGGGCTTTACGGGTCAACGTCTCTGGCCGGCCGGCTCGGCGGAATCGTTCAGGGGATGAAGATCCCGGACCAGATTTTTGAGACGCTCCTCGAGGATGTGAGTGTAAATCTGGGTGGTCGATATGTCGGAATGGCCGAGCAGGGTCTGCACGACGCGCAAGTCGGCGCCGTTCTGCAGCAGATGGCTGGCGAAGGCATGGCGCAGGACGTGCGGGCTGACCGCGTCCGCGCGCAACCCGCTGCGTGCAGCCAGAGCCTTCAGGTCGCGTGCGAAATGTTGCCGCGTCAGGTGGCCCTCCTCGCCAAAGGACGGAAACAGCCAGTTGGAGTCCTGGTGGCGGGTGCCAGCCAGCAGCGCGCGGTAAGCGGCCATCGCTTCGCGCGCCGGCTCGTTGAGCGGCACCATCCGCTCCTTGCCGCCCTTGCCGCGCACCAGCAGCATGCGTTGGTCGCCGCGCGCGGCCGAGGCCGGAAGCGCGACCAGTTCCGAAACCCGCAGGCCCGTCGCATAGAGCAGTTCCAGCAGACAATGCAGGCGCGCGGCGCGCTGACGCTCGCTCGCCGACAGTTCGGGATCCTGCGTCTGTTCGCGGGCGGCGGCGATCAGCCGGTCGACGTCGGAGATCGACAGGGTCTTGGGCAATGAGCGACCGCGCTTGGGTCCTTCGAGGATCGCCGCAGGGTCGTCGGCCCGGTAGCGTTCGGCATAAAGGAAGCGATAAAGCTGGCGCAGCGCCGACAATTTGCGCGCGACGGAGGAGGGGCTCAGCCCGCGCCTTGCGAGATCGCCGAGATAACCGCGCAGATCGTCGCTCGTTGTTTCCAGAAGCCCGAGTCCGGCCGCGGAGATGTAGCTGGAAAAATCATCGAGATCCGTGCGATAGGCGGCAAGCGTATTAGGGCGGGCGCCACGTTCAGCCGCCAGCATGTCGAGAAACAACGCGATCAGCTTGTGGTCGGATCTGCTGGCGCTGCGCGGCATGGCCACCCACTAGCGTTGCTTGCTGAAGCGCTCCTGCGGGACCGTGACGCTGATCTCGCGGGATTGCGGTTGAACCAGCACGGTCAGGGCGAGCATCCCGCCATAGATTGTCCCGACGATGATCGCGACGGCTGCGAGAAAGCGAAAGAGACTCGGCATGACGATCCGGGCGCCGCTGGTCGATGGATGGGATGCGCGAGTACCACCATGTTCGCGCCGTCGTGACAAGCATGGGCCGGAGAGGGGCCCCGCACAAGCCGTTCCGGGGTTGCAATCTGCCGCACGTGCTATAGTCCGCATCGCATCTCAAGGACACCGCCGAGCGCATGTCGCAGACCATGGTCCATAACGCCTCCCGCGCGCCGGAGAGGAACATTCTCGAGGCGCTCGGCCGCCGCTCGCTGGTGCTGGTCGGCATGATGGGCGCCGGCAAGTCATCGGTTGGCCGCAAGCTGGCGACCCGGCTTGTCTTGCCGTTTGTCGATGCGGATACGGAGATCGAGTCCGCCGCCGGCATGAGCATCCCTGAAATCTTCGAGGTCCGCGGGGAGCCCGAATTTCGGTCGGGCGAAGCGCGCGTGATCGCTCGGTTGCTCGAAGCCGGGCCGCAGGTTCTGGCAACCGGCGGGGGTGCGTATATGAACCCCGATACGCGCGACCTGATCGGCCAGAAGGGCGTGTCGATCTGGCTGAAGGCGGATTTCGATGTCCTGATCAAGCGAATCAGGCGGCGGACCGACCGGCCACTGCTGCGCACAGCAGATCCGGAGGCCACGCTCAAACGGCTGATCGCCGAACGCTATCCGGTCTATACGCTGGCCGATCTGACGATCGAGTCACGCGACGTATCCCATGAGGTCATCGTGGACGAGATTATCGAAGCATTGGCAGCGCATTTTTCAGCCGCGGAAGGACGTCCGGCATGACCCTGCAGCCTCGCGCCGGAGATCCGATCATTGTCGATGTCGCGCTTGCCGGACGGTCCTATGACATTGTCATCGGGCGGGGTTTGCTGGAGGAACTGGGCGAGCGGATCGCCGCGCTACGGCCGGGCGCCCGGGTCGCCATCGTCACCGACGAGGTCGTCGCCGCGCAGCATCTCGCTCAGGCGGAGGCTTCGCTTGCGAAGGCCGGAATCGCCAGCAGCCGCGTGATCGTTCCGGCCGGAGAAGCTTCAAAAAGCTATGCGGTGTTCGAGCGGGTCTGCGAGGACGTCATCGCGGCGCGGATCGAGCGCGGCGATCTGATCGTCGCGCTGGGCGGTGGCGTGATCGGCGATCTCGCCGGCTTCGTCGCATCCGCCCTGAGGCGCGGCATCGATTTCGTGCAGGTGCCGACCACGTTGCTGGCGCAGGTGGATTCCTCGGTCGGCGGCAAGACCGGCATCAATTCGCGGCACGGCAAGAATCTCGTCGGCGCATTCCATCAGCCGATCCTCGTGCTCGCCGACACATCCCTGCTGGACACCTTGCCGCTCCGCATCATGCGCGCCGGCTATGCCGAGGTCGCGAAATACGGATTGCTCGGCGATGCCGACTTCTTCGCCTGGCTCGAAGCCAACTGGCGCGATGTCTTCGCGGGAAGCGCAGCGCGCGAACACGCCATCGCGGTCAGCTGTCGGATGAAAGCGCAGATCGTCGCCCGCGACGAGCGGGAAACCGGCGACCGCGCATTGCTCAATCTCGGCCACACCTTCGGTCATGCGCTCGAGGCGGCGGCGGGCTTTTCCGACCGGCTCTACCATGGCGAGGCGATCTCCATCGGCATGGTCCTCGCCTTCGCCTTCTCGGCCCGTCGCGGATTGTGTACGCCCGCCGACGCCGAACGCGCGGCCAAACATCTCGCGGCCGTCGGACTGCCGACGCGGATCGCGGACATTCCGGGCGAGACGCCGAACGCGGATCGCCTGATCGAGCTGATCGGCCAGGACAAGAAGGTGAAGCGCGGCCGGCTTACTTTCATCCTGGTGCATGGGATCGGACGCAGCTTCATCGCGCCCGATATCGACGTTCGCGATGTGCATGACTTCCTGATCGAACAACTGCGCTGATGCTCGCACAAGACTGGCTGGCATTGCTGGCGATTCTGGTCTGTCTCGCGCTGTCGTTTTTCTTCTCCGGCAGCGAGACGGCGCTGACGGCGTTTTCTCGCGCCCGCATGTTGCGGATGGAAAAATCCGGCAACCGCAGCGCCGCGATCGTCAATCGGCTGATGGAGGCGCG
Organism: Pseudorhodoplanes sp.; assembly: GCF_035565855.1. GTDB lineage: Bacteria > Pseudomonadota > Alphaproteobacteria > Rhizobiales > Xanthobacteraceae > Pseudorhodoplanes. The sequence continues at coordinate 22,388 of NZ_DATMRX010000251.1, forward strand.
CGAGCGACTGATCGGCGGTATCCTGCTTGGAAACAATGCGGTGAATATCGCCGCGTCGTCGCTTGCCACCGGCCTGATGCTGGCATGGTTCGGCGATGTCGGCGTGGTCTATGCAACCGTGATCATGACTGCGGTTGTGGTCGTCTTCACCGAGGTCCTGCCGAAAACCATTGCCATCAACGCGCCGGACCGCGGTGCGCTTCTGGTTGCGCGGCCGATCCGGTGGGTGGTGACGATACTTGGTCCGATCCTGATCTGGATCGAGCGGTTCGTTCGCTGGTTGTTGTCGTCATTCGGTCTGAAGATCGGCGAAAGCCAGCCGATTCTCTCCGCCCGCGAAGAGCTGCGCGGCACGATGGATCTCTTGCATCGGGACGGTACGGTGGAGAAGCACGATCGCGACATGATGGGCGGCGTGCTCGATCTGCGTGAGTTGCAGGTGCTCGACGTCATGATCCACCGCACCGAAATGATCACGGTCTGCGCCGACGACAGTTCCGAGGCCGTGTTGAAGGCGGTGCTGGATGCGCCGGTGACGCGGATCCCGCTCTGGAGCCGGACGCCGGACAATTTCGTCGGCATCCTGCATGTGAGAGACCTCCTGGTCGCGCTTCAGGAGGCCGGGGGCAATCTGTCAAAGATCGACGTCGTGTCGCTGGCCCGGCCGCCCTGGTTCGTGCCGACCGTCCGCCCGCTGACGGAGCAGCTCAAGGCGTTCCGCCGCCGCAAGACGCCGCTCGCGCTGGTCGTCGACGAATATGGCGAGGTCATGGGCCTCGTGACCCTCGAAGACATCATCGAGGAGATCGTCGGAGACATCACCGACGAGCACGACGTCGACTTGCCCGGCGTGTGGCCGCAGCCGGACGGGTCAGTGCATGTCGAAGGCAGCGTGCCGATTCGCGATCTCAATCGCGCCATGGAGTGGAACCTGCCGGACGAGGAGGCCACGACGATCGCCGGCCTCGTTATTCACGAGGCGCGCCTGATACCGGATGTCGGCCAGACCTTTACCTTCTACGGGTTCCGTTTCGGCGTGCTGCTGAAGGATCGCAACAGAATCACGTCGCTGCGCATCACACCGCTGGCGCGCAATCCGATTTTCGGAATCGCCTCGGACCATATGAAAGGCAGCGAGGCGCGTTGATCATTCGCCGGCGCCTTCTCCCGGCGCGGAGGCATGGACGGCAAGTGCATGGACGCCGCCCGCAAGTTCGGCCGCGAGCGTGGCATTGATCGCACGGTGTCGTTCGATGCGGCTCTTGCCGCGGAACGCCTCCGACACGATATGAACACGGTAATGCGTTTCTCCGCCGGGGCGATGCCCGGCATGACCAGCATGCAAATGAGACTCATCGTCGACGCGGAGGCTTTCGGGCGCGAAAGCTTCCGTCAATTTCTTTGTGATGACATCTTTCGTTCGCATGTTCTCGACCCGACGCGGCATCGCACTCCGAATAACCTGAAAACAGGATCAATCTCGGAAATGTCAAGTCTTGAACCTTTGGCTGCATTTTTCGCATACTCGTAACTGATGAAACTCGACTCTCCATTGTTCGACAAAATTCGGGTCAAGCCGGGCGAAGATCGTCGCGCGCGCACGACCGAACATGTCTGCGAATGGCCGGGCTGCAGCAACGAGGCGACGCATCGCGCGCCAAAGGGCCGAGGCCGCGAAAAGGATTACTGGCGCTACTGCCTCGACCACGTGCGCGAGTACAATCAGAACTACAATTTTTTCCAGGGAATGAGCGATGACGATGTCCGGCGTTACCAGAAGGACGCCCTGACCGGCCATCGGCCAACCTGGAAGATGGGCACCGGCAAATATTCTGACCCGGGGCGGTTCTATGCCGAAAACGGCATCGACCCGCTCGACATGTATCGCGAATTTGCAGGGGGGAGCCCGTCGGGCAAGGCGCGGGCCAAGGCCGAGGCGCGGACCATCCGGAATGCCGAGCGCAAGGCGCTCGATACGCTGGGTCTGGAGGTCGGCGTAACGAAGTCGCAGATCAAGGCCAAGTTCCATGACCTCGTGAAGCGGCATCACCCGGACAGCAACGGTGGCGACCGCTCGACCGAGGACCGCCTGATCGAGATCATCCAAGCCTATAATTATTTAAAATCGGCCGGATTCGCCTGACCACCCAGCCGGGCGGCGCGCGTTCGCATTCCTGCCCCGCCTTTCCGGAAGGGCACGGAATCCCTATCTACAGGCCACACTCCGACAGACAGCATAAAGGCTTCACGGGTTTCGCGCCCGATGGCCTTTCTGCTAGGTTGGCGGGAACCGATTTGCCAACCTGAAGCGTCACTTTTGCGCGCCCGGTCCGGCTGGCGCATGGAGAAACAATGGCTACTGCATCCCAGGAAATTACCCAGGGCCCCGGCGGCCTGCCCGACATGAAGGTCTCGGTCCGTCAGGTCTTCGGGATCGATTCGGATCTGGAGGTCCCGGCCTATTCGGAGCCGGACGAGCACGTGCCGGATCTCGATCCCGATTACCTGTTCGACCGCCCGACGACCCTGGCGATCCTGGCCGGCTTCGCCCGCAATCGGCGCGTGATGGTCACCGGATATCACGGCACCGGCAAATCGACGCATATCGAGCAGGTGGCGGCGCGCCTCAACTGGCCGTGCGTTCGCGTCAATCTGGACAGTCACATCAGCCGTGTCGACCTGGTCGGCAAGGATGCGATTGTCATTCGCGACGGCATGCAGGTCACCGAGTTCCGCGACGGCATTTTGCCCTGGGCGCTTCAGCACAACATCGCGATGTGTTTCGACGAATACGATGCCGGCCGCCCGGACGTGATGTTCGTCATCCAGCGCGTGCTCGAGCAGTCCGGCCGTCTCACGCTGCTGGATCAGAACAAGGTCATTCGTCCGCACCCGAGCTTCCGGCTGTTCGCGACCGCGAACACGGTCGGTCTCGGTGACACGACCGGTCTCTATCACGGCACCCAGCAGATCAATCAGGGCCAGATGGACAGGTGGTCGATCGTGACCACGCTCAACTATCTGCCGCACGACAAGGAAGTCGAGATCGTGCTGGCCAAAGCCAAGCATTATCGAAACGAGGAAGGACGCGACATCGTCAGCAAGATGGTGCGCATCGCCGATCTCACGCGAAATGCGTTCATGAATGGCGATCTGTCGACGGTGATGAGCCCGCGCACCGTCATCACCTGGGCCGAGAATGCCGAGATCTTCGGTGACGTCGGCTTTGCCTTCCGCGTCACCTTCGTGAACAAATGCGATGAGCTCGAGCGGCCGATCGTGGCGGAATTCTATCAGCGCAGCTTCGGGCAGGAGCTGCCGGAATCGTCGGTGAATGTTGCGTTGACCTAGTGCGCGTGACCTGTGCTCTAATTTTTCGGAGGGCCGGACCCCGGTGAAGCTCAGGCGGGATCAGCAACCCCGATACCGCTCGATCGTGCCGGACCGGGCCTGGAAATCGGACTGGTAGCCTCTCATGACGCACATGTTTCGCACGTTCGTCTCCGGGCTGATCCTGTTACTGCCATTGATCATCACGCTGGCGGTGGTGGCGTGGCTCGGGCAATTCATCATTGCCTATGTCGGGCCATCGAGCGTGGTCGGGCATGCCTTGATGACCATCGGCTTCAGTTTCTCCGCGTCACAGTTTGTCGCCTATCTGATCGGGCTGATCGTTTTCATGGTCGTCGTCTATCTGCTCGGTCTTGCCGTCGAATCGAAACTGCGCAGCCATCTGTCCCAATTCCTCGATTCGACGATGCGGCGGATTCCGCTGATCGGAAACCTGTACGATCTGATCCATCGCTTCGTCGCCTTGATTGACAAGAAAGACGTCGACGGGCTCAAGAGCATGAGCCCGGTCTGGTGCTTTTTCGGCGGCCCCGACAGTGCGGCGGTGCTGGCGCTCTTGCCGACGCCTGAACCGATCATGGTCGGCGACACGCCCTATCATGCCGTGCTCATTCCTTCGGCTCCGATACCGGTCGGCGGATGTCTTGCCTATGTGCCGGCCGAATGGGTGCAACCGGCCGATGTCGGCGTCGACAAACTGGTCAGCATCTATGTGTCCATGGGCGTGTCATCGCCCTCGAAGATCGCGCCATTGCCGATACCCGACGCGGCAAAGCGCAATCTGGCGGTGACCTAACCGGCCCAGCAACGAACGAAAAGACATGTCCTCAAACTACAAACCGAAAGCCTCGGCCAAGGAATCTCCGAACGAGCCGTTCAAGCGGGCGGTGGCCGGTTGTTTGCGCGCGATCGCGAAGCGGCCGGAAATGGAGGTCGCCTTCGCTGCCGAGCGTCCTGGACTGATCGGCGGCAAGGCGAGGCTGCCGGAGCCGCCGCGCAAGCTGAGCAAGGCCGAGGCCGCGATCGTCCGCGGCCATGCCGATTCGATCGCGCTCAAGGTCGCCTGCCACGATCCGAATGTGCATCGCCGGCTGGTGCCGGGCGGGCAACAGGCGCGCGCCGTGTTCGACGCTGTGGAGCAGGCGCGTGTGGAGGCAATCGGTTCGCGTCGCATGGCGGGCATGGCGAAGAACCTGTCCGCCATGCTCGACGACAAGTTCCACCGCGGAAAGTTCGACGACATCACCGATCGCGCCGACGCGCCGATCGAGGAAGCGGTGGCCATGATGGTGCGAGAGCGCCTGACCGGACTTGCGCCGCCGCCTGCCGCGCGCAAGCTCGTCGAGCTGTGGCGTCCGATCATCGAGAACAAGGCAGGTCGCGGGCTCGACCGGCTTGAACACCTGATCGATGACCAGGCGCGTTTCGGCGATGCCATCCACGATCTGCTCGATGCGCTGGACATGGGTGAGGATCGCAATCGCGATTCGGAAGAAGACGAGGATTCCGAGCAGAACGAAGACGACCGCAGCCAGAGCGAAGACGGCGAGCAGGGCGAGACGTCGGAATCCGAGGACCTGCAGCGCATGTCGGTCGAGGAGGCCGAGGCCTCGGCGGAGGATGCTCAGGAGGCAACCGCAGAAGCGACCGATGCGCCGAGTTCGGACATGGCCGACGACACCGACATGGGCGATTCGGAAACGCCGTCCGAGCCGTGGCGTCCGCGTTCGGGGCACAATGAGCATCGCGGGCCGGAATACGGCGCCTTCGTCACCAAGTTCGACGAGGAAATCGCGGCGGAGGATCTTTGCGAGCCGGAAGAGCTCGACCGGTTGCGAAGCTATCTCGACAAGCAATTGTCGCATCTGCAGGGCGTCGTTGCGCGCCTCGCCAACAGGCTGCAACGGCGGCTGATGGCGCAGCAGAACCGCGCTTGGGAATTCGACCTCGAGGAAGGCATCCTCGATCCGGCGCGGTTGTCGCGCATCATTGTCGATCCGATGCATCCGCTCTCGTTCAAGCGGGAAAAGGACACGAATTTCCGCGATACCGTGGTGACGCTGCTGCTCGACAATTCCGGATCCATGCGCGGCCGTCCCATCACCGTCGCCGCCACCTGCGCCGACATTCTTGCGCGCACGCTGGAGCGCTGCGGGGTCAAGGTGGAAATTCTGGGCTTCACCACGCGGGCCTGGAAGGGCGGTCAATCGCGCGAGGCATGGCTTGCCGCCGGCAAGCCGGCCAATCCGGGACGGCTCAACGATCTGCGGCACATCATCTACAAGGCCGCCGATGCGCCGTGGCGCCGCGCGCGCAAGAATCTCGGGTTGATGATGCGCGAAGGCTTGCTGAAGGAGAATATCGACGGTGAGGCGTTGAACTGGGCCTATCGCCGCTTGCTGGCGCGGCCCGAGCAGCGCCGGATCCTGATGATGATCTCCGATGGAGCGCCGGTCGATGACTCGACGCTGTCGGTGAATGCCGGGAATTATCTCGAGCGTCATCTCCGCTGGGTGATCGAGGAAATCGAGACCCGGTCGCCGATCGAGTTGATCGCCATCGGCATCGGCCACGATGTGACGCGCTATTATCGTCGCGCAGTAACCATCGTCGATGCCGAGGAGCTGGGCGGTGCGATGACCGAGAAGCTCGCCGAGCTGTTCGACGACGATGCCGGCTCCGCGGCCGCCGCGACGGCGTTGCGTCGGCTTCCGCGCAGGCTGCATTCGTGATCCCACAAAGGGCGCGCCTGTCGCTGCTTGCAGGCGCGTTCGTCCTGCTGGGCGGCTTTGCAGCCTCCGCACAGCTGCTGCCGCAACGAGCGGCCGAACCGCCGGCGAAGCTGGAAATCCGGACGAGGCCGATCGAGGCCTTCGATCCGCGCGACCCGCAACGCAAACAGTTCGGACGCCTGCTGTTTCGGGGCGGTCTCGAATTGTCGTCGGCGCACAAGCAATTCGGCGGTTTGTCGGGGATCCGCGTGAATGCGGACGGACGCTTCCTCGCGATTTCCGACAGGGCACATTGGTTGCGCGGGCGTATCGTTTATCGGGGCGATGTCCCTGCCGCCATCGTCGACGCCGAAGTTGCGCCGATGCTCTATGCCGATGGCCGGCCGATCACCGCACGGGGGTGGTACGACACCGAAGCGCTCGCTGAAGACGGTGACTCCGTCTATGTAGCGCTCGAGCGCGTGCATCGCATCCTGACGTTCGATTATGGCAGGCGCGGCCTCCTCGCGCGCGCAACGCTGGTGCCGGTGCCGCCGGACATGAGCAAGCTGAACAGCAACAAGGGGATCGAATGCCTGGCTGTCGCGCCGAAAGGCAGCGCCATTGCCGGCGCCTTGATTGCGATTTCCGAGCGCGGACCGGATGCCACACAGAACATCCGCGCCTTCATCATCGGCGGACCGAAACCGGGCACCTTCGCGGTCAAGCGGACCGACGACTTCGATATCGTCGATTGTGCGCTGACGCCGAATGCAGACCTGCTGCTTCTGGAGCGGCATTTCTCCTGGCGGCGCGGGATCGCAATGCGCATCCGCAGGGTTGCCCTGTCCGAGGTCATGCCCGGCGCCGTACTACAGGGCGCAATCCTGATCTCGGCCGATATGGGTTTTCAGATCGACAATATGGAAGGGCTGAGCGCTCACCGCGGTGCGAATGGCGAAACCGTGCTGACGCTGGTGTCGGACGATAATTTCTCGATCATCCAGCGGACGATCTTGCTGCAATTCACGCTTCTGGATGAGCACGCGAATCGCGAGCCGGGCCCGCGGTGACAACCGCACGAGCCCGGACCGGAAGCGGTCAGGCGTCAGATAAGGGACGCGATCAGCTCGCCTTTGCGAGCTTCTTCTCAAGCTGGCGCTTGAGGTCGAGGGCCTTCGGCGACAGGTCCGTTTCCTTTGCCTTGGCGAGGAACCCGTCGAGACCGCCGCGATGATCGACCGTCTTCAGCGCGTTGGCCGAAATGCGGAACCGCACCGTGCGCTCAAGCGCTTCCGATGTCAGGCTGACATTGATCAGGTTCGGCAAGAACCGGCGCTTGGTCTTGCGGTTCGAATGGCTCACCTTGTGCCCGGTCTGGAACGCCTTGCCGGTGAGGTCGCACTTGCGCGACATGACTGAAAATCCCGAATATTGAGGGCGGCACCCACACGGGATGCGCATGCCGATTGCGTTTTCGCGTTAAGACGCGGTCCTATAAAGAGGCCCGGCAAAGCCGTCAAGGTGGAGCGAGCCGGCCTGGGTCCGCAAGCACCACAGAAACGGCATATTCCTGCCGAATCGCTTACGTTCCGGCCGGGACCGACCTCCGATGGTCGCACGGCCGCTATTCGCCGCGATGAGAGGGCCCCGTGGGGCCACAGAGGGCCAAGTGAACGGTTCAGCACGATGCGGCCTTGGGGCGGTGCTCGGCGCGCTCCTTTTCGGCCTGACGGCGCCGGCCGCCCAGGCGCAGGCCCGGCTCGACGCCCGTTACGTTGTGACCCTTGGCGGCGTGAAGCTCGGCGAGGGTTCCTGGCTCGTGGATATCGGCCAGGACCGTTTCTCGGCCGAGGCGAAGGGCGCCACCTCCGGTCTGGCGCGGATTTTCAGCTCCGGCCACGGCACGACGGCGTCGCGCGGCGCCATACGGAACGGGCAATTCGCGCCGTCGCACTACGCCTTTTACGTCAAATGGGGCAAGAAATTCGAAGACCTTCGGATGAAGATGGCGGGCGGAGCGATCAAGGAACTCACCGTCTTGCCGCCGATGGTCGAGCATCCTGACCGCATTCGCGTGAGCGACGCGCACAAGCGCAACGTGATGGATCCGATGACCGGTGCGATGCTGAGGGTTCCGGGCAATGGCGACCTGATGGCCCCGGAGGTCTGCCGGCAGCACGCGCCGATTTTCGACGGTCGCATGCGCTACGATCTGACGCTCGCCTACAAGCGCACCGAGCAGGTTCAAACCGCGGGCTATTCCGGGCCGGCCCTCGTCTGCGCGATCTATTTCGCGCCGCTCGCCGGCTATGTGCCTGACCGCTCTGCCGTCAAATATCTGATCCAGCAGCGGGACATGGAGACATGGCTCGTGCCGATCGCCGGAACGCGCGTGCTGGTCCCCTACAAGGTCGTGATACCAACCCCGATCGGGCAAGGCATTCTGCAAGCGACGCAACTCGCGGTGTCGCCGTTGCCCAGCCGCGCGAGCCTCACGACGCAATAGCGTCGCTTGCAATATCCCCGCTGTCCTCCACATTCGGATCGGTTGCGGGATTGACATAAGGGCTCCGCTCTGAAGCTCGCCGTTTCGACGATGGGCCAGCGCGCGAGCGGATCGAAATCAGAAATGCACACGATCTAGAGGGCTTCCAGTGTAATGCGCTATATATCGCGTGAACGGATATGAACGAGAGCGAGTCAGCGATTCGGGCGCGGTTTGTTCCAGACTCGTTCCGTCACGACGTCTGCAAAGCCGGGATCGGCTTGCAGGTGTTGCGTTGTGATACAGACCGGGTGAAAAGCTGGCGCGCGTCCGCTTGTTGGAAAAAGTCCCGGTCTCACGCTCGATCGTGCCGCCCCGCCGCCTCATGAGACCTCGGTTTTCGGATACTTGATGCCCATTTCATT
>NZ_DATMRX010000252.1:0-2311 GCF_035565855.1 Pseudorhodoplanes sp.
TGGAACGAGGACAGGCTCATTCCGGCCACGGCCGCGAGCCTCTCGACCGGAACCGGCTTGGCAAATTCTCCACGCAGCACTGCCACGGCTCGCGCAATCCGCTGCACATGCCCTTCCGGCCAGCCAAGGCGACGGATTGCGTGCCCGTGTTTTCCCGCTGATATTCCCCGCTCGTCACCGAGCAGTCGCGTATATGCTGCGCGGCACAAGAAGGCTCGTCCCTGGTGGCGGCGGATCTTCGAGCCTGACATTGTTGACGCTTGCGATCGCCCATGCGGTCGCGTCCATGCGCGACGCAAAAGCCTCAAGCGTTTCGTCCGCACCGAGCGTGCCGCGCATGGCGCTGTCCCACAGCACGATCGGAACATTGGGCGGCACGACATAACGCATCGTCAGCGGCGTGACATACGCGACAGGTGCCTCCCTGCGGGAGCGCACAGGCGACGCCTGCACGCGCGCCCGCAGGATCGCGCCGATCTTGTCCGCGACCAGCACGTGGATCACCGGCGACTTGTCCAGCGTGATGTGAATGATCTCGCGCCGCTCGCGCAGATCGACATTGACGATGCGGCCGCGGAAGCCGCTGGCCGCGCGCGCCTCGCCGCCGCCAATCAGATTGGTCTTCTGATAGAGGTTGATGAAGAGTTCGACATTGTCCGGGATACGGCCTGCAATCGGCGTCGGATCAAATCCGAACATGATCGCGACCGGAATATTCGCGGCCCTGAGCCGCTCCGCGATCGCGATCGCCACGTCAGCACCCGACGAGTGCCCGATCAGAACGATGGGCGCCGGCGCCTGGCGGTGCTTCGCGATGATCTCGCCCGCGAGATTTCCCGGCGCGTACATGCTATGCACGCTCGCATACACGCCGCGCTCCCTGATGCGCTCCGCTAGATCGTAAAAGCCGAGCGAAAAGACCTCACCGACAAGACCGCGCAAAAGGTAAACGTGGCCCGGCACGCTGCCGGCGGACGCGCGGGGCACAGGCTGAGTGACGGAATCGACAACGGCGCTGCTGCACGCGGCGAGCGCGATAAGCACGAGCCCGAAGATCGCGCGACAGATCGAGGCGATGACAACCGGACGCCGGCACATCCGCGATCACACCAGGTGGCAGGACTGGCAGCCGCCCCGTTCTATCCGAGTTTCGCCGGGCCCAACAGGGCGGCGGGCACGCGCGATCTCACTTCATCAATCCAGCCGCTTTCAAGGCATTATTGATGACCGCACCCACATCAAATCGAGTGTGCGGATGTTGCCTGCGCTCAGGCCAGCCATCCGACTCCGGCCCAAGCACCTCCCCTTCCAGGACGTGCGTTTCAGGACGCGTCGCCTCCAACCGCTCGTCCTGCAAACGCCCTGCAGGGACCGTACTTTCGTACTGGTCGTATTGCGCCGAGGCGTGGCTGGGCGCCGACGCGGTGGCAAGGCCGAAGAACTTGGCGATGTGGTACGACGACGAAATTCCAACCTCCAGCAAGAACGGCCCGGCAGCGCCGCACTCATGATCGGCATCGCCGGTCGCAAGCGGAGTTCCGTGCGCCATGTTGGTGATGGTATAAGACTCTATGATCTCTTCTCCAGCCGCATTCAGCCAGACCCGGCGGGGATAGCCGTCAACAATCGCTTTTGAAGACGGCGCGAGCGGCAGACCGTGGACATCGGTCCATTGCTTGATGATTTCCGCGGCATTGGACGGGATGACCGTCGCGTCGACCCCACCATGCCAGACCGATATGCGTGGCCAGGGCCCGCGATGCGGCGACGCGCCTCTGACGACATCGCCCCATGCGCGTGCGGGCCGCGGTGGCGATTGAAACATGGTCTGGAACGCTTGCTGGACGTTGTTCGCGGCACCATAGGGCAAGCCCGCAACAATCGCGCCGCCCGCGAAGACGTCGGGATAGGTCGCAAGCATAACCGAAGCCATTGCGCCGCCGGCTGAAAGGCCGGTCACAAACACCCGCTTTGGGTCGATGTCGTGATCGGACATCATCTTGTCGATCATTTGCCGAATGGACTGTGCTTCGCCGCTCCCGCGGGTGCTGTCGTCCGGCTGAAACCAATTGAAACAGCGGTTCGGATTGTTGGAGACTTGCTGCTCCGGAAGCAGCAGGCAAAATCCAAAACGGTCCGCCAGGGTCGACCAGCCTGCACCGAGATCGTAAGCGGCTGCACTCTGTGTGCATCCGTGCAACACGACAACGAGCGCACGTTGTTCTGATGTCTGTCGCGGAACATGCGCAAACATGCGCAACGCGCCCGGGTTGGAACCGAAGGATCGAATTTCCGTCAGGTGAGTTTGCAA
>NZ_DATMRX010000253.1:0-14687 GCF_035565855.1 Pseudorhodoplanes sp.
AAGGCTGATTCATCGGCCAGGAGGTGGTGTCGCGGGTCGAAGATCGCGGGACGGCGCGCAATCGCATCGTGCCGGTGGAGTTCGAGGCTCATGCCGCCGAGGATGGCACAGTGGTCATGGCTGGCGACAAGATTGTCGGCACGATGGGATCGTCGGCCGGGCGCCTCGGGCTTGCGATGCTCAGGGTCGACCGCGTCGCCGACGCGATCGCCGCAGGCGTGCCGTTGCTGGCCGGCGGCATCCCGATGACATTGCGTAAAGGCGCCGTGGCCGATTTGCTTAAAGGTGCAGACGCCAAATGAACGCGATCACGCATGCGGACGGGCTCACGCGTTGTCCCTGGCCGAAAGACGACCCGCTCTATGTTAGCTATCATGACAACGAATGGGGCGTGCCGGAATATGACGACCGCGCGCTGTTCGAAAAGCTAATCCTCGACGGCTTCCAGGCCGGGTTGTCGTGGATCACGATCCTGCGCAAGCGCGACAATTTCCGCAAAGCCTTCGACGATTTCAGTCCTGAAAAGATCGCGCGCTACACGCCGCGCAAGGTGGAGAAGCTGATGCAGGACGCCGGCATCGTGCGCAACCGGCTGAAGATCGAAGGCACGGTGCTGTCGGCGCGGGCGTATCTCGACATTATGGAAAAGGGGGACGGGTTCTCGGACCTGCTCTGGGGGCACCTGAACGGGCGGCCGAAGGTGAACCAGTTCAAGACCCTGAAATCGGTCCCGGCGGAAACACCGCTGTCGCGAGCGATCTCGAAGGATCTTGCGTCCCGCGGGTTCAAGTTTGTCGGCCCGACCATCGTTTACGCCTTCATGCAGGCTGTCGGGATGGTCAACGATCATCTCATGTCCTGTCACCGCCACGAGGCCTGCGCGAAGCTCGGCAAACGCCCACAATGACCAAAGCTAAACCCCGCGCGTGGCAGCGCATGCTGTCGGGCCGCAGGCTGGACCTCCTGGACCCCTCCCCGCTCGACATTGAAATCGAGGACATCGCGCATGGGATCGCGCGGGTGCCGCGCTGGAACGGCCAGACCAAGGGTGCCCATATCTTCTCGGTCGCCCAGCATACGCTTCTGGTCGATACCCTCGCGCGTCAGCAGGGCCCGCTCGACGACAAGCTTCGACTGGCGATCATGCTGCACGACGCACCGGAATATGTTGTCGGCGACATGATCACGCCCTTCAAGGCGGTGATTGGGGATTCCTACAAGGCGGTGGAGGCGCGGCTCCTTTCCGCGATCCATCTGCGGTTCGGCCTGCCCGCGCATCTTCCGGCGTCGCAGGCAAGGATGATCAAGCAGGCCGACCGCGCCGCAGCCTATCTCGAAGCGACACGGCTTGCCGGTTTTGCCGAAGCCGAGGCGCGTAAATTCTTCGGCGTGCCGCCGAAACTCTCGCCCGCGCTGGAGCGCGATTACCTGACGCCGTGGCCGGCCGATACCGCGGAAGCCCGTTATCTGGAGCGGTTCGCGAAATTATGGGGGTGACCGGTTCCGGTCCTCTGGCGGCGGTCTGGAGCGCGCCTTGGCGCAACCCTCCCGGACGCATAAGTTCAGGGCACTGAATCGATTGCCGCATGACCGAAAGCAAATGATCCACGTCTGCTCCCTCGCCCGCCTGCATCCAACAGTCACCGAGACCGGTGCGAAACACGTCGTGACCCTGATGAAGGACGTCGCGATGGTGAAGCGGCCGCCTTCGGTCGAGGAGATGAACCACCTCCTCCTCGACATGGACGATATCGTCACCGTGATGGATGGCTATGTGCATCCGACCGAAAGCCACGTGGAAAAGCTGATCGATTTCGTCACCCATTGGGATCGCACCACGCCGCTTGTCGTGCACTGCTATGCCGGAATCAGCCGCTCGACGGCGGGCGCGTTCATCACCGCCTGCGCACTCAATCCCCGCCGCAACGAAGAAGAGATCGCGCGCGCCATTCGCTCGTTTTCTCCAACGGCACAGCCGAATATCCGTCTGGTCTCGCTCGCCGATGAGATTCTCGGCCGGAACGGACGCATGATTCAGGCGATCCGCGCGATGGGACCGGGCATCGCCGCCTATGAAGGTCATCCGTTCCGACTCGACATCGAGTGAGGAGGCAGTGACCCGCCTCACACCGATCGAGATCGGACTGACCACCGCGATTGTCGCGGTCACCAACGAGGAACCGCAGGTTCTGGTCGCCGGGGAGACCGGCAAGAAGAACCAGCCGGCGGGCCTGCCGTCCGGCGCGTTCGATCCGGTGTCGCATCGCACTTTCGAAATCGGATTGCGGGAATGGGTGGCAGCCCAGACCGCGCTGAATGTCGGCTATGTCGAACAGCTCTATACCTTCGGCGATCGCGGCCGCCACGCGCGTGTCGGCGATACCGATCCCCATGTCGTCTCGGTCGGCTATCTCGCGCTGACGCGCGTTCCCGAGAATGTGCAGGGCCTGCGCGATGCCGGCGCGAGCTTCCAGCCCTGGTATCGCTTCTTCCCGTGGGAAGACTGGCGCAACGGCCGTCCCTCGATCATCGATGAATCGATATTGCCACCGCTGACGGCATGGGCGCGTGGCGCGGCCGGCCGCAGTGAACGGCTGCGGCTCTGTTTCGGTGGTGGCGGCGCCTCCTGGGACGAGGAGAAGGTGCTTGAGCGCTACGAGCTTCTCTACGAGGCCGGGCTGATCGAGGAAGCGTTGCGCGACGGGCGGGTGACGCAGGTCCGCGGACATCTCGGCGAGTCCATGCGGTTCGATCATCGCCGCATCCTCGCGACCGCCATCGCAAGGTTGCGGGGCAAGCTCAAATACCGCCCCGTTGTTTTCGAATTGATGCCGGCGGAATTTACGCTGACGGAATTGCAGCGCACCGTCGAGGCCATATCCGGCCGCCATTTGCACAAGCAAAATTTCCGGCGGCTGGTGGAGAGCAGCGAACTGGTCGAGCCGACCGGCGAGATGACGAGCGCGACGGGCGGTCGGCCGGCCGCGTTGTTTCGTTTCCGTCGCGAGGTGATGCAGGAACGTCACGCCCCGGGGCTGCGCCTCGGCGTCCGGCGGTAACGCAGGACGTTCAAAACGTCCATTCAGCCGTTTCCCCGGCCCGTTGCCGGCGATAAAGTTCCCTGCTCGGGCTGGGGCGGTTCTCATGGAATTTTTCGGCTTCGTCACGGTCGCGCTGTTCCTCATCTTCGTGATGCGCGTCCGCAGCCGGCTGAGCGCGCTGGAAGCCAGCGTCAACCGGCTGAACGAGCTCATACTGAACGCGGCTCCGGAGCCGGCTGGCCGGCCTGTTAGCGCGCCACCGCCGCAAGAACCTTTCGAACCAGCGGCGCCTGTCGCGAGCATCCGTCCGTCGCCCGACGACATCGCGGCTCCTGAAGCCGGACAAATGTCGGAGAAGCCGGTAGACGAGACTGCGTCGTCCGAAGCGCCTCCTGAAGCGTCCGCGGCAGCACCGGGATACGGCGATTTCGAACGCCGCTTCGGCACGCAATGGGTGGTCTGGATCGGCGGGCTTGCGCTCGCGCTCGGCGGAATTTTCCTCGTGCGCTACACGATCGAGGCCGGCCTGATCGGCCCGCGCCTGCGCATCATGCTCGGCGGACTGCTCGCCGCGGCGCTGGTCGGACTTGGCGAATATGCGCGGCGGCGCGAGACCCTCGCCGGCTTTGCGCGTTTCAATACCGCGCATATTCCGAGTGTGCTGACAGCGGCGGGCACTACGATCGCCTATGCCGTGATCTATGCAGCCTTCGCGCTTTACGACTTTCTGTCGCCCGCCACGGCATTCGTGCTGCTCGGCGCGGTGGCGCTGGCGACGCTCGCCGCCGCCCTCCTTCATGGACCTGCGCTTGCGGGACTTGGCCTGATCGGCGCCTTCGTCACGCCGGCGCTCATAGGATCGGCGCAGCCGAATTATCTGGCCTTGTATCTTTACCTCGCGGTCGTCACCGCTGCTGCCTTCCTCCTCGCACGCGCAAGGCTCTGGCGCTGGCTGGCCATTGCCACCGCGGTCTTCTCTTTCGTGTGGCTTGTCCTACCCCTGGGCGCAGGCGGCGCGCTCTATCCGCAAATCTTCCATGTGCTGGTCGGCTTTGCGCTCGCCGCGGCGCTGATCGCGAGCGGGGTATTGTTCGGGCCCGACGCGCAGGCCGGGCGGCTCGATCTCCTTTCGAGCGGCGTGCTTGCCTCTTACGTGCTCGGCGCCCTGCTTCTGGTTTTCTTCAACCGTCACGGCGGACCGGCGCTTGTCGCGCTCTTCGTGCTGTGCGCTGCGACGATTGCCGCTGCCTGGCGAAGCGAATCCGTCACGCCCGCGCTCGGTGCGGCCGCTATCGCCGGTATTCTCGTCGTCGCACATTGGTCGGTGTCGGATTATTTCGTCACCGTCGCCTCGCCCGGCGGGCCTTATTCCGCCGTTCCTCCGGTCGCCAAGCTGGAGGGATTGCGCGCGCATGTGGTGCTCGGCACGGGGCTGACGCTGATGTTCGGCGCCGCGGGCTATCTCGCGCAGGGCCGGCTGCGGCATCCCTATGCGGCGATGATCTGGGCGGGCATGGCCGTGCTGACCCCGCTCGCGATGCTGATCGCGCTTTATTACGGCATCACCGGCTTTGTGCGATCGATCCCGTTTGCGGGCGTTGCCCTGCTGCTGGCAGCTCTCTTCGCCATTGCCACCGAAGGGCTGACCCGGCGCAAAATCGCCGCGGGGGACGCGGCCGCAAGCGCGGTCTTCGCAGCGGGCGCGGTCGCCGCGCTCGCCCTGACATTGACCTTCACCCTGGAACGCGGCTGGCTCACGGTCGCATTCGCTCTGATGGTGCCGGGGCTTGCTTATGTTGCCGACAAGCGTCCGCTGCCGCTGCTGCGCCTCCTCTGTGTGATCCTCGTCGCCCTCGTGATGGCGCGTATCGTGTGGGAGCCACGCATTGTCGGCGACGATGTCGGGCGCACGCCGATCCTGAACTGGCTGTTGTGGGGCTACGGCGTGCCGGCGCTGGCGTTCTGGCTCGGCGCGAGGATATTGCGGCGCCGCGCCGACGACTTCGCCTCGCGTAGCGTCGAATCGGCCGCCATCACCTTCACGGCGCTGACCTTCATGCTGCAGATCCGTCATTTCATGAACGACGGCGACATCTATCGTCCGTCCGCCAGCCTCGCGGAACTGGGTCTGCAGGTCTCAACCGCACTCGCGATGACCATCGGCCTCGAGCGCGTGCGGCTGCGGACCAACAGCATCGTGCATGAAGTTGCGGCACTCATCATCGGCATCCTCGCGCTGTTTGGAGCGCTCATCAGCACGGGGATCCAGTTCAATCCCGTCTTTACCAATGAGCCGGTCGGCGGGCCATTCTTCAACGTGCTGCTGCTCGGCTACGCCATCCCTGCAATCCTGATGGCCATCCTTGCGCGAATGTTCCGCGAAACACGTCCGGCTTTAGCCTATGTGATTGCTGCCGTGGCCGCGATCATCCTCGCACTGGTCTATCTGACGCTGGAGGTGCGCCGGATCTTCCACGGTCCAATGATCGGCGGTTTCTCCACCAGCGATGCCGAACAATATACCTATTCGGCGGTCTGGCTTGTTTTCGGCGTCGCCCTCCTGCTGGCGGGGATCGCGCTCAAATCCCAGCCGGCCCGCTTTGCGTCGGCGGCTGTCGTCCTCCTGACCGTCGGCAAGGTGTTCCTGTACGATCTTGCCGGTGTCCAGGGCGTCTTCCGTGCGCTGTCGCTGATCTGCCTCGGGCTGACGCTGATGGGTATCGGCTGGCTTTATCAGCGGCTATTGTTTCCGCCGCGATCGCGCAGCGAGACGACGGCCGGGCCGGTATCGGCCTGACAATCCGGATTTCCAATGAGTGACATCACCTACGGCGTCGTACCGATCGAGACGCTGCTCCAGCACGATGGGCTCACGTTCCTCCGCGGTCTTCTCGAAGGCCGCTTCCCCGCGCCGCCGATCGCGCAGACACTCGGCTTCACATTGAATGAGGTCGAATACGGCCGCGCGCTGTTTTCGGGTACGCCGCAATTGCGTCACTACAACCCGATCGGGTCGGTGCATGGCGGCTTTGCGATGACATTGCTGGACTCCGCGCTCGGCTGCGCGGTCCACACGACGCTCGGAAAGGGCGAGACCTACACCACGCTCGAGATCAAGGTGAATCTGGTGCGCCCGCTGACCGAGCGGACCGGCGAAGTGCGGGCCGAAGGCCGGATCATTCATCGCGGCCGCACCGTCGGCACGGCCGAGGGCGAGATCAAGGATTCAGCGGGCAAGCTCTACGCGCATGCCACCACGACCTGCATGATCTTCCCGGCGCGATGAGCCGAGCGATTTCGGGTGAGGTGGAATCGCATCGCCGTTTGTTGTCATGCCCCGCGAAAGCGGGGCATCCAGTAAATTCTTGAAGCGTTGTGTTTACTGGATCGCCCGCTTTCGCGGGCGATGACAGCGAGAGCAGCTGTTTTTGTGAAAAACTGAATGCGCTTCAGTCCTTGGTCGAGCGCAATTCCAGCTTCTCGTCTGCCGCCGCAGACACATCGGCGGCTTTGGCTTCGACCGGAGCGGCCGGGGCTAATGTCGATTCTGCCAGCTTCGGTTCCGGCGCTTTGGTTTCGACCGCGACCTTGGCCTCGACCGCCGCGTTGCCATCGACGGGCTTTACGGCCGCAACCGGTTCATCGGCCTCATCATCCTCGACCGCAGGGAGGTCGCGGCTGTCAATCGGTTTGGGGAAGGCCCGCGCCGAACCGGTGTGCAACTCCATCGGTGCACCCCCGCGATTGCGCGGCTCGACGGAGGCGACCACCGGGCGATCGCGATCGCGGCGCACGAAATCGCAATAGGCAAAGCCCATCCCGGAGACCGACCCGCGGAAGCTGTTATGGGATGTCCTTACGATGTTGAAGCAGGGCTCGAACGGCACGCCTTTGACTGACGCGCAAACGCGATCACCGACCACCCGTATCGTGTTCTGTGGCAGCATTGCGTACCGGGTTGCGCCATTGCCGCGAAACTGGATGGTGCCGGCGACCGATCCGTTATCCATGATCCGGCCGGCGCCTTTGGTTCCCTCAAAACACTGATAGCTGAACAGCTTCCCGACAACGAAAGCGCGGGCTTCGCGCGCGTTCATCTGCTGCGCATGCGCAGGCAAGCTGGTCAGGACCGCAACTGCGATCAAGGCTCCGGTACGCAACATGCGGGACCCCCGTTGAGAGACGCAGGCTTCTTAACCCGCTTCTTACCATAACAGACGGTAAATGTGCCCGAACTTCGTAGCTAAATCCTGAATGGTTTACCCGATATTGACCACGATCCGGCCCCGCACGCCGCCGCCGATGATCTGCGGCGCCGTGTCGATGACCGCGTCCAGTCCAATGTCCTGAGTCATTGCGGCCAGTTTCTGGCGGTCGAGGTCGGTTTCCAGGCGGCGCCAGGCCGCGAGGCGCTTCGCTTTGGGACACATCACCGAATCGATGCCCAAAAGCGACACTCCGCGCAAAATAAACGGGGCGACACTGGTTCGCAGATCCATGCCTCCTGCCAGGCCGCAGGCGGCAACCGCGCCGCCATAGCGGGTCATCGACAGGATGTTGGCCAGCGTCGTCGACCCGACAGAATCAATCCCGCCTGCGAAGCGCTCCTTGGCGAGGGGCTTGGCCGGCCCTGCGAACTCCTTGCGCTCGATGATCTCCGATGCACCGAGGCCCTTCAGATAATCCGCTTCCTGCGGGCGCCCGGTCGAGGCGGCCACCTGGTATCCGAGCTTCGAGAGGATGGCGATGGCCACCGACCCGACGCCTCCGGCCGCGCCGGTCACGACCACCGGGCCCTTGTCCGGCATGACGCCAGCCTGCTCCAGCGCGATCACCGCCAGCATCGCGGTATAACCGGCGGTACCGATCGCCATCGCCTCGCGCGCGCTCATGCTCGAGGGCAACGGGACGAGCCAGTCGCCCTTCACGCGCGCCTTCTGCGCATAGGCACCGAGATGGGTTTCGCCCATCCCCCACCCGTTGCAGATCACCTGATCGCCCGGCTTCCAGTCCGGATGCGCGGAGTGCTCGACGGTCCCGGCGAAGTCGACACCCGCGATCATCGGGAAACGCCGGACCACAGGCGCCTTGCCGGTGATCGCAAGGCCGTCCTTGTAGTTGATCGTGGAATAGGCGACCCGCACGGTGACGTCGCCATCCATCAGATCCTTCTCATCGAAATCCCTGAGGGCAACGCTCTGGCCCGCTTCGGTCTTGTCAACGACGATGGCCTTGAATGTGGACACAGCGTTCCTCCCGACCCCGGGCGCGGTTCTGCCGCGCTTACCTTGCCTTCGGCTCGATGTTTTGCCGCCGCTCGCGCGAGGGTCAAGTCCGATAGCGACGCTTCAGGCCGCGGCCGCGGCAGCCTGGCGCGCCACCGGCACTTCCTTGATCGGCAGATTGATCAGGGCCGACAGCAAACCGAGGACGATGACGACCCACCAGATCACGTCATAGGAGCCGGTCCGTTCGAACAATACGCCGCCCAGCCACACACCGAGGAACCCGCCGACCTGATGGCTGAAGAACGCGAATCCCGCGAGCATCGTGAGCCATCGCGTGCCGAACATCAGCGCCACCAGCGCATTCGTTGGCGGTACGGTAGACAGCCAGAGCAAACCCATCACCGCAGCGAATATGATCGAGCTGGTCGCGGTCGCCGGGATCGATATGAAAATCACGACGGCGACAGAACGCAGAACATAGATGAGCGCAAGGATGTAGCGCTTCGGCATCAGATTTGAGAGATAGCCGGCCGTAATCGATCCGATGATATTGAACAGGCCGACGACGCCGATGGCCAGCGCGCCGAGATCGGCCGAAAGTCCGCGATCGACCAGATATGCAGGCAGATGCACCGTGATGAAGAAAACCTGGAAGCCGCAGGTGAAGAAGCCGATCGTCAGATAGATGTAGCTCGGATGGGCAATCGCCTCGCGAAACGCGGCGCCAACCGATTGTTGCGCGGCGCGCTGCGCCGCCGTCTCCGTGCTCGGCGGCAAGGCGAGCGCGAGCGACAGCGGCAGCATCAGCAGAATGACGCCGGCAAAGATCAGAAGCGTCGTGTGCCATTCGAACGCCGAGTTCAGTGCAATCGCCAGCGGTGAAAACAGGAATTGCCCGAATGATCCGGCGGCCGTTCCAAGGCCAAACGAAAACGTCCGCCATTGCGGCGGGAGGAGCTTGCCGAAAGCGCCGATCACCACCGTGAACGAAGAGCCGGCGAGGCCGAACCCGACCAGCACGCCGGCGGACAGATACATCGCGCCGGGTGTGGACGCGAACACCATCCACGCAAATCCGATCGCGTAGAGCAAGGCGCCGGCGCAGAGCACCAGAACCGGGCCGAAGCGGTCTGCGATCGCGCCGACGAACGGCTGCGCCGCGCCCCACAGCAGCATCTGGATGGCGATGGCCAGCGCAAAGACGTCGCGCCCCCAGCCATTGGCGTTCGACATCGGCGTGAGGAAGAAGCCAAGCGTCGAGCGCGGTCCGAAACCGAGCATCGAGATCAGGCAGCCGCAAATGATGATCAGCGGAATCGACTGCCAGGCGGCGCGCCGCAGATTTTCGCTCATCGTCCCGCTCCGGCAGCCGCTGCAACCTCACGTGACGGCCGCTTCACCGGCGCCTCCACGATCGGGAGATTGATGATCGCCGAGGCTACGCCAAAGGCGATGGAGAGCAGCCAAACGAGATTATACGAGCCGGTCATCTCGAAAGCCACTCCGCCAAGCCAGACGCCGAGAAAGCCGCCGACCTGATGACTGAAGAACGCAAATCCGAACAGCATCGCGAGCCAGCGCGTGCCGAACATCAGCGCCACCAATCCGGATGTGGGCGGCACCGTCGACAGCCAGGTCAATCCGGTTACGACGCCGAAAACGACAGCCGATGTGGGCGATAGCGGAACCGCGATGAAGACGGCGATCGATACGGCGCGCGTGAAATACAGGATCGCGAGAATGTAGCGTTTGGGCATCTTGTTGGCGGCCCAGCCGGCGGCGATGGCGCCGATGATGTTGAAGAGCCCGATCGTCGCAAGCACCCACCCGCCAACCTGAACCGAAAGGCCGCGATCGACCAGATACGCCGGCAGATGCGCGGTGATGAAGGCGAGCTGAAAGCCGCAGGTGAAGAAGCCCAGCACCAGCAACACATAGGAGCGGTGCGCGAACGCTTCCGACAATGCGTGACGCAGCGATTGCGGAGTGTCGTTGCCCGAGGCGGACGTCGCCTTGACGGGCCTCGTCGCAAGCGCGACCGAGAACGGGATGACGAGCATGACTGCGGCGGCGAAGACAATCAGCGCTACCGGCCAGCCATGTGTCTCGATGAGCAACGCGCCCAGCGGAGCGAAAAGGAACTGCCCGAACGAGCCGGCAGCCGTCCCTGCCCCAAAGGCAAGCGAGCGCATGTGATCCGGAACCAGTTTGCCGAGGGCGGCGACCACGAGATTGAACGAACAGCCCGACAAGCCGAAGCCGATCATCACGCCGACGGTGATATTGAAGGTCAGCGGCGTGGTCGAATAGGTCATGAGCACGAGGCCCGCCGCATAGAGCAAGGCGCCGCCGCACAGGACGCGCAATGTGCCGAACCTGTCTGCGATCGCGCCGGCGATCGGCTGGCCAATTCCCCAGAGCAGGTTCTGCACAGCGAATGCGAGGGCGAAGACGTCGCGGCCCCAGCCGTTCGCATCGCTCACGGGCTGCATGAACAGGCCCATGGCGGAACGCGGGCCGAAGGTGATCAGGGATACCGCACATCCTGCCAGGATGATGATCAGCGGCGTGCGCCACGTGACGTGGCCGCCGGTTCCGACGGAACTGTCAGACATTTGCATCCTTCCGGCAGAGCGCAGATTCGCATTTCTCGATGGGGCCGCGGAAAATAGGCCGCCGATCAGAATGCCCCTAGCGAATATTGGTGATGGGTCCGATACATTGGCGGAATAGCTTGCATCCAACGGTGCGAATCCTGTCATCTTTCCAACGCGCAAAGGGAGGCGACCTCGGATGATACAGACCAGACTGCGTTTTCGGCATGCAGGCTATGCTGTCCTGATGATCTGTGGCGCGGTTCTTGTCCCTGCGAGCCCGGCCGCGGCCCAGGGCACGGTCGCGCAGCGCGAGGCCTGCGAAGGCGATGCGTTCCGATTCTGCAGTGAATTCATTCCCTTTGTGCACGCGATCGAGAATTGCCTCGCCAGAAATATCCGCAAGCTGACGCCCGCCTGCCAGGTCCAGATGCGCGGCGGCACCCCTGCCCCACGGCGTCGTCCACGCTGAGCCGCGGCTTTTTTCGCCGAGCGTCCCGAGCGCATCGCGCCAGCCTTCTCAAAACGCGCTGGCGCAACGCCGCAAATGATGATATTGTAGTTTTGCTCGGATTGAGAATAACAATCCCATGAACCGGCGCCTTGCGCCGGGATATTTTGTACCTAGATATGCTCAATCTGAGCATATGATCGCGTGGGAGGCCGAGATGCCGCTCCTTGAACTGCAGGGTCCTGTTGGCGGGATGCCCCCCGCGGCGTTACAGCCGGTTGCGTCGGACGCGGCCGCGCGCAAGTTCGGCATTCTCCCGATGCCGGAGCTCGTCTGGAATGAAGACGTGGCACGCGAGACCGCTCACCTCTATGAGCGGGTCAAGACCGTCGTGCCCGCGATCGAATGGCCGGTCTTTGCGCCCTATGTGAAGGCGATCAACGAGCTCAAGCGCGAGCGCAACGCGGTCATCCTCGCGCACAATTACCAGACGCCGGAAATCTACAATTGCGTCGCCGATTTCGTCGGCGACTCGCTGCAGCTCGCGCGCCAGGCCACCAAGGTGAAGGCCGACGTGATCGTTCAGGGCGGCGTGCATTTCATGGCCGAGACCTCGAAGATCCTCAATCCCGAGAAGACGGTGCTGATCCCCGACATGCGGGCGGGCTGCTCGCTTGCGCAGGCGATCACGGCGGCCGACGTGCGGCTCTTGCGCCAGCGCTATCCCGGCGTCCCGGTCGTGGTCTATGTCAACACGTCGGCCGAAGTGAAGGCGGAGAGCGACATTTGCTGCACCTCGTCGAATGCGCTGCAGGTCGTCGAAAGCCTCGGCACCGACAAGGTCATCTTCCTGCCGGATCAGTATCTGGCGAAATACGTCGCCTCGCAGACCAAGGTGAAGATCATCGCCTGGACCGGCGCCTGCGAAGTGCATGAGCGCTTCACCGGCGATGAGCTGCGCCTGTATCGCGAGAGCGATCCGAATTTGCAGATCATTGCCCACCCGGAATGCCCGCCGGACGTGATCGCGGAGGCCGACTTCACTGGCTCGACAGCGCACATGATCGACTGGGTTCGCGACAGGAAGCCGAAGCGCGTCGTGATGGTCACCGAATGCTCGATGGCCGACAACGTGCAGGCCGAATTGCCGGACGTCGAATTCGTGCGGCCGTGCAATCTTTGCCCGCACATGAAGCGGATCACGTTGCCGAAGATCCTCGAAAGCCTCGTCTACATGAAAGAGGAAGTGGTGGTCGATCCGGTCATCGCGGAAAAGGCACGCCGCTCGGTCGAGCGCATGATCAACCTGAAGAACTGAGGAAAAGGCCATGCTCAACCCGCTGCGCCGCGTCGACATCGCGCCTTCTGCCTTATCGCTCTATTGCCCCGACGCGTTCATCTCGCCGCTCGAGATCGACGACGCGGTGACCCGTGCCCTCGCCGAAGACCTCGGCCGCGCCGGGGACGTCACCTCGGTCGCGACCGTGCCGGAGGACGCACAGGCCCGTGCTGTGGTTGTTGCCCGTGCGCCCGGCCGCATCTCAGGCCTGCCGCTTGTCGAAGCGGTGGTTCGCCGTCTTGCGCCGGATGCGCAGATCGTCCCGCATTTCCGCGACGGCGATGCGGTGGCCAAGAAAACGGCGCTGATGACGATCACCGGCAATGCCCGCGCTGTGCTGGCGGCGGAGCGCACTGCGCTCAATTTCGCCGGCCACCTTTCCGGGATTGCGACCGCGACCGCAGCGCTGGTCGACAAGCTGAAAGGCACCAACACGCGGCTTGTCTGCACCCGCAAGACAACGCCGGGTCTGCGCGCGCTGCAAAAATATGCGGTGCGCTGCGGCGGCGGCTACAACCATCGCTTCGGCCTAGACGATGCGGTGCTGATCAAGGACAACCACATCGCCGTCGCCGGCGGCATCCGCGCGGCGCTTGAGCGGGCGAAGTCCGTGGTCGGCCATCTGGTGAAAATCGAGATCGAGGTCGACAATCTCGATCAGCTCCGCGAGGTGCTCGATACCGGGCTCGCCGACGTGCTGCTGGTCGACAATTTCACCGTGCCGATGCTCAAGGAAGCGGTCGCGCTGGTTGGCGGACGTCTGGTGATCGAGGCATCCGGCGGCATTACGCACGACAATGCGGCCGAGATCGCGGCGACCGGCGTCGATTACGTTTCCTCGGGCGCGATCACCCACTCCGCGCCCAATCTCGATATCGCGCTCGATATCGAGATGTGATGGGCATCGCGGGCCAACGATTCCTGACCAGACCGGAGTCGCATAGCTCATCTCATGCCCCGCGAAAGCGGGGCATCCAGTAAACTTCTGAAGCGGTTGTCTGTACCGGATCGCCCGCTGGAGCCTGTCATGGGGCCGCGCTTTGCGCGGACCCGTTGGCGGGCGATGACAGCGAGAGCGGCTGCGTCCGTGAAAACTGAATGCGCTTCAGTCCCGCGCAATCACAAAATGCGCCCTATCCGCCCGGCAGGTTGATCGGTTCCACCGGATCAAAAATCGAGCGGCGTGGCGGCGGCGGCGTCTGCGCCTCGGCCCGCTTGTCGATCTCCTTCTTGTCGGTTGAGGCGGGCTGAGCCGCGCGCGGAACAGATCCAGTCGCTTCGAGCGGCTCGCCCCAGACCGGGATTTCATCGAGCGAACCCCAGCGCTTCGGACGATAGAAGATGTGAACGCCGATGCGCGAATGTTTGGTCATCGTGCGCACCCACCACGGATTTACATAAGTCGCGTGGTAGTGCGTGGCCTTGCCGATCTCCGGCAGCCAGAACTTGCCATCGAGCGCGTCCTCGGCGATGCGGGTTGCGACTTCCCAGCGCGGCTGATCGCGCACCACGTCCTTGTGGTTGTCGCAGGCGAAGGTGAATTGGCAGGCGAGATGCCGGTGCGCGTTCTGGTAGACTACGTCGCAGACATTGCCTGGATAATAACCCGAGAAAGCGCGGTTCAGGATGACCTGCGCCACCGCCATCTGCCCGCGCTCGACTTCCCCGCGGGCCTCGAAATAGATCGCGTTGGCAAGGCACTTTGCGTGCTTTGCGCGGGTCGCCCCTGAAAGGCCGAGCCGCTCGGCGGGCGTGCGCGGGCGCTTGCCCTCGCCGGTCACTTCGCCTTTCGGCGCGATCGTCTCGCCGCCCTTTTCCGATGCGGCATCAACCGGCGCCGGCTCGAGCGCCGTGCGCTTGATCTCGGTGTCGACATGCGGAGGCGCTAGGACCGTCGGCGCCTCCTCGGGCTCCCAGGCCTCCCAGGCATTGCGGCCAACGCCGAGCGCGTGCGTGCCGAAATAGACGCGCGATTGCGCCGTGGGCCTGGCGAATTGCGCAAGCTTGTCGATCGCCTCGGGATTAAAGCGATCC
>NZ_DATMRX010000254.1:0-1777 GCF_035565855.1 Pseudorhodoplanes sp.
CCCGTCCAAGGTCTGACCTTCGCGTACTCGGCGGATGAAGTGTCCGGTAGCGGCGGCTGCAACAGCTTCAGCGGCCCGATGGCCACTGAAGACGATGCCATTAAGATCGGGCCGCTAACGGCAACGAAGATGGACTGCGACGGCAAAGGCGAAATCGAGACGGAGTATTTTGCAGCGCTCGAGGCCGCGCGCTCCTTTTCGCTGCAAGGCGATACGCTGTCCTTGAAGGGCGAAGACGGCAGCGTGCTTGTGAAGTTCAAGAGGTAGCACGCCGATAGCGGGGCGATGGCAGCACCGGCCCGCTCCGCAGCGCTGACGGCGATCCGACGCGTGCCACGGGGCGAAAATCCGGGCATTGCCTATTCCGGAATCGCAGTAAGGCTGTAGACAGCGTCTCGTGCTAAGTTTGCACGAGCGCCAACGGCCGGAACCCTATGACCCGCTCTATTCTCATCACCGGATGTTCGTCCGGCATCGGTCTCGATGCGGCGCGGACGATGCGCGAGCGCGGCTGGCGCGTTATCGCGACCGCCCGCAAGCCTGAAGATCTGGCGCGGCTCAAGAATTTCCTCGGCGTCGAAGCCTTGCCGCTCGAGCTTTCGGATCCGCAGTCGATTGCGACGTGCGCCGTTCAGGCGCTGGAGATGACCCGCGGGAAGATCGACGCGCTCTTCAATAATGCTGCCTTCGCTCAGGCGGGCGCTATCGAGGACCTGTCGCCGAAGCTGTTGCGCGAGCAGTTCGAAGTCAACGTAATCGGCACGCACGATCTGACGCGGCGGCTCATTCCCTCGATGCGCAAGAACGGCGAGGGACGCATCGTCAATTGCTCGTCCGTGCTGGGCCTCGTGGTTGCGCCCTATCGCGGGGCCTATTGTGCGTCGAAATTCGCGCTCGAGGCTTTATCGGCGTCGCTGCGGCTTGAACTCGAGGGCTCGGGGATCTCGGTTTCTCTGATTGAACCCGGGCCGATCCGTTCCCGGTTCGTGGAGAGCGCATTGGCGCGGCTGCTCGCGACGATCGATATCGAGAACTCGCCGCACCGGGACGTCTATCAGAGGCGCATCGAGGCGATGAAGGCTGGGGGCAAGGTGACCTTCAAGCTTGAGCCCGCGGCGGTCAGCAAGCGGCTCGTCCATGCCGTCGAAAGCACGCGGCCACGGCGGCATTACTATGTGACCACGCCTACGTATCTCGCGGTTGCCATGCGCCGTGTGCTACCGCAATTCGGGATCGATTATTTTACGCGCAATTCCTGACGCTTGCCGGCCGGCTCGATGTAGGGCGTGAGTTTATCGCGCCAGAGGCTGAGCTTCTCATCGAGCGTCTTGGTGTAGAGCGGGCTCGACGAGGGCAGTTCGATCATCGTGAAATCATCCGCTGCGACGATGCCGGGCTTCAACACGAAGCGGCGGAAGAGATCGCGGGCCTTTTGGCCGTTGAAGGCAATCGACCGGATTGCCGGATTTTCCGCGAAGTAGGCGCCGAAGGCGTTGGCGATTGGATTTCTGATGGCGGCGTCCGCGCTGCCAATGCGCTCGGCGCCTTCAAGTACGTCCCACACGGCCCAGCGGTTGATCTCCAAAAGCGCCACGCGGTCCTCATACGTGACGGGCAGCGGCTTGCCGGAGAGCGCGGCAAGAATAGGCCAGAAGTGATTCCGGGGATGGCCGTAATACTGCTTGAGGCGAAGAGATTCTTCGCCTGGAAGCGTGCCGAGGATGAGCAGATGCGCGCCGGATGGTCCAATCGGCGGGAAACTGTATTTGATCACCGG
>NZ_DATMRX010000255.1:0-2441 GCF_035565855.1 Pseudorhodoplanes sp.
AAAACCCGCCGCGAGATGAGCTCGTCGAGCGGGCGGCGGCGATCCTCGGTGTCCGCATGGACGATCTCTTCGTCGAAGCAGGGCGCCTGCCGCCGGACATGCGCGGTGATCTCAAGCAGGTGGTGCAGGCGTATCGGCGCCTGCGGCAGCAAGGATATCGATGATCTGCTTAGGGAATGCCGGAAATGTCTCTGCCTCCGCGATCCTTCTATTCCCTCACCGAAGTGGCCGTTCGGTGGTCCGTCATGCCGTTCGACGTGATCGGCTGGTCAACCGATGGCTTGCTGGCGCTATCGATCGCCGTGCCGCCGGTGAAGACCGAACCGGCCGAAACGCTGTCGGGCCTTGTCGATGTGGAGGCGCCACATCTGCTCCCGCTATTCCGGCGCGACGGCGCGCCCAGCCCGACTGTCGTGGTCCGTCGCTTGAAAGCCGGCGAAGGAGCGTTTTGCTGGATCGTCGAGCCGATGGAAGGCATCGGGATCACTGCCGCGGACGTGCTGGTCCGACGTGCCGAGGTCGAGCGCTTCGAGCGGCAATACGGGTTTTTCAACGGATTGCATGTGCCCGATGTCGGCGGCGGCCCGATGGAGCGCCGGCGGGGCGGGCCGGGCGTGCCACCGCGGCACGATTGGGATGCTTTCTATGCCGCCCTCACGCGCCGGATTCATGACCACGGTGTACCGGCGACCCAGGCCGAGCTGGTTCGCGATATGCTCGCCTGGTTCGAGGCCCGCGATGTCGAGCACGCACCGGACGAAAGCACTATACGCAAGAAGATTACGTCGGTCTGGCGGGAGTTGAGCCGTGCGTAGCCCTCCGCTCTTCCTCCGTTACGATCGCCTGGACGACCTTCATGTCCATGGGATTGTCGCTGATCTTCGCCACTTCTGCGGCTACGCTCGCCCAATGGAGGAAGCTCTTTCCGTCGCCGGAAAAGCGCGCCCGAGCAGCCAGGCGCTGGGCGTCGTAATAGGCCGTGTGGGGGTTCCTTGCGAGAAGGAGCCGCGCATCTTCATTGCGGCGAGATCGCAATGCCCGTCGTCGTTTCAGCCAATTTGATATCTGCCCAAACATGCCCGCCAGAATCCGAATAACCTTGCTGATCATGATCGCAACTCTTGCGATCATCGCAAGTGCTTCTGGGTCTGCCGCCGAGCCGCTGACTGGACCAGCGCGCGTGACTGATGGCGACACGATTATCGTTGGCGATGTGCGCATCCGGCTTGAGGGGATCGATGCGCCCGAAACCGATCAGGTTTGCCTGGATCGCGAACAACGGCGCGTGCCCTGTGGGATCAAGGCACGTGAGGCACTGGAAGGACTGATTGGCAGCCGGGCGGTCACGTGCCTTGGTGACCAGCTCGACCAATATGGGCGCCGGCTCATGATCTGCTCGGCCGGGAGACGGGAGATCAATGCCGCAATGGTCGAAGCGGGCTGGGCGCTCGCGTACCGCCGATATTCGCAGCGCTATGTGGCGCAAGAAAACGTCGCACGGGAGCACGCCGACGGGATGTGGGCCGGAGCGTTCATTGCACCCTGGGAATGGCGCCATCGCGACCGGAACACGCTCATTCTCGGCTCGATTTCCGTCCCGATCATGGCCCAGTCGGCACTGCTGCCGAGCAATCCCGAAGTCGCCTCGCCGGTGGAAGGGTGCAACATTAAGGGAAATGTCAGCCGTAACGGCGAGCGTATCTACCATGTGCCGGGGATGCGCGATTACGACCGGACCAGGATCAATGAGCGCTCCGGCGAACGGTGGTTTTGCACCGAAGACGAAGCTCGCGCCGCGGGCTGGCGAAGAGCGCGACGATGATATTACGCCGCTTGATCCGGGCCGATTTCTCGCGGCACGACCCTGAGCTTGGGCCGAAGAGCATCGCCAACCTGGTCGAGTCCCGCGCGAAGCGGATCGTCGTAGAGATGGGCGTAGCGTAGTGTCGTCTGCGCCTGCGTGTGTCCGAGCAGGCGCCCGACCATCGGCAGCGTCATGCCCCCCGACACGAGCAGCGAAGCGAACGTGTGGCGAAGATCGTGGATGCGAGTGTCACCTAGTTTCGCCTTCGTACGCACACCCTCCCAGAAGCTGTGCATCTCGCTTAGCGGCTTGCCTTTGATATCGCCGGGAAACACCCACGGACAATCGGAGGGCACGCCCGACCGAATGGTGCGCAACAATTCGACCGCGGCTTGCGAGAGCGGCACGCGGTGAAGCCGGCGCTGCTTCGTCGTCGCTGCCGGCTTGGTCCAGATCCCGTTCTCAAGATCGAACTGGTCCCAGCGCGCGTTCATCGCTTCGCCGCGCCGCGCGCCGGTCAGCAGAAGCAGGCGAACAACATTCGCGCAACGCCGGTTCGGATGATCGGCCAGGACCTCGGCGAGCCGCTTGATCTCGTCGGCCGACAGAAACCGATCGCGCGGCATCTCAGGGAAGC
>NZ_DATMRX010000256.1:0-15145 GCF_035565855.1 Pseudorhodoplanes sp.
TTGACGACAATATCCTTGATCATGCAGCCCCCCAGTTTCATCGGCAATGACCTGAAGTCCGGCCGGACTTCAGGCAAAGGCGGGAAAAGCGGCCCGTATCTTGCGCTCTCGTCGGCGCGGCCGCAATTGGATAAAGTCTATGGACGAAGACCGACGACGGATTGATTTATGTCAGTGAGGATGCCCGACCCCGACCGCGCGGTATTGCTGCGGCGCGAAGCGATCGTCGCTGCGATGCGCGCGATCGTCCCCGGCGAAGGCGTGATCGCAGGCGAGCGCGAGATGCGTCCATTCGAGACCGACGGGCTGACCGCGTATCGTCAATTGCCCCTCGTCGTGGTGCTGCCGTCAACGACGCAGCAGGTGGCGCAGGTTCTGCGGTATTGCCACGAGAACAATGTGAAGGTGGTACCCCGCGGCGCAGGCACGTCGCTGTCGGGCGGTGCACTGCCGCTGGAGGACGGCATCCTGCTCGGCATGTCGAAATTCAACCGCATCCGCGAGATCGATTACGACAATCGCGTGGTCGTGGCTGAGCCGGGTGTGACCAATCTCGGCATTTCAAACGCGGTGGCGGAGCGCGGCTTCTATTATGCGCCCGATCCCTCGTCGCAGATCGCCTGCACCATCGGCGGCAATGTCGCGGAGAATTCGGGCGGCGTGCATTGCCTGAAATACGGCATGACCACGAACAACGTGCTCGGCGTCGAGATGGTGCTGATGACCGGCGAGATCGTGCGCATCGGCGGAAAGCACCTTGATTCGGGCGGCTATGACCTGCTCGGCGTGATCAACGGCTCGGAAGGCCTGCTCGGCGTGGTCACAGAGATCACCGTCCGCATTCTGCGAAAGCCGGAAACCGCGCGCGCTCTCCTTGTGGGCTTCCCATCATCGGAAGACGCCGGCGCCTGCGTTGGCCGCATCATCGGCGCCGGCATCATTCCGGGCGGTATGGAGATGATGGATCGCCCGGCGATCCATGCGGTCGAGCAATTCGTCCACGCGGATTATCCGCTGGATGTCGAGGCGCTGCTGATCGTCGAACTCGACGGCGGTGAGGCCGAGGTCAACCACCTGATCGAGCGGGTCGAGGCGATCGCGCGACAATGCAATGCCACCACCTGCCGCGTCTCGCAGAACGAGGACGAACGGTTGCTGTTCTGGGCCGGACGCAAGGCGGCATTTCCAGCGGTCGGACGCATCTCGCCGGATTACCTCTGCATGGACGGCACCATTCCGCGCGCGGCGCTGCCGCTTGTTTTGTCCCGCATGCGGGAGATGAGCGAGCATTATGGTTTGCAGGTGGCTAACGTATTCCACGCCGGTGACGGTAATCTGCATCCGCTGATATTGTACGACGCGAATGTGCCGGGCGAGCTCGACAAGGCGGAAGCCTTCGGCGCCGATATCCTGCGGCTGTGTGTGGAAGTCGGCGGCGTGCTGACCGGCGAGCATGGCGTCGGGATCGAGAAGCGCGACCTGATGCCGACGATGTTCTCGGAAATCGATCTCAATCAGCAGCAGCGGCTGAAATGCGCGTTCGACGCGCAGGGTCTGCTCAATCCCGGAAAGGTATTTCCGCAACTGCATCGCTGCGCGGAACTTGGCCGCATGCATGTCCGCGCCGGCAAGCTGGCTTTCCCGGATATACCGCGATTTTGAATGAGCGCTGTCGCATCGGATTGCATTGCAACGGCGAAGTTCCGCAACGCCGCATCAAGCAAACCCGCATATCTTTCATCCGCCCCTTGCCTTTGCCCAAAAGCAGGCAGAGCATAGGCCTTCCGGCGTCTGACACGGCCGGAAATGCCGGCCTCCCTTCGGGTCAGGCGCCCAAACCGGGCGTGATGCCGAAGAATGCTACGCGGTTTTCGGGTTGCATCGCGCCCCTGTGACGGGAGGCGTCGATGACGGAAGCACATGCGAACGGCACTAGAGCCAACGGCAATAGGCCGAAGGGTCCCCGGTGCATTGCATTGGTGGGCCCCTTCCAGAGTGGAAAGACCACGCTGCTCGAAGCGATCCTCGCTCGCACCGGCGCGATCCAGCGTCAGGGCAGCGTCGAAGCTGGCACCTCGGTCGGCGACAATTCCAAGGAGGCGCGCCACCACGCGATGAGCGTCGAATTGTCGGTCGCGACCACGACCTTCATGGACGAAAGCTATACCTTTATCGATTGTCCCGGTTCCATCGAGTTCATTCACGACATGCGTGCCGCGTTGCCTGCGGTCGACGCTGCCGTCGTGGTCTGCGAGGCGGACGAAAAGAAGGTGCCGCAATTGCAGCTCGTGCTGCGCGAACTCGAAGAACAGAAGATTCCGCATTTCCTGTTTCTCAACAAGATCGACAAGGCCGACAAGCGGTTGCGGGAAACGCTGCAGCTTCTTCAACCGGCGTCGCGCGTGCCGTTGCTGCTCCGGCAGATACCGATCTGGAGGAACGACATCATCACCGGCTTCGTCGACCTCGCATTGGAACGCGCGCATGTCTACAAGGAGCACACCGCATCCGAGGTGATCGAGCTGTCGGGCGAGGACCTCGCGCGCGAGAAGACCGCGCGCTTCACCATGCTGGAGACGCTCGCCGATCACGACGACGAGCTGATGGAGCAATTGCTCGAGGACATTCCGCCGCCGCGCGACAAGGTGTTCGACGATCTCGCCAAGGACTTGCGCGACGGTCAGGTCTGTCCGGTGCTGATCGGCGTTGCGACCCGCACCAATGGCGTGCTGCGTCTCCTCAAGGCGCTGCGCCACGAAGCGCCGAATATCGAGACGACCGCGAAGCGGCTCGGCGTCAAGGCTGAGGGCAGCGATGTGGTCGGTTACGTGCTCAAGTCGATCAACACTGCGCATGGCGGCAAAATGTCGGTCGTGCGGGTGCTGGCCGGTCAGGTTGGCGACGGCACCACGCTGAATTCCCAGGATCGCGAGGCCGGCCGTGTTTCCGGCGTCTTCAAGATGATGGGACAGGCCTTCGAGAAGCGCGGCGCGGCGCAGACCGGCGAGACCGTGGCGCTCGGCAAGCTCGACAATG
This sequence comes from Pseudorhodoplanes sp., assembly GCF_035565855.1. Classification (GTDB taxonomy): domain Bacteria; phylum Pseudomonadota; class Alphaproteobacteria; order Rhizobiales; family Xanthobacteraceae; genus Pseudorhodoplanes. Next base: position 3,037 of record NZ_DATMRX010000256.1, read on the forward strand.
CAAGGACCGGCGACACGCTCGCCTCGGGCAAGGAGAGTCCCGCGCGTCTGGTGGACATCGTGCCGTATCCGCCGGTACTGGCGCTTTCGATCGCGGCCAGGGAGCGCAAGGACGACGTCAAGCTCGGTCAGGCGCTCAACAAGCTGGTCGAGGAAGATCCCTCGATCTCCATCGTGCATAACCCGGACACCCACGAAGTCATTCTGTGGGGGCAGGGCGAGATGCATCTGCGGGTCGCGACCGAGCGGCTCACCGACCGGTTCGGCATCGCCATCGAGAAGCGGCAGCCCAGCGTCGGTTATCGCGAGACCATCAAGAAAGGCGTGCAGCAGCGGGGCCGGCACAAGAAGCAGTCCGGCGGCCACGGGCAGTTCGGCGACGTGGTGCTGGACATCAAGCCGCTGCCGCGCGGCTCGGGCTTCCAGTTCGCCGAAACCATCACCGGCGGCGTGGTGCCGCGCAACTACATCCCCTCGGTCGAGGAAGGCGTCATCGACGGCCTGAAGCACGGGCCGCTCGGCTTCCCGGTGGTCGACGTGTCGGTGACGCTGATCGACGGCTCGTATCACACCGTGGATTCGTCGGATCAGGCGTTCCGCACCGCCGGTCGCATCGGTGTGGTGGAAGCCCTGCCGCAATGCCAGCCGGTGCTGCTCGAACCGATCCACGCCGTCGAGATCATTTGCCCGAGCGATGCAACGGCGAAGATCAACGCGATCCTGTCGGGACGGCGCGGGCAGATCCTCGGCTTCGACACACGCGAAGGCTGGCCCGGCTGGGATTCGGTGAAGGCGATGATGCCGGAATCCGAGATCGGCGACCTGATCGTGGAAGTGCGCTCGGCGACGGCCGGCGTCGGCACCTTCACCTTCAAGTTCGACCACATGGCCGAACTGACCGGCCGTACCGCGGACCAGATCGTGGCGGCGCGGCGCGCGGCGGAGTGATCGGCCGCAAGCCGTGCGCGCTCCTCCTGACGCGCATTCCGGTCACCTCCCCCCTTGCGGGGGGAGGCCGACGGCCGAAGGCCGTCGGAAGGGGGTACACCGCATACGCAACAACCCTGCGGTCCCTTAATGGTGACCCCCTCCCTGACCCTCCCCCGCAAGGGGGAGGGAACGCACCGCGTTCGTGGAGGCGTTGAAACTCAACCTCACCCGATCAGCGCCGGGTAGTCGGTGTAGCCCTTCTGCTCGCCGGCATAGAACGTCGCCTGATCCGGCGCGTTCAACGGCGCACGGCGCTCGAAGCGATGCGGCAGATCGGGATTGGCGAGGAACGCCACGCCATAGGCGACGAGATCGGCTTCGCCGGACTGAATCGCGGCGTTGCCTGACGCGAGATCGTAACCGCCATTGACGATGAAGGTGCCTTTGAACACCTTCCGCAGAACCGGCGAAAGATGGTTCGGCCCGCTCGGCGGATCGAAGCTGTGCAGATAGACGATGCCGAGATCGCTGAGACGCTCCGCCAGATACGAGAAGGTCTCGCGCGGATTGGAATCCGACATGGAATTGAAGGCGCCGTTCGGCGAAATGCGATAGCCGACGCGATCCTTGCCCCAGACATCGATCACCGCTTGCGTGACCTCCAGCGGGAAGCGCACGCGGTTCTCCAGCGAGCCGCCATAGGCGTCGGTACGATGATTGGAGCCGTCGCGAGTGAACTGGTCGAGGAGATATCCATTTGCGCCGTGGATTTCGACGCCATCGAAGCCGGCGGCCTTGGCATTCTCCGCCGCCTTGCGGAATTGCGCGACGATGCCCGGCAATTCAGATGCGTCGAGCGCGCGCGGCGTCACCATCTTCTGCGGACCTTTTTCGGTGAAGACCTCACCCTCGGCCGCAATGGCCGACGGCGCCACCGGCAGCGCGCCGCCGTGGAAATCCGGATGCGAGACGCGCCCGACATGCCAGAGCTGCAGGAAGATCTTGCCACCCTCGCGCGCTACCGCGGCGGTGATCTTGCGCCACGCCGCGACCTGTTCGGGGGAATGGATGCCGGGGGTGCGGATATAGCCCTGACCTTGCGGGCTGACCTGGGAGCCTTCCGTGACGATCAGTCCCGCGCTCGCACGCTGGCGGTAATAGGTCTCGGCGAGGGGGTTCGGCACATTGCCGGCGAGGGCCCGGCTCCGGGTCATCGGGGCCATCACCATGCGATTGGAAAGGTGGAGGGGGCCAAGCTGATACGGCTCGAACAGAGGTTCAGCGGCCTGTGCGGCTTTCGCCGTTGCGGCGGTTGGGCTCATGGAAGCTTCCTTTCGATGGAGAAGAGTTTGGCGCCGGACGGCCGATGGGGACGATGAGGGCCGCCCGGCGCTTCGGCGCGGCGGGAGGAATCGCCGCGCCTGAGGGTTCAGCAGGCGAGGAGCGGGCAGGGCGCGCCCTCGGTCCCGGTGGCGTCAAGCGACGCCGCGATGTCTGAAAGCTCCGTCTCCAGGGCCGCCGGATCGACGCCATCGGCCTTCATGACCATCCGGACCAGCGGGTCGGTCAGGATCTCGGGAAAGGTCAGGGAGCGGATGCGGGCGGCCCTTTCAGTCGCGTTGTAATTGCCGTAGATGGGGAAATGCATAGGTGCCTCCGGTCGATCTGGGGATTGGCCGGCACCACTTGATTATGGTACTGACCGGTAACACCTGCTAGTTACTGACCGGTAACACCCATGTCAAGGGGCGAGCTATGGCAGACGAAATGATTGCGACTAAAGTAGTAGGGTCCGAACGGCTGCCGCCTCGCGAGCGGATCATCGCGGCGGCGCGGGAGCTGTTCTATCGCCACGGCATCCGGGCGGTCGGCGTCGAGGCCATCGCGGAAGCGGCCGGCACCAACAAGATGACGCTCTACCGCCACTTCGACTCCAAGGACGCGCTGGTCGCGGAATATCTGCGCGGGCTCGCGGCCGAGAAACACAGCGCCTGGTCCACCTTCGAGGCCGAGCATCCCGGCGACCCGCGTGCGCAGCTCGAGGCCTGGCTGGTGGAGGCCGCGCGCAACGTCAGCGATCCGAAGTCGCGCGGCTGCGCGCTGGCCAACGCCGCGGTGGAACTTCCCGAGAAGCATCACCCGGCCCGCTGCGTGATCGAGCAATGCAAGCAGGATTCGCGCGCCAAGCTCGTCGCCTTATGCCGCGAGGCTGGCGCGACCCAGCCGGAACTCCTTGCCGATCAGCTCTTCATGCTGCTCGAAGGCGCGCTGGTCTGCACCCAGTCGACCGGGCATCAGGGCCCGGCCTGCAATTTCATCGAAGCGGGCCGCGCCATCGTCGCGGCGCATCTGCGCTAGCGCCCCGGAGCACACGCGCCGCTCCCTATTATTCGGACGCACACCGGCGATTGTTACACGCCGCCGCCATCATATTGCTTTCGCGGATGCGTGATTTGCGGCGTCACAGGGCGCTGCGTATGTCATGCTGGACAGGAAAAAGTCCGGAGACACGCGATGAACATCATTCGCCGCCGCGGTTGGGAAGCGCCTGAACATGAGGTCACGCCGGAGCATTATTTCCTGAGCCGCCGTGCGATCATCGCGGGCGGCGTCAGTGCACTCATGATCGGCGGCTATGCCGGGGCCCAGCGCCTGTCCGATGTCGAAAAACTGCCGGATCCGACGACGGACCTTTATCCCGCCAAGGTCAATTCGACCTATCCGGTGGATCGCCCGCTCACCGACGAGAAGACCGTCACCAGCTACAACAATTTCTATGAATTCGGCGGCGACAAATACATCTCGCAGCGCGCGCAGGCGCTGAAGATCAGGCCGTGGACGGTGAAGATCGATGGCATGGTCGAGAAGCCGTTCGAGATCGGCGTCGACGATCTCATTCGCAAGATGCCGCTGGAAGAACGCATCTACCGGCTGCGCTGCGTGGAAGCCTGGAGCATGACGATTCCGTGGACCGGCTTTCCGTTGGCGAAGCTCCTCGAACTCGCAAAGCCGCTGTCGTCGGCGAAATACGTGCAGATGGAAACCTTCAAGGATTCCGCGATGGCGCCGGGCCAGCGGCAGACCTGGTATCCGTGGCCTTACACGGAAGGGCTCACCATCGCCGAAGCGTCCAACGACCTCGCGTTCCTCGTGACCGGTGTCTATGGCAAGCCCGCGCCGCGGCAGAACGGTGCGCCGCTGCGCCTCGCTGTGCCGTGGAAATATGGCTTCAAGTCAGTGAAATCGATTGTGCGCTTTCACTTCACCGACAAGCGGCCGAAGTCGTATTGGGAGTCGCTGCAGGCGAGCGAATATGGCTTCTGGGCCAATGTGAATCCGAAGGTCGATCATCCGCGCTGGAGCCAGGCGACGGAAGAAGTGATCGGCGCCGGCGGCAAGCGCGTCCCGACGCTGTTGTTCAACGGCTACGGCGAATGGGTGGCCGATCTCTACAAGGGCCTCGACAACGAGCGGCTCTACGCGTGATTCCGAGCGCCCAACGGCGCGCTCGGTTTGCCACAGCCTCCGTTCATTCCCGCGCAATCGGGAATCCGGCCTATGAATGCTTCTGGCGCGGGCTACACGCACTTCGCTCGATGCGCTCGCCGAGCGCTCCGATGTCACCAAGCTGACACACGCATAAGTTCCCGATGCGGAAGCGCGCGCGAGCGAGATCATGCTGCGCTCGAAGGTGCGATGGCGCTGATCCTGATTCACGGCCAGCGCCGCTATATCGACGCTGCCGCTTCCGCCGCGAAGCGGCTCGCGGCAAAGCCGCTGCAACACGCCGCGTGATCAAGAAAAAACCGGGCCGCGAGGGGAGCGGCCCGGTTGAGTTCTTGCCGGCGCGGGAAGGCCGGCAATCACCTTCCAGAGGGGAATCACTGTCTGCGTCGGTTGCGATCTGGGAGGATTCGAAAACCATCCGCATCCAGCATGCGTGAAGTATGAATTCGCAAGGGCGGGCCGACAACGCACGCGCACGTTGGTCAGCCATGCGCTGCTCGCAAGACGATCGGCCATGCCTCCGCCGCAAAGCGCACAGCGCTCGCGATAACGGAACGGTCGATCAGAACGCCCAGCGCTGCGCCTTGGACACCAGGAAGTCCCTGAATACCTGCACGCGCGCGACCGACTTCAGTTCTTCTGGGTAGACGAAATAGGCGTCGAGGGTAATCGGATCCGCCTGGCCAAGAAGCTGCACAAGCCCCTCGTTTTCCTCGATGAGGTAATCGGGGAGGAGCGCAATACCGATGCCTTTCTGACAGGCCCGCAGCAGCGCAAGGATGTTGTTCACCACGAGGATCGGCGTGCGCGGCGCCTTGCCTTCGCGGCCGATTTCCAGCGGCCAGTTCCGGTTCTGCAGGAAGGTCGGGATATTGCCGCCGCCGAGCAGCATGACGCGATGGTTGTCGAGGTCGTCCACCTTGGACGGCGTGCCGAAGCGCTTCAGGTATTCCGGCGACGCGTAAAGATGGAAATGCACCGAGAACAATTTGCGCTGGATGAGGTCCGGCTGTGTCGGGATGCGCAGACGGATCGCAACGTCGGCCTCGCGCATGGCGAGATCGAGTTCCTCGTCGGTGGTGATCAGCGAGATGCGGATATCCGGATAGAGATCGATGAACTCGCCGAGCTTTGGCGTCAGCCAGTGATTGCCGAGACCCACGGTGGTCGTCACCTTGAGATCGCCGTTCGGCCGCTCGCGGCTGTCGGTCAGCTTGGCGCGGGCCGACTCGAGCTTCATGAACACTTCGTGCGCCGTGCGATACAGGAGCTCGCCCTGTTCGGTCAGGATCAGCCCGCGCGCGTGGCGGTGAAACAGCGACACATTCAGCGCCTGTTCCAGTGCGCTGACCTGCCGCGACACCGCCGATTGCGAGAGTCCGAGTTGTTCGCCTGCATGAGTGAAACTGCCGGCTTCCGCAGCGGCATGGAACACCTTCAGCTTGTCCCAATCCATTGAGGTCATGGAGAACCTTGATCGCTGCTGGAGCAAAGCGGCACCGCCTTATTCTGCAGCCGCGCGCAAACCTTCGTGCGCGGCGATGAAACGTTCGGCCTCGAGAGCGGCCATGCAGCCCATGCCGGCAGCGGTGACGGCCTGCCGGTAGATATCGTCGGTGACATCGCCTGCGGCGAACAGGCCCGGCACCGACGTCGCGGTCGAGAACGGCGCAGTTGCGACATAGCCGTTCGGCTTCATCTCCACCTTGTCTTTCACGAGCTCGGTGGACGGCGAATGACCGATGGCGACGAACACGCCATCGACCTTGCGTTCGGTGACGGCGCCGGTCTTCAGGTTGCGCAGGAACGCGCCCGTCACCTTGTGCGGATTATCGGTTCCGACGAGATCGTCGACCACGCTGTCCCACACCACTTCGATCTTCGGATGCTTGAACAGCCGGTCCTGCAGGATCCGCTCCGCGCGCAGGCTGTCGCGGCGATGCACCAGCGTCACCTTGCTGGCGAAATTGGTGAGGAACAACGCTTCCTCGACCGCGCTGTTGCCGCCGCCGATGACCATCACCTCCTTGCCGCGATAGAAGAAGCCGTCGCAGGTGGCGCAGGCCGAGACGCCATATCCCTTGAACTTCTCTTCGAACGGCAGGCCGAGCCAGCGCGCCTGCGCGCCGGTCGCAAGGATCACGGTCTCGGCGAGATAGACGTCGCCGGAATCGCAGGCCAGCCGGAAGGGGCGGGACGACGTGTCGAGATCGTTGACGTGATCGGTGACGATGCGCGTGCCGACATGCTCGGCCTGCTTCTGCATCTGTTCCATCAGCCACGGGCCCTGGATCACATCGGCGAAGCCCGGATAGTTCTCCACATCGGTGGTGATCGTGAGCTGACCGCCCGGCTGGTAGCCCTGGATCAGCACCGGCTCCAGCATCGCCCGCGCGGCGTAGATCGCGGCGGTGTAACCCGCCGGCCCCGAGCCGATGATGACAACCTTGGCATGCGTGGTCTTGGTCATAGTGCAGTCCGTGGAAGTACCGAGGGCGCGGCGAGCGGCTCGCGGCGGGGCAATGGCCGTTGGAATTTAGGCATTTGGCCGAGCTATGCAAGCAACGCAACCCGGCCTGCCCGAAAGCATCACAGAACAATCGGCTGGAACCGGTTCCACGCAATTTTATTTCGCGCAGGGCCTCGAATGGCTATTGTTGCCGGACAGACCGACAAGGAGGCCCGGCCGGCATGCTCGCGCGACTCGACGCGATCGACTGGAAGATTCTCGCGGAACTCCAGCAGGACGGCCGCATGACCAATGTGGAACTCGCCCGCCGGGTCGGAATTTCGGCGCCACCCTGCCTGCGTCGGGTGCGGGCGCTGGAGGAGGCCGGTTACATCCGCGGCTACCGGGCCCTGCTCGACGAGAAGCGGCTCGGCTTCGAGCTCACGGCCTTCGCCCTTGTGCATCTGTCGAGCCAGGCTGAATCCGATCTGTCCGCCTTCGAAAGCTTCGTGCGGGCGCAGCCGCTGGTCCGCGAATGCTGGATGCTGTCGGGCGAGGTCGACTTCATCCTCAAATGCGTGGCGCCGGACCTGAAGACCTTCCAGGCTTTCGTCAGCGAACTCACGGCCGCACCGCATGTCCGCAACGTCAAAACCTCGCTCACGCTTCGCGCCTCGAAGGATGAGCCCGCGGTTCCGATGGACCTGTCGAAGACCGCGGCGGTTTGACCGCCGGCGCCGAAAACAAAATGCCCGGCGCTGGGCCGGGCATTTCAATCACAGAGAAAGCGCCGTGTGCGAATGAATTATCGCCACTCCACCTTCAAAACCTCATAAGCCTTGGCGCCGCCGGGGGTCACGACTTCGACGCTCGCGCCCTTCTTCTTGCCGAGCAGAGCGCGGGCGAGCGGCGATGAGATCGAAATGCGGCCGGACTTGGCATCGGCCTCCGGTTCGCCGACGATCTGCCAGACCTGCTTCTTCTCGGTGTCCTCGTCGATCAGCGTAACGGTCGCGCCGAATTTCACGGTGTCGCCGGACAGCTTGGAGACGTCGATCACCTCGGCGCGCGCCAGCTTGTCCTCAAGCTCGGCGATGCGGCCCTCGTTGTGCGACTGCGCTTCCTTGGCGGCGTGATACTCCGCATTTTCCGAAAGATCGCCATGGCCGCGCGCTTCGGTAATCTGTTGAATGATGCGCGGGCGTTCCACCTGCTGGCAATGCTTCAGCTCGTTCTCCAGAGCCGTGTAGCCTGCCGCGGTCATTGGAATCTTGTCCATCGTCTTCCAACCTCATGGCCCCCTTGCGGCCGAAAAGGCCGGCGGGAGCAGATTACAGACAAAAGTGCTGATCGCGAGCCGGCGGATTATGCTGGCACGCGACCGGAACCCTTGTCCAAAAAACAACCGTCACCAACACGCCGGAACTGTTTTCAGTTCCGGCCGCCGAAATAGCCTTGCAGCGCGCGGACCTCGAGATCCCCCTCAAGGAAGGCTTTTATTCCTCGCGCCGCCGCGACGGCTCCCGAAAGAGTGGTGTAGTACGGCACTTTATGCAAGAGGGCCGCGGTCCGCAGCGACGTCGAGTCCGCCAGCGCCTGGGCCCCCTCGGTGGTGTTGAAAACCAGCTGGACGTCGCCGTTCTTGATGGCGTCCACGATATGCGGACGGCCCTCCAGCACCTTGTTGATCTTGGTGGACGGCACCCCGTGCTCGTCGAGGTAGCGCTTGGTGCCGGAGGTGGCGATGATCCGGAAGCCGAGGCCCACGAGGGTCCGCAGCGCCTCAACGATCCGCGGCTTGTCCGAATCGCGGACCGAGACGAACACGGTGCCGGAGCGGGGCACCCGCGTGCCGCCGCCGAGCTGCGACTTTGCGAAGGCGGTCTCGAAGCTTCGGGCAATGCCCATGACCTCGCCGGTCGACTTCATTTCGGGGCCGAGCACGGTGTCGACGCCGGGGAAGCGGGCGAACGGGAAGACGGCTTCCTTGACGCCGATATGCTCGATGCGCGGCGGAGTGAGCTTGAAGCTAGCGAGGCTCTCGCCGGCCATGATGCGCGAGGCGATCTTCGCAACCGGCAGTCCGATCACCTTGGCGACGAACGGCACCGTGCGCGAAGCGCGGGGATTGACCTCCAGCACGTAGATCTCGCGATCCTTGATCGCGTATTGCACATTCATCAGCCCGCCGACCTTCAGCGCGAGCGCAAGCGCGCGGGTCTGCCGTTCGAGCTCGGCGATGAGATCAGCATCGAGCGAATGCGGCGGCAATGCGCAGGCGCTGTCGCCCGAATGCACGCCCGCTTCCTCGATATGCTCCATGATACCGGCGATGAAGGTGTCCTTGCCGTCGGCGAGGCAGTCCACATCGACTTCGATCGCGTCCGACAGATAGCGGTCGAGGAGGAGCGGGCGCTTTTCCGACACCACGAGTTCGGACGGGCGGTCGAGGTCGCCGATCAGCCGCGCCAAATAACGATCGAGCTGATGGACGTCATGCACGATTTCCATCGCGCGCCCGCCGAGCACATAGGACGGCCGGATCACGATCGGAAAACCGATCTCGCCGGCGATCCTGCGCGCCTGTTCCGGTGAGGACGCGATCGCATTCTGCGGCTGTTTGAGGTCGAGCTTGTCGAGCAGCTTCTTGAACCGGTCGCGGTCCTCGGCAAGGTCGATCATGTCGGGCGAGGTGCCGAGGATCGGCACATTCGCCTTCTCAAGCGGTTCGGCGAGCTTGAGCGGGGTCTGGCCGCCGAACTGCACGATCACGCCATGCAGGGTGCCGCGCGAGCGTTCGACGTCGATGATTTCGAGGACGTCTTCGGCGGTCAGCGGCTCGAAATACAGGCGATCCGAGGTGTCGTAGTCGGTCGACACGGTCTCCGGATTGCAGTTGACCATGATGGTCTCGTAGCCCGCATCCTTCAGCGCGAAGCAGGCGTGGCAGCAGCAATAATCAAATTCGATGCCCTGTCCGATGCGGTTCGGACCGCCACCGAGGATGACCACCTTCTTGCGGTCGGAGGGCGCCGCTTCGTTCGAAGCGGTGCCGGCGAACGGCGCCTCGTAGGTCGAGTACATGTACGCCGTGGGCGAGGCGAATTCTGCGGCGCAGGTGTCGATGCGCTTGAACACCGGCCGCACATTCAGCGCATGCCGTTTCGCCGTCACCTCGGCCGCGCTCTGCCCGGTCAATTTGCCGAGCCGTGCATCGGAAAAGCCCATCGCCTTGAGGCGGCGCAGCGCGCCCGGCGTCGCCGGCAGGCCCTTCTTCTTGATCTGCTCTTCGGTCTCCACGATGCCGCGGATCTGGGCGAGGAACCACGGATCGATCTTGCAGCTCGCGTGGATGGTCTCGTCGTCCTGACCGAGCCGCATCGCCTGCGCCACTTTCAGGATGCGGTCCGGGGTCGGCGTGCCGAGCGCGGCGCGGATGGCATTCTTGTCGTCGCCCTCGTCGACGCCTTCGATCTCGATGTCGTCGAGGCCGGTCAGGCCGGTCTCGAGGGAACGCAGCGCCTTCTGCAGCGATTCCTGGAAGTTGCGGCCGATCGCCATGGCTTCGCCGACCGACTTCATCGAGGTGGTGAGGACGGGCGAAGCGCCGGGGAATTTCTCGAAGGCGAAGCGCGGGACTTTCGTCACCACATAATCGATGGTCGGCTCGAACGAGGCCGGCGTCGCGCCGCCGGTGATGTCGTTGGCGATCTCGTCGAGCGTGTAGCCGACCGCGAGCTTCGCCGCGACCTTTGCGATCGGAAAGCCGGTCGCCTTGGACGCGAGCGCGGACGAACGCGAGACCCGCGGATTCATTTCGATGACGACGAGGCGACCGTCCGCCGGATTGACCGCGAACTGCACATTGGAGCCGCCGGTCTCCACCCCGATCTCGCGCAGCACCGCGATCGAGGCGTCGCGCATGATCTGGTATTCTTTATCGGTGAGCGTCAGCGCCGGCGCGACGGTGATCGAGTCGCCGGTATGCACGCCCATCGGATCGACGTTCTCGATCGAGCAGACGATGATGCAATTGTCCGCCTTGTCGCGGACCACTTCCATCTCGAATTCTTTCCAGCCGAGCACCGATTCTTCGATCAGCACTTCGTTGGTCGGCGAGGCGTCGAGCCCGCGCTCGATGATGTCGAGGAATTCCTCGCGGGTATAGGCGATGCCGCCGCCGGTGCCGGCGAGCGTGAAGGAGGGACGGATGATCGCGGGCAGGCCGATCACCGACAAGGCTTCCAGCGCCTCGATCAGCCCGCGCTCGATGTATTTCTTCTTTCGCTCGGCGTCGCCCGCGGCCCAGTTCGCCTCGAAGGCGGCGAGCGCCTTCGTCTGCTCGTCAGGCGGCAGGTGCCTCGCTCTGATGGCGGCGATTTCGGCGTTGTACTTGTCGCGGTCGGCCTGTTTCAGAACCGAGGCATTGGCGAGCGCCGAACGCGGCGTCTCGAGGCCGATCTTCTTCATCGCCTCGCGGAACAGCTCGCGATCTTCCGCCTTGTCGATCGCCTCGGCCGTGGCGCCGATCATCTGCACGCCGAACTTGTCGAGCACGCCCATCTTCTTGAGCGAGAGCGCGCAATTCAGCGCGGTCTGCCCGCCCATGGTCGGCAGCAGCGCGTCAGGCCGCTCCTTCTCGATGATGCGGGCGACGATTTCCGGAGTGATCGACTCGATATAGGTGGCGTCGGCCAGTTCCGGGTCGGTCATGATCGTCGCCGGATTGGAATTGACCAGGACGATCCGGTAGCCCTCTTCCCGCAGGGCCTTGCAGGCCTGGGTGCCGGAATAATCGAACTCGCAGGCCTGTCCAATGACGATCGGACCCGCGCCGATGATCAGGATCGATTTGATGTCTGTACGTTTGGGCATCGGCTCCGCTTCGCGACCTTGCTTCCGGGGCGGCTGGGGGAGGACCCGGAATACTAGAAACTCGAACTTGCGCTCGCTTCCGGGTTCCCGGATCCGGCGCTGTGCACCGTCCCGGAACAACCGGTAACAAGGCATAAAAAAAGGGCGCGCTTTGCGCGCGTCCTTGGCCCCCGGCTGCGGGGTTTACCCCGCGCGGTGGGGTGTTTAGACCAGAATCGGAGGGGTGGGAAGGCCCGACAGCCTCCGTCCGGCCAACTTTCCCCGCAGCATTGCGCATGGGGCCCGGATCAGGTGCTCAGCTATGTGCGCAAAAGCTGTGATTGAAGGGGTCGTTGGACCAGCCCGGATA
>NZ_DATMRX010000257.1:0-9223 GCF_035565855.1 Pseudorhodoplanes sp.
TCCCTATCTGCCGTGGGTGTCGGAGTTTTGAGAGGATTTGCCCCTAGTACGAGAGGACCGGGGTGAACGTACCTCTGGTGGACCTGTTGTGGCGCCAGCCGCAGTGCAGGGTAGCTATGTACGGACGGGATAACCGCTGAAAGCATCTAAGCGGGAAACCCACCTCGAAACGAGAACTCCCTTGAGAGCCGTGGAAGACCACCACGTTGATAGGCCGGGTGTGTAAGCGCAGTAATGCGTTGAGCTTACCGGTACTAATCGCTCGAATGGCTTGATTGCTCTTGTCTTCAATGCCCATCCGCGACGCTGCGCGATGTTTCGACATCGCGGAAGCCTCGCCAGATGGCCTTTGGTCAAGACCGGCAACGGTCGATGATCAGCAATGCTTCTCACAATCCGTCTTTCGCCGGCCTGGTGGTTCTTGCGGAGAGCCTGAACCCGATCCCATTCCGAACTCGGCCGTTAAACTCTCCCGCGCCGATGGTACTAAGTCTCAAGACTTGGAAGAGTAGGTCGCTGCCAGGCCTGCCAAGGACGGATATCCCCTCGACACGATTTCACGATCAAACGCCGGTAGCCGGTCCTCGGCTGCCGGCGTTTTTTTGTGCCTGCTGTTTGTCCCACCGTGACAATGCGCGGTGCCTGCGTACGGAACCTGCTGTTGACAGAGCCGTCGCGATAAAAGCAAATCGCCAACAAGAACAAAGCAGTCCACGACGAGAGGATTCCGGAGGAAAGCATGATCTATCTCATCCGCAGGCCAGCCGTCGCCGCCGCATTGTCGGCTTTGGCGATCGTCGCTGCCTCGCATGGCGCCAAGGCGCAGCAATTTCCGACTAAACAGGTCACGCTGGTCGGCGGATATCCGGCGGGCGCCGCGTCCGACACATTGGCGCGCGCGATCTCGGATACGCTGCAGCAGCAATGGGGGCAGCCGGTCGTCGTTGATAACCGGCCCGGCTCGTCGGGCAATCTTGCCGCGACCTATGTCGCGCGCGCACCCAACGATGGACACACCATCCTCGTTGCGACCGACGCGATGCTGACCTCCAACTCGTTCCTGTTCAAGGCGATCGCCTTCGACCCGGCCAAGGATTTCGCGCCGGTGCTGAATGCGGCGAAGAACATCCTTGTCCTCGCGGTTCATCCGGACCAGCCGATCAAGACCGTTGCCGATTACGTCGCGGCTGCGAAGAAGAATCCCGGAAAAATCGCGTTCGGATCATCGGGGGTTGGCTCTCCGCATCAGCTCGCGGGTGAACTGCTCGCGCAAAAGGCCGGCATCAAGCTGCAGCACATTCCCTACAAGGGCGGCGGCGCCACCATCAACGATCTCGCCGGCGGTCATATCCCGTCGGCCTTCCTGAGCCTGTCCGCCGCGCGCGGATTGCATGAGGCCGGCAAGATCCGGATCATCGCCGTGGCCGAACCCGCCCGGTTTTCCGAGCTGCCCGATATCCCGACGATCGCGGAGACGGTACCGGGCGTCGAGATGGGATCGTTCGTGGCGCTGGTCGCGCCGGCGGGTACGCCACAGCCGGTGATCGAGAAGATCAGTCAGGCTGCAGCGAAAATCCTCAAGGACCCGGCGGTGACGAAAAAGCTTGCCGGCGCCGGTCTCGTGGTGACGGCCGAGCCGCCTGCCGCGCTCGGCAAGGCCATCAAGGACGGCCTCGCGATTCGCGGCGAGTTGATCAAGGCCGCGGGCATCCAGCCGGAGTGACCGGGAGAACCTGAACGATTTGGCGGCGCGAGCCGATCTTTCGCTTGCAATCGCGCCGTCACTTGCTAGATAGCGCCACGACTGTCCTGCGGCCGCGGCCGCTTCAGCGGCAATGACCGGATTGCCGCTGCGGACACGAAAAATAACCCGGTGTGAAGCGATAAAGGCTAGGCGCAAGCTAGGCCGCCGACCTGAAAGGCCGGATTGTTTCGCAACGGCAAGCCTTACCGCGGGGTGGAGCAGCCCGGTAGCTCGTCAGGCTCATAACCTGAAGGTCGCTGGTTCAAATCCAGCCCCCGCAACCAAATTAGCGCCGTCAGGTTTCGACCTGGCGGCGCTTTTGTTTTGCGACATCGCCAGGTTTTTTCGGAGCAGCAATCGTGCGCGGCGCTGGCACGCCTTGCGCACCACAGCGCTTCGTTACGCCTCGTTGCGGCGCGCCGAATCCACGAATTTGTCGACCAGCGTTTCCTTGCGCCGGGGCAGACCCGAGCGTGACCGGTAGGCGCAGATCGTGATCGGACGCACCGGAAGCAGCGGGCGCAGCGCCAGAAGCCCTGAGCGCACCTCGAGATCGGCCGAGCCCGAGGGGATGATCGCTATACCCATGCCGGCCTGGACCATCACCTTGATCGTCTCGACATTATCGGCAATCGCACGGATGCGTGGCCGGATGCCGAGATCGTTGAACATCTGTCCGACGATCTGGCCGTAGCCGATCGACAGCTCATTCATGATGATCGGCTCCTGTCCGAGAAGCCCGACATCGACCGCACCGCTCTTGCCGGCGAGCGCATGCGACGGCGGCATGATCAGCACCATCTCGAGGTCGAACAGCGCAACGCTGGTCAGACCCGACGGCACGCGATCGGCATCGACCTTTGCCGCGATACCGATGTCGAGCCGCTCGTCGTGCAGATCATCGAAAATGACCCGCGTCGGCGCGGTCTTGATTTCAAGATTGAGATTCGCCGGCAGGCCGCCTTCCGGAAGAATGTGCGGCAGCAACACCGGCGCGAGACCCGATCCGATTCCCATCACCAGCGTCTCGACGCCGGCGCCGCTCAGGCGGCGGGCCACGTCGCTGAGATTCATCAAGTCGCTCAGCACGCGTTCGGCTTCGTAGAGAAACATGCGGCCGCGTTCGGTCGGCTCGATGCCGCGGCCGGTCCGGCGAAACAGCGAGAAGCTGATGCTGCCTTCCAGAAGCTTCACCTGCTCCGATACCGCGGACTGGGAAATGTTGAGCCGAGCCGCGGCCTTGGTGAAGCTGCGCTCCTTGGCGACCGCAAGCGCGTATCGGATTTGCCGAAATTCCATCGCCGTTTCCCAACCCATGGCCGCATTCGCGGCCAAAATTCTTTGTTTTCCGCGGTCTTGCCGCGCGTGGTCCATATTGCCATCGGTTTTACCGATATCGCTATCATTAAATGCTGTTGGACAGCGGGGCGGCCGCACGAGAGGGTGACGCTGCTGCGCCCCACTTAGGCCCCTTAAGGGCATCCCGGCTGAAGCGGCGCGCGATGAGGAAGCCCGCGATGAGCTCAGCGTCTCCCCACTTGCGGATCGGAATCGATACCGGCGGCACCTTCACCGACATCGTCTGCGTCGATACGGCGTCCGGCGGCGTGTCGGTCACCAAGGTGCCGTCGACGCCGGCCAATCCGGCGCTGGGTCTCGTCAGCGGCATTCACAAAATTCTCGGCGAGGTCGGCGGCACCAGCCGCGACCTGATCGGCCTCGCACACGGCACGACGGTCGCCACCAATGCGCTGCTGCAGGGATCGATCGATTCGCTTGGCCTGATCGTCACCGAGGGCTTCCGCCACGTGCTGGAAATCGCGCGCCAGGCGGTGCCCGACGGCTACGGCAATTCCTATTTCTGGGTGAAGCCGGAGCGTCCCGTCCCGCTCGAACTCGTGCGTGAGGTCGGTGGCCGGCTCAATTTCAAGGGCGAGGAATTGCGTCCGCTGGACGAGGACAGCGTGAGGCAGGCCGCCCGCTTCTTCCGCGAGCGCAACATCCGCGCCGTCGCGATCTGCCTGATCCACGCCTACGCCAATGACGCGCACGAAAAGCGCGCGCTCGAAATCCTGCGCGAGGAATACCCCGATTGCACGGTGTCGATCTCGTCGCGTGTGCTGCCCGAATATCGCGAATATGAGCGCACCGTGACGACGCTCGTCGATGCGTTCGTCAAACCCTACATGGAGCGCTACCTGCGGCGCGTGCGGGACGCGCTGGGCGATGAGCTCGGCGACAAGCCGTTCCTCGTCATGCAGTCGAATGGCGGCGTGATGAGTGCGCAGCAGGTGGTCGACAAGCCGATCACCACCGCTTTATCCGGTCCCGCGGCGGGCGTCCTCGGCAGCGCCGTCATCGCCAAGCTCGCCGGCTTCGAAAACGTGGTCACGCTCGATGCGGGCGGAACCTCCACCGACCTCAGCCTGATCGAGGATGGCATCGCGCATCTGACCAATGCGGGATCGGTCGGACCCTTCCCGGTCCGCATTCCGATGATCGATATCGAGACCATCGGCACTGGCGGCGGCTCCATCGCCTGGATTTCCCGCGAAGGCCATCTCAAGGTCGGCCCGAAAAGCGCCGGCGCCGATCCCGGCCCGATGTGCTATCCGAATGGCGGCGACCAGCCGACCATCACCGATGCCAATCTCGTCCTGGGCCGGCTTCCGGCTGCCCTGATCGGGGGCGGCATCACGCTCGACGTCAAGCGTGCGCGCGCAGGGATGGCCGATCTCGCGCAGCGCCTCGGCGCCAGCATGTCGGTGGAGGAGATCGCTGCCGGCATCATCGAGATCGCCAACTGGAATCAGGCGAACCGCATCCGTCAGATGACCATCCAGCGCGGCATCGATCCGCGCGATTTCGCGCTCCTCTCGTTCGGCGGCGCGGGTCCCGTGCAATCCGCAGCGGTCGCGCAACTGATCGGCATGAAGGCCTGCATCATTCCGCCGAGCCCCGGCAATCTTGCCGCCTTCGGCCTCCTCTCCGTCGACTGGCGCAACGACCAGATGGTGACGCGAGTGATGGCCGAGGAGAAGATCGACCTTGGCGTCATCGCGGAGCTGTATCGCGCCCTCGAAGCCGAGGCCGTCGAGCGGCTTGAGGAAGACGGCATCCCGCGCGATCGCATTCGCCTGCAGCGCGAAGCCGATCTTCGTTACGCCGGCCAGTCGATGGAAGTGCGCGTGCCGGCGGGCGGCGGCGCCATCGACCGCGGCTTTGTCGAAGCGCTGATCGATGCCTTCCACGCCGCGCATCGCCGCACCTTCGGTTACGACTACAAGGGCGAGCAGAAGGTCGAACTGGTGAATTTCTGCGTGTCCGGCTTCGGCATGATCGAGCGGCCGAAGCTGCCGCAGCGCCCGGTCACGCCGAATGAGCAGGCAACGCCGATAGGCGCGCGTGATGTCTTCTTCGACGGCGCGATGCGCGAAACGCCGTGCTACGATCGCGCCGCGCTCGCTCCCGGCACGAAGATCGAGGGGCCCGCGATCGTCGAGGAATTCGGATCGACCACCGTGGTCTTCCCCGGCCAGACGCTTCGCGTCGATGGCTACGGCATCATGATCGTGCGGCAGGCTTAGGATCGGGAAAGGGCGCAGACATGAACTTTCAGAGCCGACCCGTCGTTACAGAGTCCAAAGCGCATCCCTGGCCGACCGCGCCGAAGGGCGCGAGTGCCCGCAATGTCGATCCCATCATCCTGCAGATCGTCGAAGGCACGCTCAACTCGATCGAGGCCGAAATCGAATATGCCATCGAGCGCACCGCGCGCTCGCCCATGATCCGCGAAGCGCATGACTATCGCGTCGGGCTGTTCGACAAATATTCCCGCAAGCTCACCGGCCGCTCCTATTCCGCGATGCCGCAGGCGGTGATCCGCGACTATCCGCCGGAGACCATGCGTCCGGGCGACGTCTTCCTGATGAACGACACCTATCTGACGGAAGGCTGCATCGGCCATCTGCCCGATCTGTGCTCGACCGTGCCGGTGTTTCACGACGGCGAGGTGGTCGCTTATATCCAGGCCTTCGGCCATCACGACGACATCGGCGGCCGCGTGCCGGGGTCGATGCCGGGCTCCGCGCAATCGGTTTTCGAGGAGGGCCTCGCGGTCCCGCCGATCCGGGTCTACAGCGAGGGCAAGCGCAACGAGGAAGCGTTCAAGATCATCCGCCGTAATACCCGCCTGCCGGAAATCCTGTCGGCCGATCTCGACAGCGAAATCCAAGCCTGCATCATGGGCGCGCGGCGCATGGAGGAGCTGTTCCAGCGCTTCGGCACGGCGACCGTCGAAGCCTGCTTCCAGGCAATCATCGAAAAGTGCCGCAACACCTTCCGCGACGAATTGATGCCCAAAATCGCCGACGGCGAATATGTCTGGCACGATTATGTGGAGCGGGAGATCGAGGGCGAGATCAAGCTGCACAAGATCGCGCTGAAGATGATCAAGTCGCCGGACAAGATCGTGCTCGACTTCACCGGCACCGATCCGCAGAGCGACGGTCCGCTGAACTGGCCGGCCGATTACGCCGACGGCGTTTTCCTCATCAAATGGATCGCGCCGATCCTGCGCAATCTTTCCGACACGCCGGAGCGTGCCGCCGAGATCAACGTCAATGAAGGCGTGTGCGAGCTGTTCGAGGTGATGTTCCCGCCGAAGGGCACGCTGATCACGCCGGTCTGGCCGGCGCCGACCAATGCGCGCTCCTTCGTGCTGCTGCGCTGTCTGTCGCTGCTTGCCGGCGTCGTGGCGCAGGCGGTCGATGGCCGCATGCCGGCGGATCAGGAAACCATCCGTTATACCGGCTTCTACGGCACCGATCTCGAAGGCCGGCCGTTCCTGTCGCGCGAAGTGCTCGGCGGTGGATCGGGCGGGCGCTACTATGCCGACGGCAACGACGCGATCCACATCGTCCCGGATTCCCGCAATCAGCCTGCGGAATTCACGGAAACGAAATTCCCGCTGATCGTGGAGAAGCTGGCGCTGCGGACCGATTCCGGCGGCGCCGGCAAGCGCCGCGGCGGGCTCGGCTATGAAAAGCATTACCGCCCGCTGGTCGATTGCCACACCATCGTGACGGCGGATCGCGTGCTGCTCGGATGCTACGGCGTCAATGGTGGCAAGGCGGGCAAGCCCTTCGTGGTGACGATCGATCCGGCCGGCGCCGACGAACGCCGGCTCGGCGGTCTCGTTGATGGCGCCGCGGTGCGTGCCGGTGAAATCGTGCGCGTGGAAACGACGGGCGGCGGCGGATGGGGCGATCCGCTGGAGCGCGAGGTGGATCTCGTGGTGCGCGATGTGCTGCAGGGCAAGATTTCGACGCAGGCCGCACGTGAGGATTATGGCGTGGTGCTCGCCGGAACGTCTTCTGCTTCCGGTGTGTCCGCGGATGCAAATGCAACCGCCGCTTTGCGGGACAGGATGCGCAAGGCGCGTTCCGCGCCGCTGCCGGTGATCGATCGCGGACCTGGCGCTGCCGCTTAAGTGGGCCGCGCGAGCTTCGGTGCGCTGCAGCACGATGTTTGGTGGCCGCTGCGTGCAGAACAAGTGAATCGGCCGCTATCGGAATTTCCGATGACTCTATCGTTAAACCGTGTTGGACTCGGTCTCTGCGGCCTTCGAAACTTGAACGATTGAAGCGGGCGTATTGCCCGGCAACTGATGAGTACAGGTGCATCAACGCATGGCAATCGATGTCGTCAAGGTCGAGATCAAGAGCGTGATGGACGCCGCGGGGCTCGAGGAATACATCCGCGCCAAGCGCTTTTCGGCCGACCAGGTTGTGGCCGTCATCGGTAAGACCGAAGGCAATGGCGGGGTCAACGATTTCACCCGCATCCTCTCCGATCAGGCCTTTCGCAACGTGCTGCGCAAATACGGAACGCGCAGCGAAGCCGACGTAAAGTCGATCCCGATGGTCTGGTCCGGCGGCTGCGACGGCGTCATCACCCCGCACGCCACCGTCTTTGCGCGCGACGACCGCAAAGGTCCGGCGGACAAGATGCGGCTCGCGATGGGCACGGCAATGAGCCCGCAGATCCTGCCCGAAGACATCGGACGCCCGGCGATGGTCGAAAAGGTTGCGGAAGGCGTGCGGCTCGCGATGAAGGACGCCGGCATCACGGATGCCAAGGACGTCCATTATGTGCAGACCAAGACGCCGCTTCTGACCATCGAATCGATTCAGGATGCCCATTCCCGCGGCAATGACGTGTTCTGCGAAGTGCACGATTCCATGGGCGTGTCGAACGGCACCACCGCGCTCGGCATCGCCGTCGCGCTCGGCGAAATCTCCATGCCCAAGGCCGAGGAGATTTGCCGCAATCTCGATCTGTATTCGTCCGTCGCGTCATGCTCGTCGGGTGTGGAGCTCGATTGCGCGCAGATCGTGCTGCTCGGCAACAAGGCAGGCGCGGGCGGCCGCTATCGCATCGGTCACAGCGTGATGAAGGATGCGCTGGATATCGACGGTATCTATGACGCGATCCGCAATGCCGGGCTTGAACTGCCGGAGCGGCCGCGCGCTGACGATCTTGGCGGCAAGCTGGTCAATTGCTTCATGAAGTGCGAGGCTGACAAGTCGGCGCGCCTGCGCGGACGGCGGCAGATCATGCTGGACGATTCCGACGTGCATCATCATCGCCATTCCAAGGCGGCGGTCGGTGGCGTTGCTGCGGCGGCGATCGGCGACCCCGCGGTGTTCGTGTCGGTGGACGCGATGCATCAAGGCCCGCATGGCGGTGGCCCGGTTATTGCAATTGTCGACGTCGGCGAATGAATTCGTTTCGGCCATCGCGCAGGGCGGGTTCAGTCGTACGGACTGCAACAGCAGCGGTCGTGCCGACCGAAGCTTCGAGTGCTGGACGAAACCAGTCAGGCGTAAAGAGGGAGCCCTGATCATGATGTCGATGTCACGCTTCGGTCGCGCTATCGCAGCGACGGCCATCATTGCAACGAGCCTTGTCCTTTCTCCCGATGCCAGGGCGCAGGACAAGGTGAGAGTCGGCGTCTTCCCTGTCGCGTCCACGCTGCCGCTGTTCGTGGCGCTCGAGCGCGGCTTCTTCAAGGAGAACAATATCGAGGTCGAGATGACGCGCCTGATCGGCGGTCCGCCGAACGTGGCCGCTATGATCGGCAATCAGATCGACGCCTCGGCCGTGCTGGTTACGATCGAGGGCATGAACGCCAATCTGAAGAAACCTGGCGTTGCGATGTACATCTCGCTGAACAGCCAGAACGCCAAATACCAGATGGAGCAGTTCGTCGTCCGCAAGGGCCTGGAGATCAAGTCGCTCGCCGACCTGAAGGGCAAGAAGATCATGTCGGCGCCCGGGCCCGCCAACGTGACCATGGCCCGCGCCGCGCTCGCGGCCGCCGGTCTGAAGGAGGGGGACTACCAGCTCGATCAGCTCGACATGGGTCAGCATGTGAATGCGATGACCGCCGGCACCTTCGACGCGGGCTATACGCTC
>NZ_DATMRX010000258.1:0-2777 GCF_035565855.1 Pseudorhodoplanes sp.
CTGGCGCGGCGCGTTCGAGCCGGACGGCAAGACCTACAAGGTTCTGGTTCGCGTCGGCAGCAAAAAGGGAGCGGCCGCATGAGCGATACGGCCGTCGCGCCCGCCGATCTCGCAGGGCGGATCAAGGATGCGCTGCGTCTCGTGATCGACCCGGAGCTCGGCTACAATATCGTCGATCTCGGCCTGGTCTATGACATCGCGGTCGAGGACGGCGGCGTGGCTCATATCGTCATGACGACGACCACCCGCGGTTGCCCGGCGACCGGCTATCTGAAGGACGGTGCGCTCGAGGCCGCCGAGAACGTGCCCGAGGTGGAATTCGTCGATGTCGCGTTGACCTACGAGCCGCCGTGGACGCCGGACATGATGAGCGAGAAGGCCAAGGAGCATCTGGGCATTTCGTCCGGGGCAGGGTGGTGAGCGCGAACGCTCCCGCGCCGGAGCGGCGCGCGGATGAATCGATGCGTCTGACGGAGGTTCTGCT
The DNA here is from genome assembly GCF_035565855.1 of Pseudorhodoplanes sp. GTDB lineage: Bacteria > Pseudomonadota > Alphaproteobacteria > Rhizobiales > Xanthobacteraceae > Pseudorhodoplanes. The sequence goes on from NZ_DATMRX010000258.1 coordinate 485, forward strand.
GGCAAGCCTGGAAACGCTGGTGGCGGCCGGAGAAGCCGAGGCCGCGTGCCGCCTTGCCGGACGGGCTTGCGCGGCGGTGCGCCAGAGCAACCCCGCGGCATGGCAGCGTTTCAATGTGTTCCTTCATCGCATGATCAAGCGCCTGCCATAGCCGGCGGCGCTGTTGATTGAGGCGGCGGGAGTCGGTTGCCGGGCACGCCGTCATAGGTGTCCGTCGGCGCGCATCGCGGATGCGTCTGTCGTCTTGCCGGCTACTGCCAGAATCTTTTTGCTCTTAAGGGAATCCCCCGTCGTCATGCACGGCCTCGATCCGCGCATCCACCTTCTTTGGGCAGGTTCGCCGGGGTGCATAGGCGAGCGAAGCGGCTGCGCCCGGCAATGGCCTCGCGTCGCGTTTTCGCCAAATCGTGAAACGCCCCAAGGGCTTGGATTCCTGCGTGGATCGAAGGCAGCCGGCGAAAAACAAGAGGTCAGGGGTCAGGGCCATGTCGCGCATCCGCGCCGGCTCCGTTCTCTTTTGCGGTGCAATATTACCAGATTTTCGTCGTCATTTACCGTTGACGGAAAGCCCGAAAATCGCCTATTTAATGTGAGAACGAACGTTCGCTCTCAAATTTTGCATTGCAGTAATTCTGATGACGCCGGCCAACGCCCAAAGGCAATCCGACCGCCGCGACGAGATTCTCGCCGCCGCGCAGCGCTGTTTCGTGCGCTCGGGCTTCCACAAGACCTCGATGCATGAGATTTGCCTCGAGGCCGGCATGAGCCCCGGCAACCTCTATCGTTATTTCCCGTCGAAAGAGGCGATCATCGCGGGCATCGCCGAGCGTGATCGCGCCGAGGTGGCGCAGGAGTTCGCCCAGGCGGACCTGTCCCACGGCTTGTTCCCCTTGCTGGAAGGCATGGCGCACCATCACTTCACCGAGCGCTCGATCGAGCAGGTGAAGCTGTGCACCGAGGTGATGTCGGAGGCGCGTCGCGATCCTGAGATCGCGCGCATCTCGGCCGCCTTCGACGCCGACATCCGCAAGTGGCTTGTGGACCTGTTCCGAGCCGCCGCCGAGCGCGGCGACATCGCCAAGGACGCCGACATCGAAGGCGCGGTGGACATGCTGATCATCATCGCCGACGGCGTCTGGTGGCGGCGCGCGCTCGATCCTCACTTCAAGGCCGACGCTCTCATTCCGGTGTTCATGGACATTACGAGGCACATGTTGCGCAGCCGTGCTGAGGGCACGGCGCAGGAGAAGACGTCATGAAAGCGCGCCATCTCACCGCCGCCGGGCTGGTTGCGGCCGCGGCGCTTTGGATTGCGTCGGGCTACATTCTGCCGCGCGAGCACGGATCGAGCGATGCCGCGCCCCGCGTCGGGGAATCCGAAGCGCAAAAGCCGTTTCGCGTGGCCGTGATTGACACCAACGTCAGCATGCACAGTCAGAAGCTCGTGCTGTCGGGTCGCACCGAAGCGGACCGCAAGGTGTCGACCTATGCCCGAACCGGCGGCGTTGTGACCGAGGTGCGCGTTCACCGCGGCTCGCACGTCAAGAAGGGCGATATCGTCGCCATTCTATCGGACGATGCTCGCGAGGCCCAGGTTGCACAGGCGAGGGCTCTGGTCGAGCAGCGCAGGATCGAGTTGGAAGCCAAGCGCCGTCTGGTTCAGATCAACGCCATTCCCCGGCTCGAACTGAATACGCTGGAGGCGCAGTTCAAGGCCGCGGAGGCGGCGCTGGCGAGCGCGGAGGCCGAGCTTGAGCGCGGTGTCATCCGCGCGCCGTGGGATGGCGTCGTCACCAATGTCTCCGAGGTGGGAACGTCGGCGTTTTCCTTCACCGGCACATCGGTCGCCGATATCGTCGGGCTCGATCCGATGCTGGCGGTTGTCGAGGTTTCGGAGCGCAAGGTCGGCAGCATTCGCGTCGGCGACACCGCCGAGGTCCGGCTGGTGTCCGGGCAGACCAAGCAGGGGCGGGTCCGCTACGTCTCCAAGTCCGCGCTCGCGGCCACGCGCACCTATCGCGTCGAGGTCGAGATGCCGAACGCCGATGGGGCGATCCCGGACGGCATCACGGCGGAGGTGACGATTCCGCTTGCGCCGACGCCGGCGACGCGGGTGCCGCGCTCGGCGCTGATCTTTTCGTCCGCGGGCGACCTCGGCGTGCGCACCGTGGACGGCGAGGGCAAGGTCGGCTTTGCCCCGACGACGATCGTCGAGGACGATCAGAGCTTCATGTGGCTTGCCGGTGTGGCCGATGGCGCGCGCGTCATCGTTCAGGGCCAGGACTTCGTGCGG
>NZ_DATMRX010000259.1:0-5202 GCF_035565855.1 Pseudorhodoplanes sp.
ATCACGCCATAGATCTTGAACCACAGCTTGAACTTGCGCAGGGTCTCAGGGTCAACTGAAAAAGCTACTGGCATGGCCGCCTCCATTGCCGTTGATTCCTGACCGATGCTAGCAGCATTCGGTTTGTCCGGACACATGCTCGCAGAGCAAGTCTGCGAAGCTTTTTAACAAAGCGTGACTAAGCGGGCTTCAATCCGGCACCGGACACGCTGGGCGTTGCCGGGCCAGGCTGGTTCGGCTGTTGCAATTCGGCGCGCGCTGCCGCAGGAAGACCGCCGCGAGCGATAGTCTGCCGCAATGCAAGATGATTACGGGGAAGCACCATGACCGTTGAGCGTCACGAAGTCGGGCCGCGGATGAGCCAGATCGTCATCCATGGCAATACCGTCTATCTCGCGGGAATCGTCGCGCAGAACAGCGCCGGCAAGAGCGTCACCGAGCAGACCCGGGAGATCCTAGCCACCATCGACAGCTATCTGGCCAAGGCGGGCACCGACAAGTCGAAGCTCCTGACCGCCAATATCTGGCTCGCCAATATGGACACCTTCGCCGAGATGAACGCTGTGTGGGACACCTGGGTGTCACCGGGCAATACGCCGGCGCGGGCCACCGTCCAGGCCCGGCTCGCTGCGCCTCAATTCACCGTGGAAATCATGGTGACGGCGGCCCGATAGCCGCACGTCCCCGACAGAGCAACCCAGCGCGCGGGCCAGCCACCGCTTGCGCGCGCTTTTACGGATTCCGAACATGCCGGCTATCTTCATTCGACTGCTCGACCAGACTTGGTTCGCCGTCCTCGCGCGCATCATTCTGACCTTCGCATTCTGGGGCAGCGGCCTCGCCAAGCTGATCGATTTCAAGGGCGGCGTCGCCGAAATGGCGATGTTCAACCTGCCCCATCCCGAGCTGATCAATATCCTGACGATCATCGTGCAACTCGGCGGATCGCTGCTGATCATCATCAACCGCTGGACCTGGCTGGGCGCCGGCGCGCTCGCGATCTTCACGCTGCTGACAATTCCGCTGGTCCATCATTTCTGGTCGCTGCCGGAGCCGCGCGCGACGCAGGCGTTCCACACCGCGACCGAGCACATCACGGTGATCGGAGCGCTGATGCTCGTGTCGATCCTGTCCCGCTACACCGGCGGCGCAGGCAACGGACCGAAGCGCAGCTAAAGGCCGCGATCGATCCCGCCTTGCGGCTCGAAGGTCGGCCATCTACCGTCGCGCCGCAAAAAACTTGCGGAGGATTGCTTCGGGATGGCCGACTTCGACTTCACGCCGCTGCTGCCGCCCGGATCGCCTCCGCCTGCGGCAAAATGGACGGGATCGCCGCGCTACAATTTCACCGGCGGCAACAACGATCCGGCACAGGTACCGGTTGAAGCTCTGCGCGTTGCAGCCGATGCTGTGTTGCGGCGCGAGGGCGCCTCGCTCGCCTATTACGGCGTGGCGCATGGCCCGCAAGGTTACCGGCCGCTGCGCGAATTCCTCGCCGCCAAGCTCAAGCGCGATGCCGGAATCGGCTGCACCGCCGACGACATTCTGCTCGTATCCGGCTCGCTGCAGGCCTTCGATCTGATCAACGGCGCCTTGCTCGCACCCGGCGATACGGTGATCGTCGAGCGCGACACCTATCAGGGCATGCTCAACCGCTATGCGCGGTCCGGTGTGAATGCGGTCGGCGTGCCGGTCGATCGCGACGGCCTGCAAATCGATTCGCTTGCCGACACGCTCGCCGCACTAAGGGCGAAAAATATCCGGCCGAAATACATCTACACCATTCCGACCGTGCAGAACCCGACCGGCACCATCATGCCGATGGATCGCCGGACAAAACTCCTGGAGCTCGCCCGCTCCTATGGCGTGCCGGTCTTCGAGGACGATTGTTATTCCGACCTGATCTGGAGCGGCGAGCGCCCGCCCGCGCTTTACGCCATGGATACCACCGGCGGGGTGATCCATATCGGCTCGTTCTCGAAATCCATCGCGCCCGCTCTGCGTGTCGGCTTCATCGTCGCGCCCTGGCCGATCCTGTCGCGGATGATCGCGCTGAAGGTCGATGCCGGGTCCGGCGCGCTGGAGCAGATGGTGCTCGCCGAATATTGCGCGCCGCATTTTGCCGCGCATGTGCCGGCGCTGCGGCGGGGCTTGCGCAAGAAGCTCGAGACGCTGATGGCGGCCCTCGACGAGCAATTCGGCACCGCGGCGGAATTCGACGATCCTCCGGGCGGCATATTCCTGTGGGTCAAGCTGCCGGATCAGGTCGATACGATGAGGCTCTATCAGTCCGCGCTCGCCGCGGGCGTCGCCATCAATCCGGGACCGGAATGGTCGACCGATGCCACGCATGCCCGCAGCCGGATGCGGCTGTGCTTTGCGAGCCCGACCGAGGACGAGATTCGTGAAGGCATCGCGATCCTTGCCGATATCTGCCGCAAGGACTTCGGCGTGCCGGAACGCAGTGCAAATATCGAGCTGCGCGCGGAGCGGCGATAGCGAAACGGGGATCTCGAGGCCGCGCTCTGAGCTGTCATCGCCCGCGAAGGCAGGCGATCCAGTAAATACAACAGCTTCAGAAGTTTACTGGATGCCCCGCCACCGCGGGGCATGACAAGATGGGCGATACGATTCCACCGTAATGGAATCGCTCGAGCCTCTTAGAACATCTCCTCGCGCAGTCTGGCGCGAAGCGCGTCGATCGGGGTGAGCTGCCCCTTCATTTCGACATGCCAGAAGGTCCAGCCGTTGCAGGCTTCCAGACCCTGCGCGAGCGCACCGATGCGATGGATCGAGCCGACCTTTTCGCCGAGCATCACCGCGCCGTCGGCCCGCACCAGCGCCCTGTGGCGCTTCTTGGAGTCGACGAGGTTCGCGCCGGGCGAGATCAGCCCTCGCTCGATCAGCGCCGTGAAGGGTACGCGTGGCGCTTCCCGCGCCGTCATGAAGGGCGCGATGGACGGGGCTTGCAGCGGTTCGACCGCGGCAATGCGCTTCATCGCAGCTTTCGCATAGTCCGGGTCGCGCTCGACGCCGACGAAGCGCCGGCCGAGTTTCGCCGCGACCGCACCCGTCGTTCCGGTACCGCTGAACGGATCGAGGACGAGATCGTCGGGGCGCGATGCAGCAAGAATCACTCGTGCGAGCAACGCTTCGGGCTTCTGAGTCGGATGGAGCTTTTTACCGTCGCGGCCCTTCAGCCGCTCCTCCCCGGTGCATAACGGCAGCGTCCAGTCGGACCGCACCTGCACGTCGTCATTGCCTGCCTTCAACGCCTCATAGTTGAAGGTATAGCCCTTGCCGCCGGGGTCGCGTGCGGCCCAGATCATCGTTTCATGCGCGTTGGTGAAGCGCCGGCCGCGGAAGTTCGGCATCGGGTTGGACTTGCGCCACACCACGTCGTTCAGGATCCAGAACCCGAGGTCCTGGAGGATGGCGCCGACACGGAAGATGTTGTGATAGGAGCCGATGACCCACAGCGTGGCCGACGGCTTCATCACCCGCCGGCAAGCGGTCAGCCAGTTCCGGGTGAAGTCGTCGTACTCGCGGAAGGAACTGAACTTGTCCCAGTCGTCGGTGACACCATCGACCCTGGAATCGTCGGGGCGCTTCAGATCGCTCTGCAGCTGCAGATTATAAGGAGGATCGGCGAAGACCAGGTCGACGCACTCGGCCGGCAGCGTCGCCAATTGTTCGACGCAGTCGCCCACCAGCACGCGGGGGCCTTCACTGTGACTATGAGTCAAACGGGGCGTCCGTCTGGACGCCCCGCGACGCGACTCTACCATGACTCAGAACTCTGACCCTGGCGACGCGGTCGGTGACGCGGGACCTACAACCGACATGCCCCGATACTGGCGCGCCAAGGTAAAAAACCCCTTAAATTGCAAGTACTTTCATTGGCTGGCGTTTACGCCAAACAGCAACCATTTGGTAACGAAACGCTTTGGTGCGATTCGGCGTTCTGAAGCGTGGACGGCAGCGAGCCGATGGGCGACACTCGGGCCGGCATCAGGAGGATGGGATGCGTTGGGATGATTTCCGCCGCAGCGACAACATCGAGGATGTGCGCGGCCAGGGCGGTGGTTATGGCGGTGGTGGCGGCTTCCCGATCCCGGGCGGTGGTGGCGGCCTTGGCATCGGCACCATCATCATTCTCGGCCTGCTCGGCTGGTTTCTGGGCATCGATCCGCGAATCCTGATCGGCGGCGCGGAAATCTTCCAGGGCGGCCCCGCTCAGCAGACGCAACGTCAGGCGCCTCCCGCGAAACAAGGCAGGCCAGCCGATCAGCAAGGCGACTTCGTCGCCGCTGTCATCGGTTCGACCGAAGACGTGTGGTCGGACATCTTCCGCGCGAACGGACAGACTTATCGCCCCGCACGCCTGCGGCTTTATTCCGGCGCCACCGCCGGCGGCGCGTGCGGCATGGCGCAATCGGCGATGGGACCGTTCTATTGTCCGCCCGACAAGCGCATCTTCCTCGACACGGCGTTCTTCCGGGAGATGGAGCAGAAATTCCGCGCCTGCAGCGGCAAGCAATGCGAATTCGCACAGGCTTACGTGATCGCACATGAAGTCGGTCATCACGTGCAGAACCTGCTCGGCATCCTGCCCCGCGCGCAACAGATGCAGCAGGCGGCAGGCAGCAGGGCGCAAGCCAACAACATCCAGGTGCGCGTCGAATTGCAGGCCGATTGCCTGGGCGGCGTTTGGGCCAATCACGCGCGGCGCAAGAAGGACTTTATCGATCCGGGCGACATCGAGGGGGCGATCGGCATCGCGTCGGCGATCGGCGACGACCGGCTGCAGAAGCAATCCACCGGACGCGTGGTGCCGGATTCCTTCACCCACGGCTCGTCCGAACAGCGCGTACGCTGGTTCAAACGCGGACTGGAAAGTGGCCGGGTGTCGGATTGCGACACTTTCCGGACGGCGAATTTGTAATTCACGTCCCGTCGTGAAGCGCGGCACAAATGCCGCGTTTCACGCTCTCGTCGCAGTGCAGTGTCGTGACACGAGACCGAAGAATGCCAGGCATCGACGAATCCCGGAATTTCGTACCGCTCAATATCGCGGTCCTCACCGTTTCAGACACGCGCGATCTCGCGGATGACAAGTCCGGCAGCACGCTTGCGGAGCGGATCGAAGGCGCAGGCCACAAGCTCGCCGCGCGTGCCATCGTGACCGACGATGTCGAGAAA
>NZ_DATMRX010000260.1:0-12632 GCF_035565855.1 Pseudorhodoplanes sp.
TTGTATTGTGCCACAGCACCTCGGCCTTGCCGTCACCGGTGGAATCGTCGACACCGCCGATTTTCCAGGTGGTGGCCATCGCGCCGAGGTCGAGCTTCTGGGTGGCCTGCGCGCCGTTCATCAGCCAGAGTTGCACCTGGCCGTTATCGTTGTGCCAGAGGATGTCGTCCTTGCCGTCGCCGTTAAAGTCGAAGGCATCCATCGCGTGCCAGCCCGTAGCTTGCGCCCCCGCGCCGACATTGGCGAGCGTCGTGAAGCCATCCATCTGCCACATCGCCACGTTGCCGTTGTTGTTGTGCCACAGCACGTCGGTGTTGCCGTCGCCATTGAAGTCCGACGGAGCGGGATGCAGTGTGGTCGCGGAAACCGACTTGTTCGCGGACCAGACATTGCCATCGAATGCGCTGGCCCAGAGGGTCTCGACACCGCCATTCACGCCGCCGACATAGCGCACGGTTCCAAGATCGGCCGCGTCGACAATGATCCACTGACCCGAGGCCTGCGTGACACCCTTGACCGTGAGGAAGCCGCCGCCGTTGCCTTCATCCCAGAAGGCATACTTTGTGATGGTCGAATTGCCGTCGAGGTCCTGGGCCGAGAAGACCGAGGAGGCCGCGACTGACGCGCCGGCCGCCTGCTTGAAGTTGTTGCCGGTCACGGTCGGTGCGTGGTTGGCGTCGTCATTCTGGATCGTGCCGACCCCAACGCTGTCCGCGATCGTCGCGCCATTGGTCGCGTTCGAGAGATTGACGTTGAAGGTTTCGTTTGCCTCGAACTTGGTATCGCCGTTGATCGTGACCGAAATGGTCTTCTGGGTTTCACCCGCGGCGAAGCGAACGACACCGGAGGTCGCGACATAGTCCTCGCCTGCGGTCGCGGTGCCGTTGCTGGTCGCGAAATTCACGTCGAAGGCGGCGGTGCCGCCGGAACGCGTGAGCGTGAAGGTGAGAACCTTGGTGCCGGCATCGCCCTCCTGGATGCTCCGATCATCGATCACGACCGAACCCGCGACCGGCTGGACGTCGTCATTCAGGATCTTGCCGACCGCGAGGCCGTCGGCGATCGTCGCGCCATTCGTGGCGTTCGAGAGATTGACGTTGAAGGTCTCGTCGCTCTCGAACTTTGTATCACCATTGATCGTGACCGAAATGGTCTTCTGGGTTTCACCGGCCGCGAAGTGGACGACACCGGACGTCGCGACATAATCCTCGCCCGCAGTCGCGGTGCCGTTGCTGGTTGCGAAATTCACGTCGAAGGCGGCGGTGCCCCCGGAGCGCGTGAGCGTGAAGGTCAGAACCTTGGTCCCGGCATTGCCTTCCTGGATGCTCTGATCGCCGATCACGACCGAACCTGCGACCGCAGCCGCAGGTGTCTGGTTCCTGAGTGAGCTGTAGGACACGATTGTCCCGCCGAAGTTGACGAGTTCGACATTGGTGATGGTGTCGATGCCGTCAGGCGAGCCGGCACGCGTGTCCTCGATCGTCGCGGTGTTTCCGTTGACGATGATCTTGTAGTAGGACTGCTGGCCGGAAAACACGACGGTATCGGTGCCGGCACCGCCGTCGATGATGTCGTTGCCGCCGCCGCCCGTCAGGATATTCGCACCGGCATTGCCGGTGATGACGTTCGCGAGGTTGTTGCCGGTGCCGTTGATATTCTGGATGCCGATCAGGCGCAGGCCCACCGCGCCTTCATTCAGCGTGGTGTTGGCATTGGCGTAGATCTCGTTGCCGTTGACCAGATCCATCTTGGCATTCAGTGCGCCTGCTTCGATGGTCGCCGAGACGTCGCCCTTTCCGGCGCCGGAGAATGTAACCCTGAACGTGCCTCCGTCCTCGCCGACCGACCAGCCGCCGCCTTCGCCGGTCCGATCGCTGCCGATCACCGCACCGGTGGTGGCGTTGCGCAATGTCACAGTGACGTTGCCGACCGCTTCGCCCAGGCTGTAGAAATTGTCCTTATTTAAGTCGTTGTAAACAGCGCCTGTCACAAACGACTTGGTGCTGTTATTTCCGAAATTCTGGGTCTGGAAAAACTGCACGTCGATGCCAGGCATGCCGTTCAAGGTCGGATGGGTCGTGATCGCCGTGGCGCCGATACCCACCTCCTTATAGGACGGGTCCAGCATGGTGAGGCGGTGCCCCCCGGCTTCGCCAAAGACGTCCGGACCGGGCTTGTCGTTGAACAGCCCCAGATGGTTCTTCACGGCCAGCCGCGCTACGATGTCCTGCTCGGTCGGAAGATTCGCTGCATTGAAGTTGAAGGCATTCTCGCCGGCACGGCCGATATTCTCTGGCCGGCTGACGTTATTGTTGAGGTAGCCGGCATTCTTGATGCGCGACGCCGGATCGAGGTCCCCGATCCCTTCGTGTTGAACGTTGTTCTTCAGAATCATCTGCGCGGTATGGCCGACCGCGGCAGCGGTGAGCTGATTATTGCCGGCAAGGACCTGCTTTGGGTCTGCCGTGATGGTGCCCGATCCCGGCAGGATGAAATCGTTCAGCGTCGTGAGACCGGCGCGTTGCATCTCCGCAAGCGGGTCCATGCGCGCCCGGTTGATCAGTTCGAGTTCGAGCTGCGCGAGCTGAGTAAGCGTGGTCACGATCCGTCTCCATCAATCCGATTTTCAGACTTCCGGAGATCGTCCCCCCGGCTGCCCCAGTCGGGGCCTCGGGTATTGGTAGCGGCCGCATTAAAAATGGTTCACGGGCGCCCAGCCGCGCGGCGTGATAGCCGGCGTAAGGATACGCACTGCAAATGGCGGGACGCGCTCAGGCGCCGTTTTCGGACCGAAACCGCCTTCTTTTGAACCTTCAAGGCGCTTGGGGCGACAAGCCATAAGGGGCCGGAGGGGCCTTCCCATTTGCAAGCCTGAGGGGACATCATGCTTCGCATTGTCATCGCGACCTGCCTGATATCGGTAAGTTCGGCCTGCTTCGCGCAGGTCGTCCAGGAGGTAAAACCCACGACACTCGGTGGCGGCTGCGAAGCGCCGGCGAATATCCTGGCGCCGAAGCTTGCGACCTGCACCCTTGCCGACAACAAGGCACGGGTCTGGTGCCCGAACGGAAAGGTCTTCGAGCGGCGTGGCTTCGACATTCAGCCGGCGCTGGCGCGCTCGATCTGCGGGCTCAATCAGGCCCTTTAGCCCACGTTTTTCGCGGCGGAGAGGCCGGTGCTTGCCGCCCCTCCCACGCCCCGCTATCGTGCCCGGATATCGTCATTTCCAATCAAGTGACGCGCGAAATACAGGGGCCGTCGCCTGCGACGGGAGTGATTTTGCTTTGCGGGGGTTCGCGTTCCGCGAGCAGGACAGCAGAGATGCCTACCGATGCCCGATTTTTGGCTGCGACATGATCTCGATTGAAGGCCTGTCAAAATCCTTCGACACGCAGCGCAACCGGCCACATCTCGCGATCACCGATATCGACCTGAAGGTGGGGGACGGCGAATTTGTCTCGATCCTCGGGCCTTCCGGCTGCGGCAAATCCACCCTTCTTTACATCGTCGGCGGCTTCGTGCCGCCCACCACCGGCGCCGTGCTGGTCGATAACAAGCCGGTCGAGGGGCCAGGCCCGGACCGCGGTCCGGTGTTCCAGGAATTCGCGCTGTTTCCATGGAAGACCGTGCTCGGCAACGTGATGTACGGCCTCCTCGAGCAGGGCGAGAGCCGCAAGGCCGCGGAAGCCCGCGCCCGCGAGCTGCTCGCGATGGTCAATCTCTCACGCTATGCCGATTTCTATCCGAAAGAATTGTCGGGCGGAATGAAGCAGCGCGTCGCGATTTGCCGTACGCTCGCTTATCGGCCGAAAATTCTTCTCATGGACGAACCGTTCGGGGCACTCGACGCGCATACGCGCGTGAGGCTGCAGAACGATCTGCTCGACATCTGGGAGCGTGACCGCAAGACCGTGATGTTCGTCACCCACAGTGTCGAAGAGGCGGTATTTCTGTCCGACCGGGTGATGGTGATGACCCGTTCGCCCGGCCGCATCAAGGAGATCATCCCGATCGATCTGCCGCGACCGCGCCACCGGGCCGAGCTGCTCGTCAATCGCAAATACCAGGATTACGTCGTCGACATCGAGAAGATGATGGACAATCCGACCGACGAGGCCGCCTCGTCGTGAAAAATCTCACTGCCATTCCCGGCGTGCCGCCCCTGATCGCGTGTTTCGCGCTGCTGCTGGCGTGGGAAATCGGTGCGCGGCTGATCGCGCTTGAATCACTGCCGACTGCCTGGGAGACATTGCGGGACCTGCCCACGATCCTCACCGACAAGCAATCGCTCTACGACATTCTCTCGTCGGTCCGCCGGATGGCGGTCGGCTTCGCCCTGGCCTTCCTGTTCGCCGTTCCCATCGGTCTGATGATGGGGCGCAGCAAGACGGTCGCGGCCTTCTTCAATCCGCTCTTCATGATGATCTATCCGGTGCCGAAGGCGGCGCTGATGCCGATCATCATGCTGTGGCTCGGGATTGGGGAGGCCTCGAAGACGCTGGTGATCTTCCTCGGCGTATCGCTGCCGTTGATCTACCACACCTACCAGGGCGCGCGCGCCGTCGGCGAGAAGCTGCTCTGGTCCGGCGCCGCGATGGGCATGACCGCGCGCGAGCGGCTGTTCCGCATCGTGCTGCCGGCCGCCTTGCCGGAAATCATGGTTGGCTGCCGCACCGGGCTGGTGCTGGCGCTGATCACCATGGTGACCAGCGAAATGATCGTGCGGCAGGCCGGCATCGGCAATCTGTTGTTCAACTCGCTGGATCTCGCCCAATACAACACGGTCTATGCGACGATCGTGATCGTGGGGGCGCTCGGTTTCGTGCTCGATCTCGTGTTCGAATGGCTGCGCGGGATCGTGGTCGGATGGGCCGATCCGGTGCATGAGATTGCGGTTGGTTCGGCATGACCGTGGGACGCCGCATCTCCGAGCTCGTGATGGGGCTGATCCCGATCCTGCTCCTGCTCGCGCTCTGGCAATCTCTGACCAGCTTCAACGTCGCGCCGCCGAGCCTGTTGCCGCCGCCCGGCGCAGTCTTCGCGCGCGTTTTCCAGCTGCTTGGCGATCCGGCGTTTCTCGGACATGCCGCGACCACGCTGTACCGGCTGTTCTGGGGATTCGGCCTTGCGGTCATTGTCGGCGTGGCGCTCGGTATCGCGGCGGCGGGGAGCCCGGTGATTGGCGCGCTGCTGCGTCCGGTCATCCGGATCCTGGCGCCTTTGCCGAAGATCGCGCTCTATCCGGCTTTCATCCTGACGCTCGGCTTCGACCATTCCTCCAAGATCGCGCTGGTCTTTGCCGACGCGCTGTTTCCGATCCTGCTTGCGACCTATCAGGGCGCCATTTCGGTCGAGCCCAAGCTCGTCTGGTCGGCCCGTGCGATGGGCGTGAGCCGCCTCAAAACCCTGTTCACGGTGGTGCTGACCGCGGCGCTCCCCTCGATCCTGACCGGATGCCGGATCAGCCTTGTCATTTCGTGCATCGTCGTCTTCCTGTCGGAGATGATATCCTCGACCGAGGGACTCGGGCACCTTTTGGTCCGGGCCGCGCGCAACTTCCAGACCGTGGACATGTTCGTGCCCATCATCGCGATCTCCGCGCTCGGCCTGATCCTCAATGCGGGATTCAATGCGCTGCGGGCCTGGCTGTTGCGGGGATTCCCGGAGGAAAACTGATGTTTGCGGACCGGATCGAAGGCAAGTGGATCGACGCCTTCTGCGAACTCTTCGAACGATGCGCGGTGAAAAAGGGCGACACCGCTGCGATCCTGTCCGAAACGCAGTCGCGTCAGCTCAATGTGCAGCTCGCCGAGCTGGCGCTGCTGCGCCTTGGCGCGCGGCCCTTCCATGTCGTGGTGCCGACACCGCGCAATGAATATCCGGTGCCGATCCGCTCGACCGGCGCGAGCGTTGCTATCGGCAAGCTCACGCCGGTGGTGTCGGCCTTGCAGCAGGCCGGCTTCGTCGTGGATTGCACGCTCGAAGGCCTGATGCATGCGCCGGAGACGCCGGACATCCTCAAGGCCGGCGCCCGCATTCAGGTGATCTCCAACGAGCATCCGGAAGCGCTGGAGCGCATGCGCCCCGATCCCGCGCTCGAGACGCGGGTGCGGAACGCTGCGCGCATGCTGCGCGGAGCAAAGCGCATGAAGGTGACCTCCGAAGCCGGCACCGATCTCGACGTCGACATGGCTGGCGCGCAGACCGTCGGTGTCTGGGGCTGGACCGACAAGCCAGGCACGCTCGCGCATTGGCCGGGCGGCATCGTCGTCAGCTTCCCCAAGGCGAAGTCAGTGAACGGGCGCCTCGTGCTCGACCGCGGCGACATCAACCTGACCTTCAAGCGCTACATGGTCGATCCGATCCGCCTCGACTTCAAGGACGACTACATCACCGATATCGTCGGCGAAGGCACCGATGCGGAGATGTTCCGTCAATATCTCTCCGCCTGGGGCGACCGCGAAGCCTATGCTGTGTCGCATGTCGGGTGGGGCATGAATCCCGGCGCGCGTTACGAGGCGCTCGCGATGTACGGCCAGCGCGACACCAACGGCACCGAGATCCGCGCCGTTCCCGGCAATTTCCTGTTCTCGACCGGCGCGAACGAATTTGCCGGGCGCTACACCGCGGGCCATTTTGATCTGCCGGTGATGAAGACTACGATCACGGTGGACAACACCGTGGTGGTCAAGCGCGGCGTGCTGCAGGACGTGTTCGGGTAGGTCGGCAGCCGCGCACTCTCTTCACCTCTCCCCTCGGGGGAGAGATCAACCGAGCGAAGCGAGGTCGGGTGAGGGGGCTTAACGGACAGTCTGTAACCCCTCACCCCAACCCTCTCCCCCAAGGGGAGAGGGAGCAGACCGCATTCGGGGAGAAACGAAGCTACACCACCGGCGGCTTCACCAGATCGAAGTGCCGCAGCATCGCAACGAAGGCGCGCAGCCGGTCGGCTCGATAGGCATCCACGTCCATCCCCTCGTAATTCAGAAATCCGCGCTGCGTCTTCAGGCCGATATGCCCGGCCTCCATGTTGCGCGCGATGATCTCCGGCGAGGCATAGCGCTCGTTGCCCAGCGCGTTCGTCAGGTACCGGCTCGCGTAATAGAGAATGTCGCCGCCGCCCCAGTCGATGAACTCAAGCATGCCAAGCACGGCGAAGCGAAAGCCGAAACCGTATTTGATCGCCTTGTCGAGGTCTTCCGCCGAGGCGACGCCTTCCTCCACCATGCGCGCGGCTTCGTTCATCGCCAGCGCCTGGATGCGCGGCACGATATAGCCGGGCGCAGCGGCACAGACGACAGGCACCTTGCCGATGCCTTCAAGGAGCGCCTTAAGCCGCGCGGTGACCGCGGGATCGGTCGCCTTGCCGGGCGACATCTCGACGAGCGGCACGAGATAGGCCGGGTTCAGCCAATGCGCATTGAGGAAGCGTTCGGGGTGTTCGATCGCGCCGGAAATGTCGTCGACCAGAATGGTCGAGGTTGTGGAAGCGATGATCGGGGCGGGGCCTGCGAGTCTCGAGGCCCGCGCCAGCGCCTCGCGCTTGAGGTCCAGCACCTCCGGTACGCCTTCGAAGATAACCGCAGCGGAGGAGAAGGCCGCCTGCGCGCCGCTTTCCGGCAGGATGGTGACGCGCTTCAGGATGGTGTCGATCTGCGCCGGATCGAACATGCCGAACGCGGCGAGCGAGGCGAGCACGGTGCGGATTTCGCCGAGCGTTTCGGCTTCGAGCTTTGCGAAATCCTCCGCGCTGCGCGGCTTGAAGTCCACCACCTGCACCGGATGGCCGGCATAGGCGAACACGACCGCAATGCCGCGGCCCATGCGCCCGGCGCCGAGACAGGCGATGGGGTCGCGTGCTGTCATGATTGCCAGCCCCAACGAAGGTTCCGTGTCCCGGGCGCAGCGCAGCGTGAAACGGTGCGCTGCAGAACCGGGACCCACACTGTCATTCGCACGGGTCCCGGCTCAGCGACGCACCATTCCGCTTCGCTCCATGGAGCGTCGCGTCCGGGACACGAGGTCGGTGTGTTGTTGCGCTTCACCTGAATCCGTCCCGCAGCAACGCCTGCAGCCCTGGCTTGTCGTATTGCCCGAGCCCCATGCCCTTGAGCGTGCGTCCCGTGACCATGAAGTCTTCGCCGACCACCGCGCCGCCGATCGACAGGAAGGCACGGGCGAGCGGCGTCGGCACGCCTGCAATCTCGCCGGCCGAAATCAGGAAAGAGAGGCCGGTGCGCACGTCTTCCAGCATGTAGCGATGCTGCGTCAGCACGATCTTCTCGCGCCAGTCGCCCGAGTCGGTGAGCCGGTCGTGAGAGCCGCGGCCATACATCCACTCGTCGCCTTCCTTCGCATAGTGATCGGCGAGCGGAAAATGCGGCGCGCCGTAGCCGAAGGCCTCGCGCACCGCGATGCGCTCGTTGTCGAGCGCGGTGGTGACGCGCCGGATTGCGGGCTGCGTGCCCTCCTTGTGGATGTCCCACTTGTCGAAATGCTCGAGCGGGCCGGCATTCATGGTGATCAGCGGTGGATGGATGATCGGTCCGGCATTCATCAGCGCGCCGGATAGGGCATCGCCGCAATCCTCGATCACGTTCGGAAAGGCCTGCCCGATCACCGACAGCGCGTGGTCCTTCAGCGTCAGCGGAAATACCCCGGTCGGCAGGCGCTTCGCGCGCACGGTGATCGCGGCCTCGAACGGGCCGTGCTTGCGCGTCAGCCAGGGCAGGGTGCCGGTTTCGGCGAACGCCACCTTCGCCCTGTTGCCGGCGTCGTGCGCAGCTTTTGCAAACAGCAGCGAGCCGAAGGTGCCGGGCGGCAGGAACACCACCTGTCCGTCCTTGAGATGCGGCGCCAGCGCGTTCGCGATATCGGGCTGTGCGTGCGCCGGCGCGGGACACAGGATCAGCTCGGCATCGCGCACGGCTTCGGCAATGTCGTTCGTGACAAGCGACAGCTTGGCGACGCGCTGGCCGGAGAAATCCTTGACGAGGATCGCGGAGCCGGTGGCCTTGTGCTCCTCGACCGCGGCCTGGTCGCGCCGCCACAGCCGCGTGTCATGCCCCGCCAGCGCGAAATCGCCCGCCGCTGCGAATGAGCCGTTGCCGCCGCCCAGAACTGCAATGCGCATTTTAAACTCCGGTTTCATGTCCCGGGCGCTGCGCAGCGCGAAGCGGTGCGCTGCAGAACCGGGACCTATTCAAATCAAATATCTGGGTCCCGGATCTGCGGTGCATCATTTCGCTCTGCTTCATGCTGCACCGCGTCCGGGACACGAGGTCATTGCTGCTCCCGCAGCATGAAATGCTGCACCTTGCCGAGCGCGGTGCGCGGCAGCGAGTCCACGAACACGATCTCACGCGGGATCTTGAAGCGCGCGAGATGCTTGCCGACGAAGGCTTTCACCTCGTCGACGGTGATGGTCATCTCCTTGTGGCAGACGATGTAGGCGACCGGTACCTCCTGCCATTTCGGATCGGGACGTCCGATCACGGCAGCTTCGGAAATGCAGGGATGATCGTGCAACACACGCTCCACTTCGGCGGGATAGATGTTCTCGCCGCCGGAGATGATCATGTTCTTCTTGCGGTCGTGGATATAGAAATAGCCGTCGGCGTCGCGCGTGCCGACGTCGCCGGTATGATACCAGCCGTCGCGCAGGGCTTCCGCGGTCGCTTCGGCATTGCCCCAATATTCGTAGAGCACGTTCGGCCCGCGAACCACCACTTCGCCGGCAACGCCAGGCGGCACCTCGTGGCCGGCGTCGTCCACAGTTCTGGCCTCGCAATAGAGACCCGGCAGCCCGGTCGAGGTCAGCCGCGAGAGATCGCCGCCGACACGAGTATAGACCGCGACCGGTCCGGTTTCCGTCGAGCCGTAGATCTGGATCACCGGCACCCCGCGCTCCATGAACGCCTTGATCAGCGGCACCGGTATCAGGCTCGAGCCTGCGGCGATGGCGCGGAGCGACGAGAGATCGGTCGAAGCAAAGAGCGGGTGCTGGATCAGCGCCTGCATCACCGCGGGGACCATCACGATCAGGGTCGGCCTGTCCTGCACGATCGACTGAAGCGCGGCATCAGGCACAAAGCGCGTGTGGATCGTGACGGTCGCGCCAAGTTGCACCGCGGGCGTTGTCTGGATGTTCAACCCGCCGACATGGAACATCGGCAGGAAGGTGAGGATGTGATCGTCGGCGCGCATGTCGTGCGCGTGATGGCTCATCAGCGCATTCCAGAGGAGGGCTTCCTGCCGCAGGACCGCGCCCTTGGGGCGGCCGGTGGTGCCGGACGTATAGACGAGAAGGAGAGGGTTCGAGGTGTCGGTGTGCGGATTGCGGCCGTCGCCTGATCCCGCGGCAAGGAGTTCGTCGAACGAGGGCGCACCGTCCGGCGTGTAGTCCAGCCCGATTACCTTGAGGTCCGGCAGGTGCTGCGCGAGCTGCTCCACGACCGCGCAGAATTCCTTGTCCACGATCAGCACTTTCGCGCCGCTATCGGACAGGATGTAGAGCTGTTCGGGAACGGCGAGCCGCCAGTTCAGCGTCACCAGCATCGCGCCGAGGCGTGCGCAGGCATAGAGCGTGACGAGATAATCGGAGTGGTTGGCGGCAAGGATGGCGACGCGATCACCGCGTCCGACGCCGAGTTCGGATTTCAGCGCACGTGCGGTTTGCACGATGCGGTCGTGAAACGCGGCGTAACTGAGGATGCGCTCGCCAAAGCGGATCGCGACCTTGTCAGGCGTGAAGTCGGCATTACGCGCAATGAGATCAGAGAGGTCCATGACGTCGTCTTAGATCACGCGCAGGAACTGCTCCCTCCCCCTGAAAGGGGAGGTCGGCGAGTGAAGCTCGCCGGTTGGGGGTCTTGTTGATGATTGAAAGCGGACCCCCACCTTAACCCTCCCCCTTCAAGGAGGAGGGAATCCGTCGGAGTGCGCGGCAAAGTCTCACTCATCCTTCTCGCCCGGCTCGTACAGCGTTTCCTTGCCGAGGCGGTCCATGCAGATTTCCGCGGTCCAGGGCAGCATCAGCGAGCCGCAGCGGCTGTCGCGATAGATGCGCTCGAGCGGCAGGCTCTTGAGCATGGCCTGGCCGCCGCAGGTGCGAATGGCTTTGACGGCCAGCGCGTTGGCGTTTTCCATCACCGTATATTGCGCGCAATAGGCGCGCATCACGGAGTCCTTGGACGGATTGGGCCGCGCCTCGCTGATGGTCTGGAACCAGATCGCCTTGGTCTGTTCCAGCATCAGCTTCATCTCGGCGACAGCAAGCTGCTTGGTCGGAAACATGCGCCGCTTCACCGGCGGCATGCCCGGCACTTCGCCGCGAAGATACGCCACCGTGAAGTCGTAGGCGGCCTGCGCGAGACCCATATAGGTCGGCGTCAGCGTCAGGAACATGTGCGGCCAGCGCAGCACGGCCTGATAATAGACGCCGGGCGGCATCAGCGCGGCGTCTTCCGGTACGAACACATCCTTGAAAATCAGCGTGCGCGAAACGGTGCCGCGCATGCCGAGCGGGTCCCAGTCGCCGGTGACGCTGACACCCGGCGCGTTCGCGGGGATGCCGAGATACAGCGTGTTGCGGCGCATCGCCTCTTCGCCCTCGGCCCGCCGCGTGCACAATGCGCCGTAATAATCGGCGGAGCCGGACAGCGAGGCGAAGATCTTCTTGCCGTTGACGATATAGCCGCCGTCGACCGGCCTTGCCTCGGTGCCGAATGCGACGGCGCCGGCGGCCGCTGCGCCGCCTTCGGAGAAGGGCTGTGCATAGATCGCGCCATCGCGCAGGATGCGCTGGTAATGCACCTCGCGATATTTGAGATGCTGCGCGCGGATGTCCGCCGGCATGTCCATCTCGTCGGAGATCGGCCCCGACCACAAGGTCGAGCAGACATGCATGTTCCAGGACAAGGCGGTCGCGCCGCAATAGCGGCCGAGCTCGGATGCGCACAGCGCGTAGGTCTTGTAATCGGCGCCAATGCCGCCGGAAGATTTCGGAATGCAGATGCCGAGCAACCCTTCCGGATGCATGTCGCGGAAATTCTCGATCGGGAAGGTGGCGTCGCGATCGTGCTGGGCGGCGCGCGGCGCGAGATATTGCTTTCCGAAGCGGCGGCTCTTTGCGATCAACTCGCTCTGAAAATCGTTCAGGCCGAAAGCGTCGGGTGCGAAGAGCGGCGCGTCGGTGTCCACCTTGTCCAAGTCGATCGCGTTCATCCGGCACTCCGTTCCGTTGTGTCGCTCGCGTTCAGGTTGCGCAGGAAGCCGAGCACGGCCGCATCGAACGCGGCCGCGTTCTCCAGATTAGGGAGGTGGCCGAGACCGGGCAGACCAACGAATGTGGCGCCGGGAATCTTCGCCGCCATGCGCTGCATCATTGCGGCCGGGGCGTTGGTGTCGAGCTCGCCGACCAAGCACAGGGCCGGCACTCTGATCTGCCCGAGATTGGCGCGTTCCTCGAACGTCACGATCGCCTCGACGCACGCCTTGTAGGTCGCGGCCGGGACCGCGGCCATCGAGGCGATGGCGATGTCACGTCCCTTCGGATCGGCATTCGGGCCCATGATTTCATTGATCATTCCGGCCGCGAGCTGCGGCATGGTCTGGCCCGAGCGGAGCGGGGC
>NZ_DATMRX010000261.1:0-9288 GCF_035565855.1 Pseudorhodoplanes sp.
CGGCTCAAGCGCGCCATCGTCGCTGCGTCCGGCCGCGATCAGGTGTCCTATATCGACGCGACACGGCTTGCGACGGCGCTTCTCGGCAATTCGATCGCGGCCAACATGTTCATGGTTGGGTTCGCCTATCAGAAGGGTGCGCTGCCGCTCTCGGCAGAGTCCATCGAGAAGGCCATCGAACTGAATGGCGAGGCCGTGGCGATGAATCAGGCCGCTTTCCGCTGGGGCCGGCGTGCGGCTATCGACATGGCCGGTGTGGAGTCGCTGATCCCGAGCGCCGAAGCGCAGGATGAAAATCGCCATTTGTCGCAGACGCTGGAGGAAATCATCGAGCGCCGCGTCGCGTTCCTGACCGCGTACCAGAATGCCGCTTATGCAAAGCGGTATGCCGAATTGGTCGCAAAGGTGCGTGCGACGGAGCACCTGAATGCCCCCGGCTGTACCGGGCTCACCGAAGCGGTGGCGCGCAATCTTTTCAAGTTGATGGCCTATAAGGACGAATACGAGGTCGCGCGGCTCTACACCGACGGCACCTTTGTGAAGCAGGTCGAAACGGCTTTCGAACCGGGCAGCTTGCGCTACGAGTTCCATCTCGCGCCGCCGCTCCTGGCGCGTGTCGACAAGACCACGGGCGAGCCGCGCAAGATGAGCTTTGGGCCGTGGATGATGCGCGTCTTCGGGTTGCTCGCGAAACTGAAGGGCTTGCGCGGCACGGCGTTCGATCCCTTCGGGTATACCGAGGAGCGGCGCACCGAGCGTCGGCTGATCGCGGATTACGAAAATCTGTTGAACGAGATTCTGCCGAAACTCACTTCCGACAATCACCCGCTCGCGGTCGGGCTCGCGGCGGTCCCGGAAAAGATACGCGGCTTCGGCCACGTAAAGCTGCGCAATCTCAAGGCTGCCGAGGCGCACCGGGACGCGCTGCTGGAACAGTTCCGGACAGCCGGCGCGCCGATGCTGAAGGCGGCGGAATAGTCCAGCGTCTTTTGGTTCACCTCCGGCAGGCTTGACCGGCCCACCGCGCTGTCTTCTTATCTTGAACACGGAAACAAGCCGGAAATCGGCGGCCGTGCGCAGGCGCGACGTGGGAGGATGCCTTGGCAACAGCGGCAGACGCTGCTGCGGATACTTTTCCGAAGCTGCTGCTTCACCATGCGCAGGTGCGAGGAGACCATCCCGCATTGCGGCATAAGGACATGGGTATCTGGCAGACCTGGACTTGGTCCGATCTGCGACGCGAGGCCTTAGCGATAGCGCTTGGTCTTTCGAAACTCGGCGTGAAGCGCGGCGACACCGTCGCCATAGCCGGCAACAACCGCCCCCGTCTCTACGAAACCATCCTTGCGGCTCAGGCGCTCGGTGCGATCCCGGTTCCGGTCTACGCCGACGCGGTCGCCACCGAAATCGCCTATGTGCTCGACCACGCCGATGTCGCGGTCGCGGTGGTGCAGGACCAGGAGCAGGTCGACAAGATCCTGTCGGTCCAGGAGCAACTGCCGAAGCTGCGCCACATCGTCTATGACGAGACCCGCGGCTTGCGCGACTACGACCACAGCCGCCTGCACGATCTCGGAGCGATCGTCGCGGAAAACGAGGCGATCATGGCCGGCGATCCCGAAGCGGCCGCGCGCATCGAGCGCGAGATCGCAGCCGGAACCGCGACCGACCCATCGATCATCCTTTACACCTCGGGAACCACCGGCCGGTCCAAGGGCGTGGTGCTGTCGGCCGGCCGCTGCATCGCGGCCGCGCGCGATACGGTGGAGTTCGACCAGCTGACCGACAGGGATGTCGTGCTCGCCTATCTGCCGCTGGCCTGGGTCGGCGACCATTATCTGAACTATGCGCAAGGGCTGGTCGCAGGCTTCTGCACCGCCTGCCCGGAATCGCCGGATACCGCGCAGCAGGACCTGCGCGAGATCGGCCCGACCTTCTATTTCGCGCCGCCGCGGGTGTTCGAGAATCTGCTGACCCGCGTGATGATCCGCATGGAAGATGCGGGTTACCTGAAGCGTCGGATGTTTCATTACTTCATCGACGTGGCGCGCCGTTATGGCGAGAAAATTCTCAACAAGCGGCCCGTTCCGCTCGGCGGACGGCTGCTCTACGCGCTCGGCGAAATCCTGGTTTACGGTCCGCTGAAGAACGTGCTCGGCTTCTCGCGCGTGCGCGTTGCCTATACCGCGGGCGAGGCAATCGGTCCCGAGCTGTTCTCCTTCTATCGCTCGCTCGGCTTGAACCTCAAGCAGCTCTACGGGCAGACCGAGGCATTCCTCTACGTGACCTGCCAGGCCAACGGCGACATCCGTCCCGATACGGTTGGTCCCGCCGCGCCGAACGTGGACATCAAGATTTCCGAGACCGGCGAAGTGATGTTCAAGTCGCCCGGCATGTTCCTCGGCTATTTCAAGGAAGACGACAAGACCGGCGAAGTGATGACGCCGGATGGCTATGTGAAAACCGGCGATGCCGGCTTCTTCGACCAGACCGGCCACCTGAAGATCATCGATCGCGCCAAGGATGTCGGCAAGCTCGCGAACGGCGCGCTGTTCGCGCCGAAATACATCGAGAACAAGCTGAAATTCTATCCCAACATCCGCGAGGTCGTGGCTTATGGCGACGGGCGCGATTTCGTCACCTGCTTCATCAACATCGACATGACCGCGGTCGGCAACTGGGCCGAGCGCAACAATGTGGTCTATGGTTCGTACCAGGAGCTGGCCGGCAATCCGCGCGTCTATGAGCTGATAGAGCAGCATGTCGCCGAGGTGAATCGCTCGCTTGCGAGTGAGGATGTGATGGCCGGCGCGCAGATCAAACGCTTCCTGATCCTGCCCAAGGAACTCGATGCGGACGATGGCGAGGTCACGCGGACCCAGAAGGTACGGCGCGGCTTTGTCGCCGAGCGCTACAAGCCGCTGATCGACGCGCTCTACGACGGTTCGAAGGAAGCGGACATTGCGACCGAGGTGACCTTCGAGGACGGCCGCAAGGGCATGATCCGAGCCCGCGTCAGGATCGTCGATATGAAGACCGAGCCGGTCCCCGTGCGAACGGAGAAAGCGGCGTAATGGTGCTGACCTGTTTCAATGCTCGCGCTTCTTCTTTTCCCTCCCCCCGCGAAACGGTGGGGAGGGTCGGTTCGCGTCGCGCCAGCGAGGCGAACCGGGGTGGGGGGCTTTCTTGGTGTCACGGCGCTTTTGTAAATTGTCCCCCACCCCCGACCGCTCCCCACCACTCGCTGCGCTCGCGGGGGGAGGGGAACAGCGATCGCGCTAGCGCGCCGCGTTGTTGTGGGGGGCGGCGATGAGAGCGCCGTCGCAATCCGACATCGCTGCCGGTGAGGTGTTGCTCGCGGTCGAGCACGTGTCGCTGTCCTTCGGCGGCGTGAAGGCGATCCGCGACGTGTCCTTCGACATCAGGAAGGGCGAGATCCGCGCCATCATAGGTCCGAACGGCGCCGGCAAGACCTCCATGCTGAACGTCATCAACGGCTTCTACACGCCGCAGCAGGGCAGGATCACCTTCAAGGGCAAGACCCGCGCGAAGATGCGCCCCTATGACGCCGCACGCGGTGGCATCGCCCGCACCTTCCAGAACGTCGCGCTGTTTCGCGGCATGACCGCGCTCGACAACATCATGGCCGGGCGCACGCTGAAAATGCATCGCGGCCTGTTCTGGCAGATCATCCGTTTCGGACCCGCTCTGGCCGAGGAAGTGGAGCACCGGAAGCGCGTCGAGGAAATCATTGATTTCCTCCACATCGAGCATATCCGCAAGGTCCCGGTCGGCCGGCTGCCCTACGGGTTGCAGAAGCGCGTCGAGCTCGGACGCGCGCTGGCGATGGAGCCGGACCTTCTTTTGCTCGACGAGCCGATGGCCGGAATGAATCTCGAGGAAAAGGAAGATATGTCGCGCTTCATCCTCGACGTGAACCAGTATTTCGGCACCACGATCGCGCTGATCGAGCACGACATGGGCGTGGTGATGGATCTGTCGGATCGGGTGATCGTGCTCGATTACGGCCAGAAGATTGCAGACGGCACACCGGACGAGGTGAAAGCGAATCCCGCGGTGATCGATGCCTATCTCGGCGTGGCACATTGAGGGCGGGCGGGATGATCGCGAAGCTCGACATCGCCTCCTGCACCTCCCGGACTCGCTCCCCCCTTGCGGGCGGAGGTGAAGAGCAGCATGCGTGGAGGGGCTTCGCCTGATGGACCTCCTCTACAAGATCTTCATCGATCCGTTCATACAGATGGGGGGAGCGCCCGATCTCTTGCTCCAGACCCTGTGGGAAGGGCTCGTCTCCGGTGTCCTCTATGCGCTTATCGCGCTTGGCTTCGTGTTGATCTTCAAGGCGTCGGGCGTCTTCAATTTCGCGCAGGGCATCATGGTGGTGTTCGCGGCCCTGACGCTGGTCGGGCTCCATGCCAAGGGTGTGCCGGCCTTTCTCGCGCTCGCGCTCACCATTCTCGTGATGCTGGTCCTCGCCATCGGCGTGGAGCGGCTGATGCTGCGCCCCCTCGTCAACCAGCCGGACATCATCCTTTTCATGGCAACCTTCGGGCTGACCTATTTCCTGATCGGCCTTGGCGAAATCATCTTTGGCGGCGAACCCAAAGTGATGATCACCAACGAATTGTTCCTGCCCAAGGGTGCGGTCGAGTGGAAGGTATTCGGCGGCTTCGTCTCGTTCCAGAAGATTGACATCGCCGCCGCCATCATCGCCTCGATCATGGTGGCCGTGCTTGCGGTGTTCTTCCAGAAGACGCGGATTGGACGCGCCCTGCGCGCGGTCGCCGACAGCCACAAGGCCGCGCTCTCGGTCGGCATTTCGCTCGAGCAGATCTGGGTCATCGTCTGGTTCGCGGCCGGCATCGTCGCGCTCGCCACCGGCATCATGTGGGGCGCGCGCTCCGACGTGTCCTTCGCATTGCAGATTCTCGCGCTGAAGGCGCTGCCGGTGCTGATCCTCGGCGGCTTCACCTCGATCCCCGGCGCGATCGTGGGCGGCATCATCATCGGTGTCGGCGAGAAGCTCGGCGAATTCTATTGGGGCCCGCTGCTCGGCTCCGGCATCGAGAGCTGGCTCGCCTACATGATCGCGTTGGTCTTTCTCCTGTTCCGGCCGCAGGGCCTGTTCGGCGAGCGCATCATCGAGCGGATTTGAGGGCAGTCAGATGTTCTACCGCGAGACCGGCCAGTACAAGACGGACTACGCCGCCGACATGGCGCTGTTCCCGATCCGGCAGGACCGGATCGGCATGATGCTGATCCTGTTCGTCGCCTTCGTCGTCATCCCGCTGACGATGTCGAGCTTCGTCCTGTCGGCGGTGATGATCCCGATCCTGGTCTTCTCGCTCGCCTCGATCGGGCTCAATCTCCTGACCGGATATACCGGACTGATCTCGCTCGGCACGGCCGGCTTCATGGGTGTCGGCGCCTATGCGACCTACAAGTTCACGACCTGGCTTCCCGACGTCAATATCGTGGTGCTGATCCTGCTGTCCGGATTCGTGTCGGCGGCAGTCGGCGCGCTGTTCGGCTTGCCGTCGCTCCGCATCAAGGGCTTCTATCTCGCGGTTGCGACGCTGGCCGCCCAGTTCTTTCTGTCATGGTGCTTCGTGCGCGTGCCCTGGCTCGTGAACTACAACGTGTCGAATGCGATCGAGGTCCCGACCCGCACAATCTTCGACATCCCGGTCACCGGACCCAATGCGTCTCCGGTGGTGCGCTATCTCGTGGTGTTGACCATTGTGGTGGCGATGACCTGGGCCGCCTCCAATATCGTGCGCGGCCGGATCGGACGAAGCTGGATGGCGGTGCGCGACATGGACATCGCGGCGGAATTGATCGGCATCCGGCTCTATCGCACCAAGCTGCTCGCCTTCGCGATTTCGTCTTTCTATTGCGGCGTAGCCGGCGCGCTGATGGTGTTCCTGTGGCTCGGCGCGGCGGAAGCTGACTCCTTCAACATCAACCAGTCTTTCATCATCCTTTTCATGGTGATCATCGGCGGACTTGGT
Source organism: Pseudorhodoplanes sp. (assembly GCF_035565855.1). GTDB lineage: Bacteria > Pseudomonadota > Alphaproteobacteria > Rhizobiales > Xanthobacteraceae > Pseudorhodoplanes. Next base: position 6,033 of record NZ_DATMRX010000261.1, read on the forward strand.
AGCCTGATCGGATCGTTTTTTGGCGCCACGTTCATCTGGGGCCTGCCGATCGTGTTGCGTGCGGCGCCGGAATTCTTCGGCGTTGCGGTCAAGTCGGCGACCGTCGAACACATTCAGTTCATGGTGGTCGGGGCGCTCATCATTTTCTTCCTCGTCGTGGAGCCGCACGGGTTGGCGCGGCTCTGGCAGATCGGAAAGCAGAAATTACGGGTGTGGCCTTTCCCCTACTGACAGGGCACACTCGGTCCAATTCCCCGGCTCCATGGGTGCTCGGGGACATAACACGACCGGCCTTAGCGCCGGCGCTTAAAGGGAGAAACACAATGAGTCTCAAATACCTTGCCCTCGGCGCGGCGGTTGCCGGCGTCCTTGGCGGCGCCGCGATTTCGACCGCGGCGGTTGCACAGGAGACAGTCTATATTCCGCTTCTCACGTACAGGACCGGTCCTTTCGCGGGTTCAGGCATCCCGATCGCGAACGGCATGAACGATTATCTGCAAATGCTCAACGAGCGCGACGGCGGCATCGGTGGCGTCAAGATTGCGATCGAGGAATGCGAGACCGGCTACGACACCAAGAAAGGCGTCGAATGCTACGAGCAGGTCAAATCGAAGAAGCCCGTCATCATGAATCCGTGGTCAACCGGTATCACGCTTCAGGTCATCCCGAAGGCGTCGGTCGACAAGATCCCGGTGCTGTCGATGGCCTATGGTTTGTCGGCGGGCGCGGTCGGCGACCAGTTTCCCTGGGTGTTCAATCCGCCCGCGACCTATTGGGACGGCCTGTCCATGATCTTCCGCTATATCGGCGCCAAGGAGGGCGGCCTCGACAAGCTGAAGGGCAAGACCATCGGCTATATCTTCTTTGACGGCGGTTATGGCCGCGAGCCGATTCCGCTGCTCGAACAGCTCGCCAAGGATTACGGTTTCAACGTGAAGCTCTATCCGGTGCCGGCGACCGAGATGCAGAACCAGTCGGCGCAGTGGCTCAACGTGCGGCGCGACCGTCCGGCGTGGATGATCATGTGGGGCTGGGGCGCGATGAATCCGACGGCGGTGCGTGAAGCGACCCGCATCAACTATCCGATGGACAAGTTCGTCGGCGTCTGGTGGTCCGGTGGCGAGGACGATGCGCGCGGCGGTGGCGAAGCAGCCAAGGGCTATCTGACGCTGAACTTCAACGGCGTCGGCACCAATTACCCGGCGCTGCAGGACATCAAGAAATACGTGGTCGACAAGGGCAAGAGTCAGGTCGCGGCGGACAAGTTCGGTGAAAATCTCTACAACCGCGGCGTCTACAATTCCGTTCTGATGGCAGAGGCGGTCCGCAACGCGCAGAAGATCACCGGCAAGAAGGTGGTGACCGGCGAGGACGTGCGGCGCGGTCTCGAAACCCTCAACATCAGCGCGGCGCGGTGGAAGGAACTGGGGCTGCCCGAGTTCGCTTCGCCTGTTGCGGTGTCGTGCACGGATCACAGCGGGCACCAGGCTGCCTATATGCAGCAATGGGACGGCGCAAAGTGGGTGAAGGTGTCCGACTGGATTGCGCCGATGAAGGAGAAGGTTCGCCCGATGTTGGAAGAGGCGGCCAAGGACTATGTCGCCAAGAACCAGCCGTGGCCGAAGCGCACTGAGCCTTGCGACAAGGCGTCGTGATGTAACTTAGCCCCCTCTCCCCTCCGGGGGAGAGGGGGCGCGCGTGGAGATGTGGATGACCGTCACTTCTTTGCGGAGCGAGACAACACCCGCACCCGCCACGGACAAGATTCTCTCCGTGAACAATATCGAGGTGCTCTACGATCACGTCATTCTCGTTCTGAAAGGCGTCTCGCTCGAGGTCGAGCGGGGCGGCATCGTGGCGCTGCTCGGGGCCAACGGCGCCGGCAAGACGACGACGCTCAAGGCGATCTCCAACCTTCTGCATTCCGAGCGCGGCGAAGTGACCAAGGGCTCGATCGTTTTCGACGGCGCCGAGGTGCAGTCGCTGTCGCCGAACGAACTCGTGCGCCGCGGCTGCATCCAGGTGATGGAAGGCCGGCATTGCTTCGGCCATCTCACCATCGAGGAAAATCTGCTGACCGGGGCCTTCACCCGCAAGGACGGGCGTGTCGCCATCAACCGCGACCTCGAAATGGTCTACGGCTATTTCAAGCGGCTGCGCGAACGGAAGAATTCGATGGCGGGCTATACGTCCGGCGGCGAGCAGCAGATGTGCGCGATCGGCCGCGCGCTGATGTCGCGTCCCAAGATGATCCTGCTTGACGAGCCGTCGATGGGACTTGCGCCGCAGGTCGTGGAAGAGATTTTCGAGATCGTGAACGATCTCAACGTGAAGGAAAATGTGTCCTTCCTGCTGGCCGAGCAGAATACCAACATGGCGCTGAAATACGCGCGCTACGGCTACATTCTGGAGAACGGCCGCGTGGTGATGGATGGCGACGCGAAGTCGCTTGCCGAGAACGAGGACGTGAAGGAATTCTATCTCGGCATTGCCGAGGGCAAGCGCAAATCGTTCCGCGAAGGCAAGCATTACAAGCGCCGTAAGAGGTGGCTCGCGTGATGTCTTCTCCCTCCTTCCTTGAGGGGGAGGGACGGAGAGGGGGTAACGATATTTTTTCTGGAGTGGTTCGTCGGGCTTGCCCCCTCCCGGCTCACTTCGTTCGCCGGCCTCCCCCGCAAGGGGGGAGGCGAACGGAGTAGGTGGATGAAGCGCGATCACTATGACTCACTTGAAACCCGCGATCCGGCGCAGCGTGAGCGTGACATCGTCGCGCAGATTCCTGGACTGATCTCGCGCGCAAAATCAGCTCCCGGCTGGGCGAAGCATCTTGATGGCGTCGATCCGAAATTCGTCACCTCACGTTCGGCGCTCGCCAAACTGCCGCTCCTTCGCAAATCCGATCTGCCGCGCTTGCAAGCGGAGACCCCGCCGTTCGGCGGCTTCAATGTCACGCCGCCCTCAAAGGCGAAGCGGCTTCTGATGTCACCGGGACCGATCTTCGAGCCGGAGGGGCACGGGACGGACTTTGCCGGCGTCGCGCGCGCGATGTTCGCGGCCGGCTTTCGCGAGGGGCAGATTGTCCTGAACTGCTTTTCGTATCACCTGACGCCCGGCGCCTGGATGTTCGAATCCGCCGCCGAAGCGCTCGGCTGCCCGGTCATCCCGGGCGGTGTCGGCAATACCGAGCAGCAGGTCGAGGCGATCGCGCGGCTTCGGCCGGATGGCTATACCGGCACGCCCGATTTCCTGAAGGTCC
>NZ_DATMRX010000262.1:0-2104 GCF_035565855.1 Pseudorhodoplanes sp.
GACGAATTCGCCGGCGCGCGCGAGCGCTCGCAACAGCCGGGCGAGCGTCTCCCCGTTCTCGTCGGCCCAGACCTGACGCACCGCCAGCACCTTTTCGCTCATTGATGCGACGATGTCGGCTCCCGCGTGCAGGATACGTCCGATATCGAGATCGACCGCGACGGAGTTCCACGGTGCCCCGACGCAAAATCCATCGACGTGCTTGTTGGCGAGCGAGTCGACCATATAAGGCGGGGGCAGCACGACGAGGTGCACGTCCTCGTCAGGATTGACGCCGGCGGCGGCCATCCAGAAACGCAGCAGGTAGTTATGCGCCGAGTAGGGGAAGGTCATGCCGAACGTCAGCGGCGTCTCGCCGCGCGTCTTGCGCGAGGCCACGAGCCGAGCCAGCGCCTGTGCCGAGCGCATCGGATCGTCGAGTCCGTCCGGGGCTTCGGCCAAGAGTGCGTTGTAAAGCCATGGTGATACGGTGACGGCGTTGCCGTTGGTTGCGAGCGTGAACGGAGCTACGATCGGAACCTTCACGTGCCCAAGTCCGAGACTCGATGCGATTGCCACCGGCGCCAGCAGGTGCGCGGCATCGAACAGCCCGATGTTGAGCTTGTCGCGTACGTTCGACCACGACACCTCGCGGACGAGCTCGACGTCGAGGCCTTCGGCCGCGCAAAAGCCCTTGTCCGCCGCCACCAGCAGCGCAACCGCGTCGCACAAGGGGATGAAGCCGATGCGAAGCCGCGTGGTCATTTGAGCAGGTCCGCTGCGGTGACGATCGACTGGGCGATCTCGGCGATCTTCTTGTTCTCGTTCATCGCCGTCTTGCGCATCAAGGCGTACGCCTGTTCTTCGCTCAGGTTCTTGGCCTTCATCAGGATTCCCTTGGCGCGATCGATGATCTTGCGGTCTTCGAGCGCGGTCTTCGCGCGATCGAGTTCGGTCTGCAGCTTGGAGAACGCATTGAAGCGCGAGATGGTGAGATCGAGAATGTACTTGATGCGCTCTTTCTTGAGCCCGTCGACGATATAAGCGGAAACCCCAGCGTCCACGGACGCCTGGATCGATGCCGCATCGCTGCTGTCGACGAACATCGCGATGGGCCGCTTCACGATGCGGCTGACCTGAAACATCTGCTCCAGCACATCGCGATTCGGATTTTCCAGATCGATCAGAATGACGTCTGGATCGGCCGTATGAATCCGGGCGAGCAGGTTGGTGGTTTCGTCGATTCGCACGACCTGTGTGAACCCGGCCTCGCGCAGACCGTCTTGCAGGATGGCCGCGCGAATCGGATTCTCGTCGACGATCGCGATCTTGAGGCTTGCTGATTGGTCCATCGAAACGAGAGCGGCCGTTCTTATCGCCTTACCGGTCGGTACACGGGTTCATGAAGCCGCAGGATGAGCGCTATCGTCAACGGGCGACGCAGTATAGACTCATAACATAGTTACGGGGGCAAGCCGCCTCGAAATCGCGGCGCGCCGAGGGTCAGGTGCGACATGTTGGACAATGCCCACGAGCTATTGACGCGGGTTGGGCTGCTTCATATGGTCCGCCGCCCAATGAGCCGCGGGTTGCGCGCCGGGATTTTTCGCCTTCATATTCGGACCGTTCCATGACGCTCACCGATCTCGTTGCGCCGCAGGCGGTCATTCCCTCGCTCAAGGCGAACAGCAAGAAACAGGCGCTGCAGGAAATTGCTGCGAAGGCGAGCGCACTGAGCGAATGCTCTGAACGCGAAATCTTCGATGTCCTGATGCAGCGCGAGAAGCTCGGCTCGACGGCGATCGGCAACGGCATCGCCATTCCGCACGGCAAGCTCGCCAAGCTTAATCGGCTTTTCGGATTATGCGCGCGGCTCGATCGGCCGATCGATTTCGACGCGCTCGACGGCCAGCCGGTCGATCTGATCTTCGTGCTGCTCGCGCCGGAAGGCGCCGGCGCCGATCATCTCAAGGCGCTGGCACGAATCGCTCGGATGCTGCGCGATGCCGAACTCGCCAACAAGCTGCGGGATGCCCGCGATGCGGAAGCGATCTACGCGGTGCTCGCGATGCCTACGCCCGTCGGCGGATAGCGGCTTTCTTTGGAAGAATTCCCGGAGTGAGTG
>NZ_DATMRX010000263.1:0-4932 GCF_035565855.1 Pseudorhodoplanes sp.
AGCCGATCAGCCGCAGTCGCGTCAGCTTCATACTGGTTGTCTTCTTTCCTTGCGGCGCTCATGACAGCGCCAATCGCCCCCGGAGCGAATCAACAAAACCCCGCCCTGAGGTGGCGGGAGAATGAGGACGCCATGTGGCAGGGGCAAGCCTGAAAAGGGCGTTTCCCCCAGTTGGGCTCAGTGGCTGGAATCGCGGAAAAATCAGTGTTGACAGGGGATTTCGGGGCTTGCAGCGCAGATTTCAAGGCTGGGGAAAGCGCGACAAGCGGTTCCCGGCCGAGGTTTGCGCCCAAAGCATGAGGGGCAAAAAAGCGCGGTTTTGCTCGCTCTGGGGTACCATCATCGCCATCGAGGAGCGGGCGATCCAGTAAACACAGCGCTTTCCAGAGTTTGCTGGATGCCCCGCCTTCGCGGGGCATGACAGCAAATGGGCGATGCAAAATCCTCAACCGCAAGCTCTGGGGGCACTTTTGTAATGCCTCGCCAAGGCAACGACACCGGCAACGCGTAGCGCCGCAAAAGAAATCGCCCGCTTTCGCGGGCGATGCGTCGTGTGTGACCAAGAACGAACGGAGCTCGCTTAGCTCTTCAACAGCGGCTCGATCTGCTTGTCGAGTTCGGCCATCGTCATCGTGCCGCGGAACAGCTTGCCGTTGATGAAGAAGGTCGGCGTGGAATTCACCCCGAGCTTGTCGGCGGCGTGGGTGCGCACGCTCTCGATCGCCTCCAGGATCTTCTGATCCTTCAGGCAGGATTCGAAGCTGTCCTTGGTGAAGCCGGCCTGCTGCGCCAGCGCCAGCAGCGGCGGGATCGGGTTCTGCACCACCCAATCCTTCTGCTTGCTGAACAGCATTTCGATCATGGCGTGATACTTGTCGTTGCCCGCGCAGCGCGCCAGCATGAAGCCCGCCGCCGCCAGCGGGTCGAGCGGGAATTCGCGCAGGATGTATTTCACCTTCCCGGTATCGACGTATTTCTTCTTCATCTCGGGATAGACGGTGTTGTGGAAGTTGGCGCAATGGCCGCAGGTCATCGAGGCGTATTCGATGATGGTGACCGGCGCGTCATCCTTGCCGAGAACGACGTCGCCGAGCGGACCCGCCTGCGCCAGATCGGCCGGGCTGGGCTCCTGGGCCAGAGCATCGCCGACCAACGCAAAAGGTCTGCCGAGCGGAGTTGCGAGCAACGCCGACAATGCGGCAGATGCGGCGATGAACTGGCGGCGGGTCATGAGCACGTCGGACTCCTGCGGAGCTTGAATTTCGGCGTCTGGGCTACCCTGTCACGGGGAATGTGGCAATGGCGCGGGCGCTCGGTAAGCGCGGCGGTTCGCGTCACTTTCCCTTGATGGCAGCGCCCAGCCGGGCAATCGCATCCCGGAGCGCCGGGTCGGTCTCATCGGGGAGACTTTCCGCAATCGATTGAACGGCTTGCGGGTTCAGCCCGGAGCCGGCGCGCCGCGCCCTGGCGGCCCGCAAAGGGGCCTGCCTGATGGCGATCTTGCCGATCGCGCCAAAGCCGAAATAGCGATTCACGCGCTCCAGGATGACATGCGACATGTGCTGAATCTCGATCGCAGCGGGCCCGTCGACGCGCAGCACCAGCGTGCCGGGCGGCGGCTGCTGGCCGTCCGGAACCTTCTGCCACTGGATTTTCAGCGGCTCCGCATGCGCGGCCACGTCCTCACCGACGATGGCGGCCCAGCGCACCACCAGTTCCGACGAGTTGAAGCCCTGCCTGCGGAAGCTCTCGGCAAGGAGACTTGCCGCGATATCCGGCAGTGGACGGGCTAAGCGTCGCGGCTTGTTCAACGAATGCGCCTCTGTCACAGGGGAATGATGACGCTAGCAAACCGCAAGGCGGCGACAAAGCGCGACACGGCCATAGCGGACCGGAACACACCGGCCGTTGCGCAGTCGCAAGCCCCGGCCGCGGCGCTGCTTGCGTGGTATGACCGGCACCGCCGCCGGCTGCCGTGGCGCGCGGAAAACGGTGCGCGTCCGGACCCTTACCACGTCTGGCTCTCGGAAATCATGCTGCAGCAGACCACCGTGAAGGCGGTCGGCCCCTATTATGCGCGCTTCCTCGAACGCTGGCCGACGATCGCAGATCTCGCCGCGGAAAGGCTCGAAGAAGTCCTGAAGCTCTGGGCCGGATTGGGTTACTACGCCCGCGCGCGCAATCTTCACGCCTGTGCGCGCACGATCCTCGAAGAGCATGGCGGCCGCTTCCCGGATTCGGAGTCCGAACTTCTCACCCTGCCCGGCATCGGCGCCTATACCGCTGCCGCCATCGCGGCGATCGCCTTCGATCGCAAGGCCACCCCGGTCGATGGCAATATCGAGCGGGTGATCGCGAGACTTTATGCCGTGACGGATGCGCTGCCCGCGGCAAAACCGCAAATCCGCGCGTATGCCGCCGCCCTGACACCGGACGCGCGGGCCGGCGACTTCGCGCAGGCGATGATGGATCTCGGCGCCACCATCTGCACACCGAAAAAGCCGGCCTGCGCCCTGTGCCCGTGGACGGCGATCTGCGTTGCGCGCCGGCGCGGGGATCCGGAGACCTTTCCGCGCAAGACGCCGAAGGCGGAAGGCCGGCTGCGCCGCGGCGCAGCCTTCGTCGTGACCCGCGCCGATGCGGCGCTCCTCGTCCGCACCCGCCCGGACAAAGGCCTGCTTGCGAAAATGACCGAGGTGCCGAATACCGAATGGACGCACGCCTTCGACGAGGCGACCGCGCTGGAGCGCGCACCGGTCAAGGCAACATGGCGCCGTGTGCCGGGCCACGTCACGCACACCTTCACGCATTTTCCGCTGGAGCTCGTGGTCTTTCGCACGCGGGTGGCGAACACCAAGGCCGCGCCGGAAGGTATGCGCTGGATTGCCGGACACGAGATCGAAGGCGAGGCGTTCCCCAATGTGATGCGCAAGGTGATCGCGCATGCTTTGGGCGACGGCCGAGGCGATCGCCCTTCAAGCCGGTCTTCGCCACGCGATCTATTGGGCAGCGGCGTCGCGAGTCTTGGCTGTGCAAACGATTTCGCTGCATCAATCGTAGCGCAACCGCGCTTGACTTCCGCCCGGTCGGCCGGGAATGGCGCTGCTACGGGTCCGGTCCGACTGGATGGGTCGCGACGGCTACGGCAGCGTTCCTAGCTCATATCCGCTAATCTAGTTCGGCTACGCCTTCGATGATCGCCATTGCCTCGCCTTGGGTTCGCGGAAAAGCACGCACCAGGCTCTCGCCGTTGAACTCCGGCAGCTTCTTGAGGTTGCTATTGCGGCCTTTCTCAGGTGGATAACCGTCAAACGGAATACCAAGCTTCTCGAACAGTTCACGTACCCGCGGTTCGTCGCGCAACCACATCGGGTGCTTTGATGCAACTGCCTTATCAAAGCCGATCACACGTCCGTTTCTCCCGCGAAACGCAGAAATGTACTTCGTGCCTTCGGCCATAGTCTCAGCCGGATGCTGCACAAAGAAGGGATGAGCCCGCATCGAGGTCAGGATAGCATCGCGCACGGGATTTGGCGGGATTGGTTTTCCGTCTCCGAGCGAGCGAGATGTCGTGCCAATCGGACCCACTTTCGTACTTGGCACTCGAGCGGCTGATACCGGCACCGCAATCGAGGATTGATGCACTGCATCGCCGAGCGCGTGACGAACCGCTGCTTGGGCAGCACGCCGCTTATCGCCCTGAACGCCTTCGCCCTCGAACCACGCTGCGACGTGGTTCTTGCCGGGGCCGCCTACATGAATGATGTGGACCCACGTTATCTGTCCGTCGCCATAAGAAACCGAGTTGATCTTACGAGTACCGGGGCGAAGTTGTCGGATCGCTGCGAAGCAAGTCTCCACGTACCTGTCATCGTTCGAAAGCAGAACAACCACCTGAAGGCTTGCCGGCAGCACACTGAAGAATGTCGACGAACAGCGCGCGATCCAGCTCTCTTTGACCGGCATGGCGGCGAGACGTTGAACGACGCTGCCAGAGCGTTTGACCGAGTTGTCCGCCTTAATTAGCCCCAGGGCACATCGCACCATCGAGCCGAAGCCCCAATCGCGTTCCGCCGCCGAAATCTTGTCGTCAATGATTTCCTCAGGTCGAAGCAAGCCGAGGACTTGAAGCGCCCGCGTGAGAGCGGGCCGAAAGCCATCGAAGGGCACTTCATCATGCGGCTTCGTGGCGATTGCTTCACATTGTGTCGTGCCCTTGGAGATCCCAAGGAGCAGGAAGCGGGGCGTCGCGGTTCCCCAAGACATTGGATTATTCACGATGTGCCAATCGGCGAGGCGCAATTCGGTCTTATTCCATTCGGTGATGAGACCGGAAAAGCATTTGGAACAGGAAACACGACCGTGGTCGGGCAAACTGGAATGCAGCTCGGGCATGGAGGCCTCATTGTTAGTGGTGTGCCGTTGAACAACAGCAGCCGCCAAGAGAACTGATCAACAAAATACAACCTGTCCGCGACCAGCCACCGAAAATCGGGGATCGACATGGCGCAAGGAATCGTTCGGACAGGACGATCTTCGCACCTCAGCTCTCGGCCCGCACCACCGGTGCGTGCAAACGCCGCGGGCCCCTCTTCTTTACGATTTCATGCCGCGGCGCCGCGATCTTGAGCGGTTTCGGTTTTCGCGGAAGAAGCGGCGCTCACACAGTCGTCCCGCGCAAGCGGGGACCCAAATTGCAGAGCGGTGGTTATGGATCCCCGCCTTCGCGGGGACGACAAGACATAGGGTGACGCGATTTCCACCCAACCGACATCGCTTCAGCAAAACGCAACTTGTCCGGGACCTACGGCCAAGGACACGGCCACCTAGGCCCTCTTGGCGTCGCATCGACGGACTCGGAAAATTTGAGAAAATCCTTGCCACGCAAGGGATTTAGATGGCGCGCCCGAAGAGATTCGAACTCCTGACCCC
>NZ_DATMRX010000264.1:0-3056 GCF_035565855.1 Pseudorhodoplanes sp.
GAGAAGCCGAACGACTGAACGTGACGAAGCGGCGCTCGTGAGCGCTGCGATCAGTCCGGTCTTGCGCGGTGAAGGATTACTTGAGGGTTTTCAGCCACTCGTCGATCTGACGATCGGCGGTTTCGCGATCGATGCCGTAGCGCGCCTGGATGAAGCCATTCAGCGCCTCGCGGCGGCCGCGCGCCTCCGCGACTTCATTGTGCGTGAGCTTGCCCCAGCGCTCCTTGACCGCGCCCTTCATCCGTTTCCAGTTGCCGGACACCTTGTTCCAGGTCCAGGTCCGGAGACTCTCCTTGGCCGGCGCCGAGGTCGCGGGCGCGGCGGCGGGTGGCGTCTGCGCGACCGCGCCAGCTCCCGGAACCAGCAAACCAAGCAGCACAACCGCCAGTAATCGTGATTTTGCCATGAACGCCTCTCACCCTCCGAGCCTTCCGACCCAATATAGCCGGGTGAGGCGGTTTAAGGGATGGCGCAACCGCTTGACCGGGCCGGGAATAACACCTATACCACGCGCAATCTTCATGCTGAGTTTGACTATGTCGCGCAATTTTCTTTCGCCGCTCGTTATCGTAGGAAGGCGCGTCGCCGGGGGTGGCTAGAACCATCCTTTGCCGGGCGATGCGCCGTACCGAAGGGCCGTGAGGCCCTTTTTTCTTTCCAGACCGTGGCGAACAGCGAAATGCAGGTGGAGCAGAGATCATGACCAGGGAAATGACCGGCGCCGAAATGGTGATCGAGGCGCTCGCCGATCAAGGCGTGCAGCACATCTTCGGCTATCCGGGTGGCGCCGTGCTGCCGATTTACGACGCGCTGTTCCATCAGGAGAAGGTGCGGCATGTTCTCGTTCGCCACGAGCAGGGCGCCGTGCATATGGCCGAGGGCTATGCGCGCTCGACCGGCAAGGTCGGCTGCGTGCTGGTGACTTCGGGGCCTGGCGCGACCAATGCGGTGACCGGTCTTGCCGATGCGCTGATGGATTCGGTGCCGATCGTCTGCATCACCGGCCAGGTGCCGACCCATCTGATCGGCAATGACGCATTCCAGGAATGCGACACGGTCGGTATCACGCGCCCCTGCACCAAGCACAATTACCTGGTGAAGCGGATCGAGGATCTGCCGCGCGTCTTGCACGAGGCGTTCTATGTCGCGGCGAGCGGACGGCCGGGACCTGTGGTGGTCGACATCCCGAAGGATATTCAATTCGCCAAGGGCACCTATTCCGGGCCGCAGAACATCAAGCACAAGACCTATACGCCCAGGCTGAAAGGCGATCTCGACAAGATCAAGCAGGCCGTCGAGATGATGGCGAGGGCGAAGCGCCCGCTCTTCTATACCGGCGGCGGCGTGATCAATTCCGGCAAGGAGGCGAGCCACCTGTTGCGCGAGCTGGTGAAGCTGACCGGCTTTCCCATCACCTCGACGCTGATGGGGCTTGGTGCCTATCCCGCGGCCGATCCGCAATGGCTCGGCATGCTCGGCATGCACGGCACCTACGAAGCCAACATGGCGATGCACGATTGCGACCTGATGATCTGCATCGGCGCGCGCTTCGACGATCGCATCACCGGCCGGCTCGATGCCTTCGCGCCGTTCTCCAGGAAGATCCACATCGACATCGATCCGTCCTCGATCAACAAGAACGTCAAGGTCGATGTGCCGATCGTCGGCGATTGCGCGCATGTGCTTGAAGACATGACGCGGATGTGGCGCGCCTCGTCAGCGCAGCCGGACAAGAAGGCGATGGCGGAATGGTGGAAGCTGATCGACAAGTGGCGCAGCCGCAAGTCGCTGAGCTACCGGCCCTCGAACGACATCATCAAGCCGCAATACGCGATCGAACGGCTGTTCGCGCTGACCAAGGACCGCGATACCTACATCACGACCGAAGTCGGTCAGCACCAGATGTGGGCGGCGCAATTCTATCAGTTCCAGGAACCGAACCGCTGGATGACCTCCGGCGGGCTCGGCACGATGGGCTACGGCCTGCCGGCGGCGGTCGGTGTGCAGATGGCGCATCCGAAGTCGCTGGTCATCGACATCGCCGGCGAGGCCTCCGTGCAGATGACGATGCAGGAGCTGTCGACGGCGGTGCAGTACCGGCTGCCGATCAAGGTCTTCATCCTGAACAACCAGTATATGGGCATGGTGCGTCAGTGGCAGGAATTGCTGCACGGAAACCGCTATTCCGAAAGCTATTCGGAGGCACTGCCGGATTTCGTCAAGCTCGCCGACGCCATGCACGCCCACGGCATCCGCTGCCAGAGGCCAGGCGATCTGGATGACGCAATCATGGAAATGATCAATGTCGACAAGCCGGTGCTGTTCGATTGCGTTGTCGATCAGAAGGAAAACTGCTTCCCGATGATCCCGTCCGGCCGGGCGCATAACGAGATGATCCTCGGTGACGCGGCGGAGAGCCTCGACGAGGCAATCACCGAAGAAGGCAAGATGCTGGTGTAGCCCTTTCCCTCTCCCCTTGGGGGAGAGGGTGCTGAGCCGCGGAGCGGCGAAGCGGGTGAGGGGTGTGTCGAAATTACAAGGGACCGCCCCCGGCTCGCTTCGCTCGCCACCCTCTCCCCCGAAGGGAGAGGGGACAAAGAGCAAGGATCAACAATCGTGAACGCAAACGTACCATCCACTTCGCATTATCCCGCAGCGCCGGCTGCACAAGGAATCGAGCGGCATACATTGTCGGTGCTGGTCGATAACGAGCCCGGCGTTCTCGCCCGCGTTATCGGGCTGTTCTCGGGCCGCGGCTACAATATCGACTCGCTGACGGTGTCCGAGACCGAGCACCAGAAGCACTTGTCGCGCATCACCATCGTGACGAGCGGCACGCCGATGGTGATCGAGCAGATCAAGCATCAGCTCGAGCGCCTCGTGCCGGTGCATCGCGTCAACGACCTCACGGTCTCCGGCCCTTCGCTCGAGCGCGAACTCGCGATGGTGAAGGTGCGCGGCAAGGGCGATCATCGCGTCGAGGCGCTGCGTCTCGCCGATGCGTTCCGCGCCCGCGTGATCGACGCCACCACCGAGAGCTTCGTGTTCGAGATCAC
>NZ_DATMRX010000265.1:0-22451 GCF_035565855.1 Pseudorhodoplanes sp.
AGCACCATGTTGATCGCCAGCGACAGGTAATAACCCTGATCGGCCAGCGGCAGCAGCGCGGCGATGCCCAATGCCGCCACGCCGAGAATGCCGGTCCGCACTTCGCCGGAGGAAAGCTTCGTCATGCCTGCTGCCTGCCGAAAATGCCCTGCGGACGGAACAGCAGCACAAAGGTGAACAGCGCATAGGTCGCCGCGAGCGTCAGGCCGGGATCGATCAGTCCGGCGACTGCCGTCTCGGCGATACCGAGGATCAGCGCCGCGATCAGCGCGCCGCGCACGTCACCCACGCCGCCCATGATGACGATAATCAGCGCCTTCATGGTGAACACGACGCCCATCGAGGCATTGAAGGTGTAGAAGGTCGAGATCAGCGTGCCGCCGCAGGCCGTCAACGCGCCGCCAAGCGCGAAGGACAACGCCGCGGCTTTGGCGACATCGATGCCGACAAGACGCGCCGAACCCGGATTGACCGCGACCGCGCGTACCGCCGTGCCGTAGCGTGTCCAGTACAGGAACAGATAAAGCGCCAGCGCGATCACGCAGGCCGCTCCGAACGCGACCACGCGGTTGAGACCGTAATAGGCGCCGAAAAGCTCGAAGCGCTCGGCGAGGAAGGCGTAAGACGTATAGGCGCCGCCGAAGCTGCGCAGCATCAGGCCCTGAAACAGAAACAAGAGGCCGAATGTGGCGAGGATCGAATCGACCTCGAGCATGCCCTGGTTCCTGGCGCGATCGACCAGCGGCTTCAGCAACAGCATGTAGATCGCCCAGTTCACCGCAAAAGCGATGGGAGCGATGACCAGGATGCCCCAGATCGGGTTCACCGCGTAGGAGGTGAACAGCCAGAAGGTGACGAAACAGGCCGCGATCAGCGTCTCGCCATTGGCGAGATTCATGATGCGCGAGACGCCATATTGCAGAGTAAGGCCGATCGCGATGAGCGCGTAGGTCCCGCCGAGCAGAATTCCGGTGACAATCGTCTCCATCCGAGTTCTCGCGGGATCATCCGGCGCGGTGCTGCATCGCCGCGCCGGATGTCGTGTGCCGTAGCGTTACTTCCAGGGCTGCTTCTTCACCGGCGCCTTGGCGCCGGGGATGCCGTCGGAGGCGACGCCGTTGAACGTGCCGCCCTGCCACTGACCGGTCGTCCAGACCTTGTGGTTGATGTTGTCGGCAAGATTGACCTCGCCTACCACCGTCTGGAAGGGCTTCTTCTTGATTTCGGCGATGACCGCGGCCTTGTCGGTCGTCCCCGCGCGCTCGATGGCCTGGCCGAGGATCTCAAGACCGGCATAGGTCATGGCGCTCGCCCATGCATCGATGTCGGCGCCCGTCACTTCCTTGTGCCGCTTGGCATAGTCCTGGATGGCCTTCGAGTTCGGGTCGATACCGCCGACGCCCATCACGCCTTCCGCGTTGTCCTTGAAGCGGCCGGCGAAGCCCGGGAATGCGGTGCCGACGCCGACATAGAACGCGCCGACGTCGAATTTCTGAATCCGCGCCTGATCGGTCAGCGCGAAGGTGTCCGGCGGATAGGAGAACGCAACGAAGGCGTCCGGATTGGCGGCCTTGGCAGCGCTGATGATCGGGGCCACGTCCTGCGTGCCGAGCGGATAGGACGCCTCATAGACGATGTCGAAGCCGGCTTTCTGCAGGGCCGGCTTGCCGGCACGCACGAGTTCGAGGCCGAACGCGTCCGCGACGTTGACGAGCGCGACACGCTTGCCGATCGCGCCGGAGTCGCGCATCTTCTTCAGCGCCTCGACGGCGCCCTCGGCGAGCTGCTTGGAGGTGCCCAGCAGCCAGAACGAATTCGGCCAGCGCTTGGCGAATTCCGCGACGTTATCCGTGGCGGCCGTGGTTGCAATTTGCGGATAGCCGTATTTGGCGATCAGCGGCGCGGTGGCGACATTGATGCCAGTGGAGTACGGCGACACGAGGAAGTCGACCTTGTCGACGGTCGCAAGACGCTGGATGTTCTTGACGGCTTCTTCGCCGCTGGTCTTGTCATCGTATTCGATGAGCTCGACCTTCATCTGCTTGTTGCCGACCTTCAGGCCGCCGCGCTTGTTGACCTCTTCGACCCACAGCTTGACGTTGGGCCAGTGAGTCACAGCGGCGCCGCCAGCGAGCGGGCCGGTTTTCGGTGCACTTGCACCGATCTTCAACGTGTCCTGAGCGGCCGCGACACCGGTCGCCATGACGAATGCAGCGGCCGAAGCCGCCATCATCATCGTCATTTTCCTGAGCATGAACTCCCTCCTCCGAATCGTGGGCTGTCGAGTGCTTTCGCACCTTGTTCTTGGACCGATACTGTATCCGCCGGTGCGGGGCATGGTCCAGCATGGTTCATCGTTAACGTCAATCGTGCACGCCCGGTCGGCTTCCCGTAGCAAGCTTGAAGCCGGCGGTTCTGCGGCGTTCTGCCGCCCTCGTTCATGGGGCCAAACCGTAAGCGCGGCAAATGGCGTTCGCCGAGCCGCACGGCCGTTTCGTCCCAGCCAATCACGCAAAATGGATGGTCATGGTCTCAAGACGTCAGCCAGCAAGATCAGATAAAGCGCTGACCGATCCTGCCCGGCAACCGTCAGCGGCCGAGGATCGTTTCCGACTCGAAGCGCTCGACGAAGTGCAGCCCGATCCTGCGGGTCAGCGACGCCGCAGCGACCGACGACACCGCGAGGCCCACGGCGCCCGCGATTGGAGCTGCGAATGACAGCGTCGTCGCAGTCGCGGCCGCAAGTCCGGTCGGCGCCGCGCCCCCCATCAGTCCGAGCACCACCGCCCGCATCTTGTCGCGTTCGAATGGCACGCCGTAGACATCGCTGAGCGACTTCAACATCCGCAGGATGATCGCGCTGACGCTGACGACATTGACGGCCGGCATCGGGACAAGGCCGCCCAGGCCGGCATACATCTTGTGACGGTCGACGATCTTGAAGGCGATCTGCAGACGGCGCTCCGCCTCTTCGCGGGTCAGCGGCGGCAGAATGGCATAGGTGTCGTTGGCCGGCGCCGGAGCCGGCGGCCAGACCTCGGCCTCCACCTGCACCGGCTCTTTCGGCGTCGATGGCTTTGCGGTCACGGATTGCGGCACCGGCGCCTCGGTGCCGGCCTCGCCCGGAATGAAGCGCAGGCCCGACCCGGCGGGCTTGATCGCTTTCGGAAGCTGCTTGCGTGTCATGCTGCGGCCTGCTGCTGCCCGAGGACCATGTCGAGTTCTTCGGCAATTGCGGCGATCTCCTTCGCCGCGGGTCCCTTCCAGCTGATCAGGCTCGGCGTCGCGCCCCACAGCGAAGCTTCAGGATAGGCGACGCGGTTCTGCATCTCGTTTTGCAGCACCGGGATGCCCGCCTCGGTCAGTTCGGTTCGGATGTGCCGCGCGATGATCGAGTCCCGGGTGGTCTGGGTGAGCAGGCAGCGATAGAGCGGCCGCCGGCCATCGGCCCGCTCGGTGAGGAAGCTGATCGTATCCAGCGTACGGTCGACATCGAACGGCGAGGGCTTGACCGGCACCAGGAGGAAGTCCGAGGCAGCGACGCAATCCAGCGTGGTCTTGGAGCGAAAACCGGGCGTGTCGATGATTACGAGATTGCCAGCGCTCGACAATCGCCGCGCGGTCTTCGTGGCCTCTTCGGTCGCATCCTCGAGCACCGCGACGCCGCCGAGGCTGCGTTCTCGCGCCGCGAGTCCCATGATCGAGCGCTGCGGATCGGCATCGATCAGGGTCGGCCGCCGGCCACGCAGATGCCAGTAGACCGCAAGGCAGCTTGCAACGGTGCTCTTGCCGCTGCCGCCCTTCATCGTGGCAATCGTGATGATCATCTCACGGCCTCCTCGCCAAAAGACCCGCGCAGTGATTCGCGCATATGGTAGCTAATTTCGGCCGGGTACGCCTACAGCTTGCGTCCGGGCCGCTTAGAAAAGACGGGAGAGAAGAGGCGTGCGCCGTGATTCGAAATAACGGAACGCCGTGAGCGGCGAATCATCTGCGTTGTCCGTAGCGCGTCTGGCGCTCGACCGAATCAACGCGCAACGAGGCACAAAAAAACGCTGTCTCCGTTGACCGGAGACAGCGTTAGATCTGAAGCAAAGATCCGAAAGTTACCAGGCCGGGCAGACCGACAGGCCGGTGCACGAACCCAGCGTGTAGTTTGCGGAGGTCTCGGTTCCTGCGGCACTTTCCAGCACTTCGTCGGAGACGTCGAAGCTCAGGATCTCTTCTTCTTTTTGCTTAAGGGTGGTGAGGGTCATGGCGTAATTCCTTTCATCCGCCAGATGCATAGAAAGTTACGAGGAAACTTAGACAAATTTCCCCCTGCTGGCGGAACAAGGATTCGTCAATTGCGGCAAAAAGTCAATCAGTCGTCCAATTTCGGGGCAACGATCCAACACTCATGATGCCGCATAGTTGATCGATGCTTTATCATATGGGTCGCGGCCGACGCGCTCGCGGCGATCCTTAAGGCAAGCGTCAGGCTATTATTCCTAGATGCAACGCCTATATCCTGGCTCGGGAGGCTGCCCGGCCGGCGGCGATGCGGACAATTCGAGACGGAGCGGATGGACGCCTTTTACGAGAGCCTGATCACCCGCGCCGCGACCATCGACGAGTTGCTGTCCGACGATTTCGAGGCAGCCCCCCCTCAAGAAGGTGACCCGGACCTTGCGGCGCAGCGTCTCGAAGCGTGGTGCCGTGCCGCAGCCAATGGTGATTGGGAGCAATTCCGGCGCAGGCTCGCGCGCGATGGATGGACCTATGAGGAGGTGAAGGCTCGGCTCGCCCGTGTTCGCTACCGCGCCCCAACCTCTCCGCTGTGGATCGCCGATGCGATCTGGATCGAACACGCACTGCGCAGCGACGCTGAACCGCAGCAGTCCCGGCGCGGTCCGGAGCCACGGCCCTTCGAGGATTTCTTGCTGCCGCTGGTCGATCGTGCGGAAGCGCTGGTCGGGGACCAGACCGGCACTGTGCTCAGGGACGATTTCACCGCGTCCGGCCTACTCTGCTTGCGCCTGATGCTGCTCGATCAATTGTCCACACTCTGCGCACCGCCGCTCTACGAACGCTTTGCCGCGATGCGCGACCAGTCCTCCACCGATTCGGCGCCCGCGACCACGCCTCCCGGCACCGCCCTGTACGATCGCTTCGTCGTCGACATGAAAGCCGGCGGCCTTCGTCGCCTGTTTGAGGAAAAGCCGGTCCTGCTGCGGCTGATTGCCACGCTCACGCGGCAATGGATCGATTTCGTCTCTGAATTCGCGCGGCGGCTCGATGCGGACATGCTGACGGTCCGCAAGGAATTCGCTGGCCGCGATGGCCGCGCCCGTGTCACGGCCGTCGATGGCGGCTTGTCAGACCATCATAATCGCGGGCGTTCGGTCCTCATCGTCACCTTTGAGGACGACACCCGGGTCGTCTACAAGCCGAAGGACCTAGGGCTCGACGTCAGATGGCACGAGATGGTGACGCGGCTGAACCGCTCGCAGCCACCTGTGCAATTGCGGGCGGTCCGGGCGCTCGCCTGTGCGCATTATGGCTGGACCGAATATGTCGCGCATACGCCGTGCCTGGACGACGAAGGCTGCAAATCCTTCTTCCGCCGGGCAGGCGCCTGGCTCGCCTTGTTTCACTGCTTCGCAGCCACCGACATGCATCAGGAGAACATGATCGCGTCGGGCGACCAGCCTGTGCCGATCGATCTCGAGACGATCCTGCAATTGCCGCCAGCCGCATCGAAGCCGGGAGACACGGGGACAGACGCCGTGCAGGCGGCATCGGACCTGATTGCCAACTCCGTCATGGCGGTTGGGATATTGCCCGCTTATGGCCGCGCACCCGACACCTCGGTCTTTGCGATGGGTGCGCTCACCGCCGACTGGAATGTCAGATTCGAGGTGGCCTGGCACGACATCAACACCGATGCCATGCGCCCGTTCCGGCGCAAGAAGGCCGACAGCGCCAACCCGAATTTGCCGCATGTCGGCGGGCGCTACGCCAAGCTCGGCGACCATGTAAGCGCCTTCACCGCGGGCTTTGAGGATTATGCCCGATTTCTTTCGCAGCACACGCGCGGCGCGGCGCTTTCGCAGCTCTTCGACGACTTTGCCGGCGCGCCGGTCCGCAAGGTGCTTCGTCCGACGCGATTCTATTCGATGCTGCTGCAACGCCTTAAGGCTCATAAGACCATGGACGACGGTGCGACCTGGTCGGCGCAAGCCGATTTCATCGCGCGGCTGTCCGATTGGGATGTGCCGTCCGATCCGCTCTGGCCGTTCAAACGAGCCGAACGTTCGGCGCTCCTCGATCTGAACATTCCGCATTTTGTCGTGCCGAGCGACGGGCATGTCATCGGGGATGCCGACGGACCCATCGCCGCCTTGACGACGATATCCGGGCTCGAACGCGCGCGTGAGCGTACCGAACATTTCGACGGACCGGAAATCGCGTGGCAGACCGAGGTTATTCGCGCTCACACGATACAATCGAAGCCGGCGGAGGTGGCGTCACCGCCGTTGGCGCCTGCAAAAGGAGAAATCCCCGCGTCGGACGCGCAGCGGGTTTTCGTGGCCGAATCCGATCGCATTGCTGCGGAGATCGCTCAATTTGCGATCAGACGCGGGACTTCAGCGGCCTGGATCGGTCTCGACTGGCTGGGGGATGCACAGGCTTATCAGCTCGCCGTTCTCGGTCCCGATCTCTACAACGGCGCGTCCGGCATCGCGGTGTTCCTGGCCGCACACAGCATTGTGGCCAAGCATCCGCCCTCGGGTGAGCTTGCCCTCGCCGCCCTCAGCCATCTGCGCAGCAAACTCAAGGACGCCAACGCGCCGCGCTTTGCGCGATCCCTCGGACTGGGCGGGGCGACCGGCCTTGGCTCGATTGTCTATGCGCTGGCCGTGATCTCCAAGGGCCTCCGCGACCCTGCGCTGTTGGCAGACGCACACACCGCATCGACTTTGATGACCGACGACCTGATCGCGGCGGACAGGCGGCTCGATGCGCTGGGCGGCAGCGCCGGCGCCATCCTCGCATTGCTGCGTCTTTATCGCGATACGGGCACGGCCGATGTGTTGGACCGCGCAATCAAGTGCGGC
The DNA here is from genome assembly GCF_035565855.1 of Pseudorhodoplanes sp. Lineage (GTDB taxonomy): Bacteria > Pseudomonadota > Alphaproteobacteria > Rhizobiales > Xanthobacteraceae > Pseudorhodoplanes. Next base: position 7,101 of record NZ_DATMRX010000265.1, read on the forward strand.
GAGCATCTTCTGCAACAGAACAGGATCGGGCCTGACGGAAGGCGGAGCTGGATCGGTTATGGCCTTGGCCCCAATCCGCTCAATGGAATGTCGCATGGCGCCGCCGGCTTTTCCTACGCGCTCGCATCGCTTGCCGTCGCCACGGACCGCGACGACTTTGCGCAGGCCGCCGCCGAGGCCTTGGCGTTCGAGAATTCCAGTTACGATGCGGACCGCCATAACTGGCCGGACAAGCGCCATCCCGACCAGCCGGGCTGGGCCTGCCGCTGGTGTCACGGCGCGCCGGGCATCGGTCTCGCGCGCGCCGGATTGATCAAGCGAAGCGCGATGGACCCCGAGCTGATGCGAGGCGATATCGACAAGGCGCTGGCGGGCGCGGAGCAGGCCTGGCCGACCGAGATCGACACGCTCTGCTGCGGGACGCTCGGCAATGTCGAATTCTTCTGCGAAGCCGCGGACGCGCTCGGCCGCCCGGACATTCGCAAGGCCGCTGCGGCCCGGCTTGCTGTCGTCATCGAGACCGCAAGGGCGCGCGGCGACTATCGCTGGAACAGCGGAAAGCGGCAGTTCAATCTCGGCCTGTTCCGCGGTCTTGCCGGCGTCGGCTACACGCTGTTGCGGCAGCGCGATCCGTCGCTGCCGAATGTCCTGATCTGGGAATAGGCCACGCGGGTAGCGCGAGCGGGTTATTTGCCGTTCGCGTTACAGATGGCGTGCAGGACCACCTTGAACATATCGAAGGATTGGACGGTGACATTGCACGTCCTGCCGTCCTCCATCTTCGCCTGCATGATGTCGCCGGCGTTGACGAGGCGCTGTGTGCCGTTGACGTTGATGTTCACACCCTTGTTGGTGGGCGAACCGACGAGGCCAACGGTGACCTGACCGCCTGCGACGACCAGGGACTGGTTGGGCAGCATCACGTAAATATTCTCCGACGGAACGATCTCGTCGAGCACGCTCTGAACGTGATTGAGCCGGGTTTGCAGCGTCAGGATGCGATCGGCGCGTCGGTTGAGCTCCGCACTCGCCTGCTGGCGCTCCTCGCGAAGCTGCACGATCGTCTGCTCGCGCTGAAGGAGCTGGCGACGGGCAAGCTCCCGCCCTGTGATGTGACCGATCAGGGCGACACCGAGGATCAGCAATGTCTCGATCAGCAGGATGTAGACCCGCCGCCGTCGTGTCAGCAGACGCCAGGCGGCCCGCGAACTCAGGTCAGGCTCACCGGGCCGACCGGGTCGGGTGTTGTCGGTCACGTCAGCTTTTCTCCCGCGCCTGATCCAACGCCACTTCGCCATTTCGCGCCTCACCGGATGTAAGGGTGCTGACCGGACGAATGATAAGCCGTGCGATACATGGATGCGCTATTGCCTCTCTGCAGTCGGCTTGGCCGCGGCTTCGGGGCGTTTCGTTGTTTCTGCCGTTCGTGATCCACCGGTCAGGCGCGACAGCACGGAATCGTAACTGGACAGGTCGAAGGGATTGAAGGTCGCCGGCTTGTCGGACCTTTGGTCCGACTTCGGCTTGGCGCCCGTCGTCGCCGGATCCTGCGCATCCGGCTTTTGCTCGGGAGCCGCCTGAGCCCCGTTCGGCGCGGGCGCCGCCGGCGACGGATTGACGTGGACCGCCGCACCAGGCTGCACCACCACGGTGGTCGGCGACGACACCGTCGGCGGCAAAGCGTTCGGCGTCGCCGTTGGCGCGAAGGCCCGCGGCACAGGTTGGGCCGGCGCATAAGCACCGGGCACATTTTCTTTCGCCGGCGGCGGCGGCGTCGCGTCCTTTTGCGGTGCCGTCGCAGCGGCGGCCGCCGGAGGATCGACATTGCCGAGGATGATCGGCAGGCCGTCCTTGCCGCCGCCTATCACGACGATCTTGGAATTCTGCGACTGCGACAAGGCAAGCGTCGCTTCGATGCCGCGCCAGCGCAGATAGGAATCGGAGATGCCCTGACTGACGGTCTGCTGGAAGGCCGCGATACCGTTCGCCTCAATCTGCTTGCGGCGCGATTCCTGCGCTTCCCGTTCGACGCGGTAGCGATATTCCTGGATCAGATAGAATTGTTCGGTCTGGCGATTGATCGCTGCGACGATGGCCGGCGGCAATTCGATGCTCAGGACCAGCGTGTCGATGATCTGAATCGAATATTGCAGCGCGTCGTTGTAATTTTTCGGATCGGGCTGCTCCATCGCCTCCGGCTGAACCAGCTTGTTCAGATTGGCGCCGAGCGCCTTGCGGGCATTGTCCCGCACCTTTTCCTGGATCGCCTCGCGCGAGATATAGACCTCCTGCGCGGTGTACTGGGAAATGACCTGGCGCGTCTGGCTGCCGATCTCCGGGCTGACCACGGATTCGAAATAGTTCGGTCCGATGAACTTGTGCAGCACCGCTACCGCATTGTGCAAAAGCTGGTAGCGGATATTCATCTGGACGGCGACGTTCACGCCGTCCCGCGAGATGGCGTTGTAGGTCTGCGCCGTCGATTGCAGTCGCAGATTGTAGATGAACAGGTGATCCCACGGCCAGACGAGATGCAAACCTTCGCCGCGCAGCTGCTGCGGATTGAGCATCGTGCCGCGGCCAGCGAAGCACCAGCAATAATAGTCGAAGGTGTTGAAGCGCTTCCACAGGACGCCGACATGGCCGGACGGCACCGTGATCACCACGAAGCGCCAGAGAACGGTGACCGTGAGGAACAGAACCAGAAGGATGAAGGCAAAGCTCGGCAGGCGCCGCGTCAGGAAATGCCACGCGCCGCGCTTCCTGACCGGAGGCGGGTTGCCGTCGAGAGTCTCGGGATACGTTGCCATCAGTCGTTCCTCATCGAACGCCGTCAGCCGCCCACTCTGCGTTCTTCAACAATTCGGCCCTCTTCCATGTGAATGCGCCGGCCCGGTAAGCGCAATTCGTCGAGATAGCGATCGTCGTGAGTGATGACGACGATGGTTTTCCCGGCGCGCATCATGTCCGGCAGCAATTCGTCATAGAATTTGCGCCGATATTCGGGGTCCTGCTCGGCCGTCCACTCATCTAGCAGCATGATGGGCCGGTTTTCCAGCAGACTGACGATCAGCGCAAGGCGCCTCTGCTGGCCGCCGGAGAGATCGAGCGTCCGGAATTCGCCGTTGGAGAGACCGGTCTTGTCCGCCAGACGGAACTTGGCCAGCAGCTCCGCGAGCTCGCGGTTGTCGACGTCCTTGATGCCGTAGAGCCGCCGGAACAGGTGATAATCGAAGAAAATCGCCGAAAACAGCTCGCGATATTCGTCCCGCGTCGCCTTCGTGACCAGGCGGCCATCGAGATAGATCTCGCCCTCCTGCGGGTGATAGAGCCCGGCCAGGGTCCGCAGGAAGGTTGATTTGCCCGACCCGTTGCCGCCGGTGATGAAAAGCAGCTCGCCGGACCGCAGCGTGAAATCGATCGGGCCGATATGGAACGCCACGTCCGAGTGCTTGTCGACGTAGCTGAACTTGATCTGCCGCATCTCGATGGTCTTGAAGCTCTTCGGCGAGACCACCTCGTCGGTCTCCGAGGAAACGCTGGCGCGCAAGGTCTCCTCGAGCCGCTGGATGCGGTCCGCCGCGGCATTGGCGTTCATCAGGATCGGGATCGACTGCACCAGCGCGAAGCACGCGCCAATGACGTAAAGCAGCGCCGCGGTAATCTTGGCAATCGAGGCGCCGCCCAGGCTGTCGCTGAATTGCGGCGCGACGAAAACCACGGTGCCCAGCAGGATGTACATGTAGCCTTGAGAATAGGCGATCTGCTTGAAAGTCTCCGATTGCGCCCGGATCTTGATGTTGGCGGCGACGCGCGAGACATTGACGGCGTCGTCGAACAATTCGTCGCTGCGCGGCCGGTTGAGCCGGACTTCCTTGAAGCCGTCGAGGAAATCGGTGATGCGGTCGAACAGCCGCCTCTCGTGCTCGGCCGCCCGCATCCGCTCTTCCGTCAGCTTCTTGCTCCTGAAATGGAAGATCAGGCCGGCCATGCTGACGATGAGGACACTGAGAAGGAACGCTGCGAGCGACAGATAGGCGACATAGATCGCGACGAAGCCGATCAGGATCGGACCCTGAATCGAGAAGCTGAGCATGTTGCTCGCTTGCGTCAGGATCGCCGCGTCGCTTGAAATCGCGGCCACGATCCGCGCCCGGCCGACCTCCTCGATCGAGAGAAGTTCCGAGCGACGGACATAATCCATCATCCGCACCCGGAGCTTGTGGATGATCGCCTCGATTTCGGACGTGATCGTGGTCGAAACGTAAACCTGTGTCTTGAAGAACAGGAACAGCGAAACCACGAACAGCACCGCGGCGAAGGCGCTGATGCGGTCCTCGGTATCGGCGGCCGCAGCGCCGGTATTGATGGCTGTCAGGATCAGCGCGTTGCTGATGCCGCCGAGCGCCGACATGAACACCAGCTTCCGCACCGAGGCGTGCATCTCGCGGTGTACAAGCTGGAGGAAGGACATTGCGGTGCTGCCGCCGGCTACGGTTGCAAGGGACGATGCCGGCCCCCTGCTACAGGTACGCGCCGGTCACGATACGAGGATGTCAGGGCCTGCGACGCCATTCCACATTTCGCGCCGGACCGGTGATGAGAAGAAGGGGCAGAACCACGAGCGGAGTCGTCACAAGCGCCAGCCCGAACGTACCGAGGAAACCGAGCCGACGTCCGATGCCGCACAAACCCGTCAGTGCGCAGAACGTAATATAAAGAGCAGCTTCGATCATCGATATCGCCGCAACGGACGATTTTGCGATCGCCGCTGCTCTCCGTTGTGATACGGCCCCCGCCGATCAAGAGTTGGTGGCCGCCGCTCCGGTCGACGCGGAGGAGGCCGCCCCGCCAGACGCACCCGGCGCCGCGACCTTGGCACGCGACCGCGAATCCCACTTCTCTTTCTGCGCCTTGATGAATTCGCGATAATCCGGCGGGTTGAAGTCGAGCAGCGTGCCGCCGGATTCGAAGTGCTGGATGAACGCCTTGCCGATGGCATAGGTGGCGCCAGCCGCAAGCGCGGGCATCACGAAGCCGGACGCGATCGTCCCCAGAACCGGAATGGATTTGAGCATGCTGGCGGCGCCGATGCCGCTCGTCGCCGGGATCATCGTTCCCGCGAGCGCTGCGATCAACGCCTTGCCGCCGTTTTCGGAGAAGGGAACGTTGTAGATCTGCGAAAGCCGGCGCAGCATTTGCAGCTGGATGCCCGCCACCGCGGCAACGTCGACGACCGGTACGGGGATCAACCCGCCAACACCACCCCACAGGGCAAACCGGTCCACGAGCTTGGTCGCCATCTCGAGGCGCTGCGCCGGCGTCAGCTCGGCCGCTTCTGGCGCGCTGGGCTTGGCCCCCGCTTCGGTCGTGGAATTTTCAGCCATTCTGGGACCCTTCTCGGCATACATGGACCAAATCGCCTCTGGTCGAACGATCCATGAAGTGCGTGTCAACAACCTGGATCAAAAAGCTACCATGGCGGCTACGGACTGCCAAGCGCTTGCGGAACAATGCTAAATGCTTGGTGTGTCAGCGAGTCTTGCACGGCGGACACGCCTTGCGTCGGCGGGCCCGATCTCCATAATGGATGATCGGTGGTCTGTTTCGGAGAAGGAAATGCGGTCTTCACCCGCCAATGGACGTCCTGCACCGGCACGCCGTGCCTGGGAGGCTCCGGCGATCACCGAATTGCCGATCGCAACCGAAACCGCCGCCGCGGCAAGTTCGGCGTCCGAGGAGGCTGGTCCGCCGTCTCCGCCGGCATCGCCGGCTACCAAGCTCGGATTTTCGTTCGAGATGTCGTTTCCTCTCTCGGCGCGAACCGAATAGCCGGTCTCCGACAGCCGTTCTGTGGCGATGACCGCGGGTCTTCGCTAAACTCTTGCTATGAACCGGCTATTGCGGGGCCGATTGTGGGCGTGACCATTGACAGCGTTCTGGTGCGGGACGACACGCGCGCGGCGGCCGATCTCGATGGGATCGTCGTCGTCCTCAACCTCGACGCCGGCTGCTACCTTCGCTTCAACGGCGTCGCGAGCGAGATCTGGAACATGCTGTCCGAGCCGCGCCGGGTCGGCGACGTATTCGATGCGCTGGCGAAAAGTCACGACGTTGATGAAGCCATTTTGGCCCGTGACGTGTTGCCGTTCCTGCACCAATTGATCGAGAGAAAACTGGCGCATCCGGTTGAACAGGCTCGTCCCCGATGACTCCGCGTACGATGCGGCGCATCTATTTGCGCGAAGCCGTGATCATGTTGATCCTCGCACGGCTGGCGGTCCGTCTTTTGCCACCGGCCCGCATATTCGGCTGGTGCAATCGTCCGCTCGCGCGTGTGCGCCGGTTCGCCGCTGACGACACCGCCTGGATCGCCTGGGGCATCGAACGCGCATCGCGCCTTCCCGGCATGACAACGTCGTGCCTGCCGCGCGCGCTGGCGGCGCATGCCATGCTCAGGCGCCGCGCTATCCCGAGCCGGCTCTGCCTTGGCGTTGCGCGCGCGCAGGAAAACGTCACCGCCCATGCCTGGGTGGAGAGCGGCCAGCGCATGGTGATCGGCGGTGAGGACGCCAAGGACTTCACGCTGCTTTCCGCGTTCGGCAGCGGCCTGACTTGACCTGTCACCGCCCATGAGCGGGATCGCCGGTCTTTTGCGGTTCGATGACAAGCCCGTCAGCCGGCGCGAACTCGAGCGCATAGCGAACGCGCTGCGCACGCACGGTCCCGATCGATCGGATGTCGCTGCACTTGGCCGCATCGGTCTCGTGCATGTTCTGATGCGCATGACACCGGAAGACCTGGACGATCGCCAACCCCACCAGGGCAAGAGCGGCGCCGTCATCACGGCGGATTTGCGGCTCGACAACCGGGACGAGATGCTTCGCCGCATCGGCCTCTCGCCGCAAGAGGCGCTGTCCTGGCCGGATTCGCGCATTGTCCTTAACGCGTGGGAGACGTTCGGCGACACGATTTGGCCGATGCTGCGCGGGCCGTTTGCCGTGGCGATCTGGGACCCGAGGACCCGAACGCTCACGCTGGCGCGCGATCACCTCGGCCTCAACGTGGTGATGTGGCATCGGAGCGAGCGCTTTTTTGCGTTCGCAACCATGCCGAACGGATTGTTCGCGCTCGAGGATGTGCCCCGGCAACTGAACGAAGAGAAGTTCGCCGACTTCCTCGTTCTCAACCACGCCGATCATGCGACGACGATGTACCGGGATGTGTTTCGGGTCCGTCCCGCGCATGTCATGCATGTCAGCGCCGAGGGCGCCGTCAGGCAGGACCGGTTCTGGTCGCCGCGCGATGTGAAAGCGGTCCTCTTTCGAACCGACGAGGATTATGCAGCGGCCTTGCGCGATTGCCTTGACACCGCCGTGCGTCGCCAGATGCGAAGCGCGCATCCGATCGGTTGCCTGCTCAGCGGCGGCCTCGATTCATCTTCCGTCGCTGCGCTTGCGGCACGCGCACTCGCCGCGAAGAACCAGAGGCTCGCGGCATTCACCGGCGTGCCCAGAGCCGGCTTTCGTGGCCCGGCGCAGAATGGTCATTACGCGGACGAAAGACCCTATGTCGAAGCGATCGCCGAGACGATCGGCAATATCGATGTGACCTATGTCACGAACGAGTCCGGCGAAGACCTCGCAGACGTCGAACGGTTCTTCATCGCCCTCGAAGGGCCGGTCCGCAATCCGACCAACCTCGGTTGGGTTCTGGCGATCCTGCGGCTTGCGCGCGCGCAGGGCCGGCGTGTCCTTCTCGGCGGCCTGCGCGGCAATTCCACGATCAGCTGGAACGGCTGGTCGCAGGCTGCGGACCACCTGAAAAGCGGGCGGTGGCTCACCGCATTCCGGCAATGGCATTTGTATTACCGTCATACGCCGCATTCGCGCCTGCGAGCGGCGAAGCAATTGTTCGTCGATCCGATCCTTCCCGGCCGGTTCGCCGACCTGATGGCGCGCATGCGCGATCCGGCGGGGCGCGCTCCCTGGCAACAACACGCGCCGATCCGGCCCGAATTTGCAGCGGAGGCAGGTGTCGATGCGCGCGCGCGCCGAGATGGCCATGACTTCCATTATCGCGGGCGGCGAAACGAACGCTTTGAGAGTCTCATGCTGGCCGATTACGCCGGCGACTGGAATGCGGCCGAGAAAGCGCTGACCGGAGTGGAAATCCGCGATCCGACAGCGGATATCGATGTCGTCTCCTATTGTTTCGGCATACCGCCCGAGCAGTATCTTGCCGAGGGTATCGACCGGTCGCTGATCCGCCGGGCGATGTGGGGACTTTTGCCCGAAAAGGTCCTGACCAACCGCCTGCACGGCATGCAGGACGCCGACTGGTTCGAGAGGATCGGCGGTCAGCGCGATGCGCTCGCGCGCGACATCGCCACGTTGGCGCAATCCCCCCTCGCCCGCCGCGCGATCGACCTGCCGCGGCTGGAGCGCGCATTGGCGAATTGGCCGACAGATGGCTGGGACAGGCCGGACATTTTTGTAGAATATAATCTTGCGCTGATGCGCGGCGTGGCCGCCGGCCGTTTCCTGCGCTGGTTCGAATCCGCAAACCGGTAGCGATGCAGCGCGGGCGGTGACGGGGTGATCGGTGAACGAGCAGGACGAAAGTTCAACTTTCTATGATCGGATTCCGGTCTTTCGCGGCTTTCCCCAGATCATGGACGAAAGCCTGTATCACCCGCTGCCGCAGGACTGGCTGATCGGCACCACCGACATTGTCGGCTCGACCCGCGAGATTCAGGAAAACCGCTACAAGGCCGTCAACATGGCGGGCGCCGCCATCATCGCGGCGCTCTCGAACGCGCTGGGCCGCGAATTCCCGTTCGTGTTCGGCGGCGACGGCGCGAGCTTTGCCGTTCCCCCGGCATGGGCCGACATCGCGCGCAAGACGGTCGCCGAAACCTTGCGCTGGGCCAGCGAAGAACTTGCGTTGCAGATGCGCGGGGCGTTCGTCCCCGTGAAGGAGATCCGCGCTCAGGGGCTGGATGTGCGCGTTGCACGCTTTGGCCCGTCGCGGGACGTATCCTATGCGATGTTCATGGGCGGCGGGATCGCTTTTGCCGAAGCGGCCATGAAAGAGGGCCGCTTCGCAGTGGAGCCGGCGCCTTCCGGATCGCGCCCCGACCTGAGCGGGCTGTCCTGCCGCTTTGAGGAAATCCCGTCGCGGCACGGCGTCGTGCTGGCGGTGCTTGTGATGCCGGGCGAACAGGCCGAAAGCGCCGAATTCCGGCGCGTCGTCGAAGAGCTGGTGCTGCTTGCGGAGCAGAAGGCATTCTCGCCGCTGCCGCCGGAAGGTCCGGCTTTCGCCTGGCCGAATAAAGGGACGACGCTCGAGGCGCATGCGTCACGTCATGCACATATTCCTCTTTTCCTCCGCCGCCTCGCGGCGCTGGCGCGAACGTTTCTCTATTACCTGATCTTCCGGTTCCGCCTGCGCGTTGGGCGTTTCGTGCCGGGCATTTACCTGCAACAGCTCGTCGCGAATTCTGACTTTCGCAAATATGACGATGCGCTGCGGATGATCATCGATTGCACGCCGGAGCTTGCCGACGAGATCGAACGCAAGCTGTCCGACGCTGCCGATGCCGGCATCGTGCGCTTCGGCCTGCATCGCCAGCACGCCGCGATGATGACCTGCTTCGCGCCGTTTCCCGCGCAGAGCGATCACATGCACTTCATCGATGGCGCGTCCGGCGGCTACGCACTCGCCGCGCTTGCGCTCAAGGGCGGCGGCGCGAGCGGCGTTGCCGTATCACGCGCATAGACCAGCTTGCCGCCGACATAGGTCGCCTGCACGGCGCGGTCGTCGCCCAGCATCATCTGGATGAACAGGGCCTCTTCGAACGTCTTGGCGAACTGCATGCGATAGTCGATCAGCGGCGTCGACTTCATGTCGAGCACCACGAGATCGGCTTCCATGCCGGGCGCGATGCTGCCGATCCTGTCGTCGAGATACATGGCGCGCGCGCCGCCCCGCGTCGCCAGATAATAGGCGTGTCCGGCCGACAGCGCGTAGTTGTTCAGTTGCCCCGCCTTGTAGGCCTCGTTCAGCGTCGCCAGCATCGAAAACGACGTGCCGGCACCCAGATCGGTCCCGAGCCCGACACGGACCCGGCGATCCGCCCGGACCGCCCGCGCGAGATCGAACGCGCCGCTGCCGAGGAAAAAATTCGACGTCGGACAATGCGCGATGGCGGACCCGGTGCGATGCATCACCTGCATCTCCGGCTCGGTCAGATAGATGCCGTGGCCGAAAATGGCGCGCGGCCGGCACAGCGAATAATGATCGTAGACGTCGAGATAGCCCTTTCGCTCCGGAAAGAGCTCACCGATCCACGCGACCTCGCTCTTGTTTTCGGAAACATGCGTCTGCATGAAGCAATCGGGATGCTCATTGCAGAGCGTCCCTGTCGCCTCCAGTTGAGCGCGGCTGCTGGTGCCCGCGAAGCGCGGCGTGATCGCGTAAAGCAGGCGGCCGCGGCCATGCCATTTGCCGATCAGCCGCTTCGATTCGTCGTAGCCCGACTGCGCCGTATCCAGAAGCGCACCGGGCGCATTGCAATCCATCATGACCTTGCCGGCCGCGAGCCGCATGCCAAGCCGCTCGGCCTCCTCGAACAGCGCGTCGACGGATTGCGGATACACCGTACAAAAAACGCAGGCGCTGGTGATGCCGTTTCGGAGGCTCTCGCGAAGAAACACCTTCGCGACGCTGCTCGCGAAGGCCTTGTCGGAGAATTTCTGCTCGACCGGAAACGTGTAAGCGTTGAGCCATTCGAGCAGCTGGTCGCCATACGAGGCGATCATCGGCGTTTGCGGAAAATGCACATGGCAATCCACGAAGCCGGCCGAGATCAGCGCATCGCTGCCGTAGCTGCGGATCTCCGTGCCTGCCGGAAGCACATCCTTGATCTGCGCGGCCGGCCCGAAATGCGTGATCACGCCCTCGTCCATCGCAACGATAGCGTCGGGCTCGTAGACCATCGTGCGCTCGAGGCCATCCTCGAACGGATCGCCGGTATAGGTCAGCACCGGGCCACGAATCGCTGCCAGCATTGCACTCCTCCGCCGCGCTGCGGTTTTTATTCCACGGCGGTGGCCCTTAATAAAGACATCGCCGCCTCGGGCGCCATGTCGCCTCGCCGATCGCAACCCCTCCTCGCCTGCAAGCCAAGCATCGCGCCGCAGACACCGGATCGTGACTATCGTCCCAAGTCGCACGCGGCTAATCCTGCGAAGACACGACCCGGCGCACCAGACCGTGCGCAAGGTCGCGACGTTGCTCCGTCTCAAACCTTCTTGCGTCTCATCACATCGGGAGCCTGGTTGGCCGGAATGACCACGACCGAGACTTCCGCATCCGGGCCGGGCAGCTTCGCGCGCGAGCCTGTGCTGGTCGATCTCGCCTTGCAGGGCGGCGGATCGCATGGCGCATTTGCCTGGGGCGTCCTCGACCGCCTGCTCGAAGAGCCCTGGCTGAAGATCGAGGGCATTTCCGGAACATCGGCGGGAGCGATGAATGCCGCGCTCCTTGCGGACGGCTTTGCCGCGGGCGGCGCGGAAGGTGCGCGAGGGGCGCTCGATACCTACTGGCGCGAAGTCTCCAAAGCGGCGCGATTCAGCCCGTTTCAGCGCGGTCCCGTGGATCGCGCCCTCGGCCGCTGGTCGCTCGATCACTCTCCCCTGTTCGTCTTCATGGATGTGATGTCGCGGCTTTACTCGCCTTATGATCTCAATCCCGGCGGGTTCAATGCACTGGCGCCGATCCTCACCAAGCACATCGACTTCGACCGGCTGCGCAATTCGCCCATCAAGCTGTTCATCACCGCAACCAACGTTCGGACCGGCCGAGCGCGCATCTTCCGCAATGCCGAGATCACCCCGGAAGTCCTGCTCGCATCGGCATGCCTGCCGACGCTCTTTCAGGCGGTGGAGATCGACGGCGAGAGCTACTGGGACGGCGGCTATTCCGGCAATCCCACCATGGCGCCGCTTGTCAACGAACTGGTCTCCGACGACACGATTCTGATTCCGATCAATCCGGTGGAGCGTCCGGGAACGCCCAGATCCGCGCACGACATTCTCAATCGACTGAACGAAGTGTCGTTCAACGCGGTGCTGATCAAGGAGCTGAAGATGATGGCGCTGCTGCGCCAGGTGGCGAATGCCGAGACCGGCGAAGGCGCCGCGTGGGGCCGCATGCGCGTGCACATGGTTCGCAACGCCATCATGGACAAGCTCGGCGCGTCATCCAAGCTGAACGCCGAATGGGAGTTCATCAGCATGTTGCGCGAGGAAGGCCGCAAGGCCGGCGAGGAATTTCTCACCGCACATGCGGACGACATTGGCAAGCGGTCGACCTTGGACATCGACCAATTGATCGCCGAGATGAAGTGAGCCATGGGCCTTCTGGGCATCCTCCTGGGTCTCGCCGGGCTGATCTTCTTCGCCTATCGCGGGTCGAGCATCCTCGTGCTTGCTCCAATCGCCGGGCTGATTGCGGCTGCGTTTGCCGGCTATCCGCTGCTCGCCAGCTGGACGCAAACCTTCATGAGCAATGCGGCGGACTTCATCGCGCAGTTCTTCCCGCTGTTTCTGCTCGGCGCGCTGTTCGGCAAGCTGATGGAAGATTCCGGCTCGGTGACGTCGATCGCCAATTACATGGTGACGAAGCTCGGCGCCGAGCGCGCGATCCTCGCAGTGGTGCTGGCAGGCGCCATCGTCACCTATGGCGGCGTCAGCCTGTTCGTCGCCTTCTTTGTCATCGCACCGATGGGCATGGCGCTGTTCAGTCAGGCCGGCGTACCCCGGCGACTGATGCCGGCGGCGATTGCGCTCGGCACCTCCACCTTCACCATGTCCGCGATGCCCGGCACGCCCGCGATCCAGAATGCCATCCCGATGCCGTTTTTCGGAACCACACCCTTCGCGGCGCCGGGGCTCGGCATCATCGCATCCGTCATCATGCTCGGTTTCGGAATGTGGTGGCTGAAGCGCGCCGAGACCAAGGCGCGCATCAAAGGCGAGGGATTCGGCGTCATTGCAGCCGACGCTACCGATCAGGCCGCGGACGATCCGATCGTCCGCGAGCGCGCCACCACCGCCCGCGAATTCGACCCCGCCGAGATTCGCAAGAGCACGGAAGCGCCGGCCGGACCGCCGATCGGGCTCGCATTCCTGCCGCTCGCCATGGTGATCGCGGTCAATCTCCTGATGTCGTTCGTCGTTCTGCCCCGGATGGATGTTGCTTTTCTTGCAGAGCCGCAATGGGGCGCGACCAGCCTGTCGGCTGTCGGCGGGTTGTGGTCGGTGATGGTCGCCCTCCTGGTCGGAATCGTCACCGTGATCGCCATCAATTTCCGCAGCGTCCCGGCATTACGGGCCACGATGACCGCCGGCGCCAATGCGTCTGTATTGCCGATCGTCTCCGTCGCCAGCCTCGTGGGTTTTGGCGCGGTGGTCGCCTCGCTGCCGGCCTTCGCCGTGGTGCGCGACTGGGTCCTGTCGATTGATGGCGGGCCATTGGTGTCGCTCGCGGTCGCGACCAATATCCTCGCGGCGCTGACCGGATCGGCCTCCGGCGGCCTGACGATCGCGCTCGACGCGCTCGGACCGACCTACATGAAGCTTGCCGCCGAAACCGGGATCAGCCCGGACCTGATGCACCGCGTTGCGGTGATCGGCGCCGGGACGCTGGATTCGCTTCCTCATAACGGGGCGGTCGTCACGCTGCTCGCAGTCTGCGGCTGCACGCACCGCGAGAGCTATGTCGACATCGTGATGGCGGCGATCGTCAGCGCGCTGATTGCACTTGCGGCTGTCATCGTGCTCGGATCGCTCGTTGGATCGTTCTGACCGCGCGCGGCCGGTCGGCCTGACGTTACCAGGATTGGGTCCGCGGCCCCGCCGGTGGCAGATCCTTCCGAATGGCTTCGGAAAAATTGGGTCCATCGCCTGCTTTTTGCGCGGCGGCATTGATCAGCGATCGCTGCCGCAAGTCCTGGAACGTCAATTCGGTATTGATGCGCCCGGAGCGGTACAAATAGCTGTCGATCCAGCCGTTGAGAATGTGCCGGAGGTCGAGCCGGCCTTCGCGGCCCGCGGCATTGGCATAACGAATGATATTGATCGTGCAGCTGTTGCTGAACAGATGGTACCATTCCGGCTTGTCGGCCAATTGATTGATCCGCTCGAGATAAATCATCAGCAGGCGCCGCGAATCCTCCGGCGAAGTGTTGAGGTGATAGAGGTAGGTCGTCTCATGCCGATGGTTGGTGCGCACGCCGACCACATCGCGTTCGGTGCCGACCACGTAGATCAGCTCGAATTGCTTGAAGATGGACGCGAGCGGGTCGAAACCCTCGCCGATCTCCGGGCGTGTCTCGATCGAGATGCTGAGCGGCGGAGCGTTATCGAAGACGAAACTGAGGAATGTGTGCCCGACCGGGCCTTCCGACCAATACGAGACGTAGAAGTCGACGCCCTTGAGGTGGGACAGCTCGATCACGCGCTCCACATAATGCACGTCGAAGTCATTGCGGCTGCGATAGGTGAAGTCCCGCACGCCGGTCAGGCGGACACGGTCCCCGTCGATGAACGCGCGCGGCATGACCGCGACCTCGGGCCGCCAGGGCCGGTCATGCGACGGCGGTATCGCGACCCACCAGATCGCGACGGCCACAAATACGGCCAGGAAAATAATGGTCCGGCGCGGTCTGGAGAGCACGAGCGCCCAGACAGCGAACGCCGCGAACGCGATCGCGGCAACGAGGCGCAGCCACGGCCATGGCAAATTCGAGAAATAGATCGCAAGGGTTGCCCAGGCGACGAGCAGAAACAGCGCCACCGTCCACAGACCGGCGAGCAGCCCGCGCCCGATACGGGCAAACATGCCGCGCTCTCGGCCGGCAGACCCTTGATACACGTCCTGTGTCATCTCGACTTCCGCTAACCGGAGCTGACCGCGCAACGGACATCTCCCCACACGTGAGAAGCCGGCCCGGTTACTCAGGCACCTATCACAGTGCGCCGATCCGCAACACCTTCGCTGACCGGGCCGTCGTCAAGAGAAATGCACCGCGATTGCGCCGATCGGCCGAAGCTCCCAGGCGAGCGTCCGGTCGTCAGGCCCGAGCATCAGCGGCGGCGTCACCGAACCCGCAATGACGATATCCCCGGCGTGGAGCGTCTCGCGGAAGGCGGCAAGAGTGGCCGCCACCTGCCGGACCGTTCCGAGGATCGGGCCGGTATTGGCTTCGAGATCGGTCGGCACCGCGAGCGGCTGGCCCGACCGGATCACGACGCCGCTCAGCGCGGCAAGGCCGTCCGGCAGCGA
>NZ_DATMRX010000266.1:0-27016 GCF_035565855.1 Pseudorhodoplanes sp.
AGGAATTTGTCGAGCGCGGCGCGCAGGTCGTCGGTGAGCTTCTTGATCTCCTCGTCGCTTGCCCCCCGCTCCAGCGCTTCCCGCAGCGCTTCCTGCGCAGCGCGCAATGCGGCTTCGACATCCGAGATGTTGCCGTCCTCGATCCGGGTCGCCATGTCCCACAGACGCGCAACCACATCGCGCAAGGAATCGTCGGTCTTGGCCCGCGTCAATTGCCAGTAGATCGACCGCAATCCGAGATAGACCGACGCCTCGATCTGGAAGACTTCCGGCGCCATTGCGAGCGCATCGAGCGCGGTCAACACCCGCGGCTTGGTTTCCGCATCCAGAGCCAGAATGCGGCGCTGCTCGATCAGCGCGCGCGCCATCGGTTTGGTGAAAAGCCGTTCCGGCAGGCGCATTTCCACCGGATCCGAAAGCCCCTCATTGCCGCCATCGTCGAGTGCGCGAAGCGTCAGCACGACCTCGGCGCCGGCCCAGGGGTGTCCGGACAGATCGCGCAAGGTCTGGCCTGCGCCATTGCGCGTGCGCGCCTGTGGCAAGGTCAGCGGCATGTCAGGCGCTTCGAACAGCGGACGCGGCGACCGGAAGCCACCGGACGCGCCGCCGAATGCATCGAATTTCTGGGTCTTCAACGCGAACAGCGCGCGCGCTTCGGAGACCCCGTAATCGTCCTCGACGCGATAGTTCAGCATCAGCGAACCGCGCGCCTGCGGTTCGGGATCCTTGGTCAGCGCGATGCTCGGCGGTTGATCGGGCACCGCGACGAAGGTCCAGGTCACCGGATCGCCGAAGCCGCGCAACGTCACCTCGCCCTTGTCGGCGATGACGTAACGATGCTCCTCGGTGCCGGCGGCGGCCGGTTGAGGCGTGTCGGCGTCGGCCTTGTCATCGACCTTGATCCCGCCGCGCAAGGCGACATCGAGACCCGTGGTGCCGCTGGCGCGGATCACCAAAACCGAATTTGCGGACACCGTCACCGGCCCGCTCGCGCGCTGAACTTCGCCCGGCCGCAATCCCGGCAGAATAACCGGCGGGCGCTGGGTGTATGGCGGGGGCGCGACCCAGGCATCGACGCGATAATTCGCGGGCGTGACCACACCCTGCCAGTTGAAGGCTGCGGCGACCCGGCGTTCGCGATCGCCGCCGGCGGCAAAGAAGGTCGCGACGCACAGCACGAGCACCAGCGCGCGGATCGCGACCGGGTCGCGCCTGGAAAGCTGTGGCATCGGCCAGCCGGCGCGCAGCTTGCGCGCGGCGGACAGCGCCCGCTCCATATGGACACGCCACAGGGCCTGGGTGGTCGCATCGCCGTCATGGGCCGCGAGTCGATCGGTCAGCGTGACAGCGGGACGGTGCGGCAGGCCGCTGCGCTGGTCGATGCGCCGCAGGCCTTCCGCGACGCTCGGACGGCGCACGAGGACCAGCGGCGACAGCGCAGCGAGGGCCAGGAGGCCGAAGATGACGACGCCCGCAGCCCGCCCAAGCGGCGGCAGCCACAGCCACAGGCCAAGCCAGGACAGCGCGAAAAACAGGCCGCAGACGGTGAGAAAGGCGGCGAGCGGGGGCCAGACCCGCTCCCACAGAATGGACCAGCGGGCTCTGGAAACGCCTCGGGCGAGCAATCGGTCGACCTGGCTTTGCGGCGAATCTGCCGTGCTTTCAGAGCCCTGCGTCGGCTTATCGATCAACGGCCTGATCCCTTCGGGATTCTCTCAAAACGAAGCTTAACACGCCTTCCCGGCTCAGATAGTCACGAAACCCGGAACTGCGAAGCAAGGCGCGGGCCATCACGCCTGCCGTGCGGGCCGGCGTCGGACGCCGTCACAGCCAGGGCGCCATCCGATCGAGCGCGATCAATGCGTCGGCTTCGAGGCGGGGCCGCACCAGCGACCATGCGTCGCCCTTCACCAGCACCTCGGGAACCAGCGCGCGGGTGTTGTAGGTTCCCGCCTGCACCGCGCCGTAGGCGCCCGCCGTCATCACGGCAAGGAGGTCGCCAGGCTTCGGTTCCGGCAGATCGCGGTTCAAGGCAAGATAATCACCGGTTTCGCAGACGGGACCGACGATATCGGCGCGGATCCAGGCGCCGCCGGCGGGCGGACGCACGGGAATGATGTCGTGATGCGCCTCATAGAGGGTCGGCCGGATCAGATCGTTCATCGCCGCGTCCACGATCACGAAGGTCTTGGCTTCGCCGCGCTTCACATAGATGACCCGCGTCACCAGGATGCCGGCATTGCCGACGATCAGCCGGCCGGGCTCGAAGATCAGCTTGCAGCCGAGGCCCTTCGTCGCCTCCTTCACCACCGCCGCATAGGCGGCCGGATCGGGCGGCGTTTCGTCGCCCTCGCGATAGGGAATGCCGAGGCCTCCGCCGAGATCGACATGCGTGATGGCGTGGCCGTCAGCCCGCAATTCGCGGACGAAATCCGACAGAAGGGCGAAGGCGTCCGCGAAGGGCGACAATTCGGTGATCTGGCTGCCGATATGCATGTCGACGCCGGCGACATGCAGGCCCGGCAGCCGCGCGGCATGACGATAGACCTCGCGGGCGCGGCTGATCGGGATGCCGAACTTGTTCTCGGCCTTGCCGGTCGCGATCTTCGCGTGGGTCTTCGCGTCCACATCCGGATTGACGCGGATCGAGATATCGACGGAACGTCCCATGCTGGTCGCGACCTGCGACAGGGCTTCGAGCTCCGGCTCGGATTCCACATTCACGCACAGGATGCCGGTCTCGACCGCGAGCGCGAGTTCGGCGGCGGTCTTGCCGATCCCGGAGAACATGATCTTCTGCGCCGGGATGCCGGCCGCCAGCGCGCGCTTGAGTTCGCCGCCGGACACGACGTCGGCGCCGGCGCCGAGCCGCGCCAGGGTCGCAATCACCGCCTGGTTGGAATTGGCCTTGACCGCGTAGCAGACGAGCGCGGGCACATCGGCAAAGGCGTCCGCGAACACGCGGTAATGCCGTTCCAGCGTCGCCGACGAATAGCAATAGAACGGCGTGCCGACGGCGTCCGCGATTGTGGTCAGGTCTACCGCCTCGGCGTGAAGACCACCGCTGCGATAGGCAAAATGGTGCATGGGCGGGTCAGTTCAGCAGGACGTCGAGCGGGATGCTTCGGTCCGGTCCCCGGATGATCGGCAATTCGCGCGCCGAGCCGCGCCGGATCAGTTCGCCGCCCTGCTCGGTTTCCTGATCGAGCGAGCCGGCCGGGTTGGCCGCGAGGCCGCCCGGAGGCGCGTCGAGCGGGCCCTTGCGGCCGCAGGCGGACAGCCCGAGCGATGCCGCCAGGACGGCCGCGATCGCAAGGCGGTATGACAGGACAGGCAGGCGACGGCTCACGAACGACTCCCCCGAACGGCGCGGACCATATCAGACCCGCCGAAGATGGCGAAATCCCTGACGGCAAAGCTGTCCTGCCGAAATTCCGGCGCTGCGGCCAAAAAACCTCAGTCGGTCGCCTCAGCGGTTGCCTTGGAGAGCCGCTTCAGCCAGCGCCTGGCCTGCAGGCGCACATTTTTGGGCGCAGTCCCGCCATAGCTCGTGCGGCTCTGGACCGAGCGGTCGACCGACAGCACCTTGAACACGTCCTCGGTGATCCGCGGCTCGACCGCCTGCATCTGCTCCAGCGGCACGCGATGCAGCGGCATCCCCGCCTTCGCCGCCTCCGCGACGATGCTGCCGGTGATATGATGCGCCTGCCGGAACGGGATGTTCAGCGTGCGCACCAGCCAGTCGGCGAGATCGGTCGCGGTGGCATAGCCCTCGCCCGCCGCCTTCTTCATGCGCGCCTTGTCCGGCTCGATATCGCGCACCATCCCGGTCATCGCCGCGATACAGAGCGACAGCGCGCCGAGCGCGTCCATCGCCCCTTCCTTGTCCTCCTGCATGTCCTTCTGATAGGCGAGCGGCAATCCCTTCATCACGACGACGATGGCCTGGAACGCGGCAGCGATTCGCGCCGCCTTGGCGCGCACGAGTTCGGCGGCGTCCGGATTGCGCTTCTGCGGCATGATCGAGGAGCCGGTGGTGAACTTGTCCGACAGATGCATCAGCCCGGTCAGCGGCGAGGTCCAGATCACGATCTCCTCGGCAAGGCGCGACAGATGCACCGCGCAGATCGTCGCCGCCGCCAGCGTCTCCATCACGAAGTCGCGGTCGGACACGGCGTCGAGCGAATTGGCGGTCGGCCGGTCGAAGCCGAGCGCCTTCGCCGTCATCTCGCGATCGAGCGGAAACGACGTTCCGGCCAGCGCCGCCGAACCGAGCGGCGATTCGTTCAGTCGCTTGCGCGCATCGGCGAACCGGCCGCGATCGCGGTCAGCCATTTCGACAAAGGCCAGGAGATGGTGACCGAAGGTCACCGGCTGTGCGGTCTGCAGATGCGTCAGCCCCGGCATCACCGTTTCGGCATGCTCCATCGCCTTCTCGGCCAGCACCGTCTGGTAATCGGCGAGCGCTGCATCGAGCTGATCGATGGTGTCGCGCACCCAGAGCCGGAAATCGGTCGCCACCTGATCGTTCCGCGAGCGCGCGGTGTGCAGGCGTCCGGCCGCGGGCCCGATCAATTCGGCGAGCCGCGATTCCACATTCATGTGGACGTCTTCGAGCGCGCGCTGGAAGGTGAATGTGCCGGCCTCGATCTCTGACAGGATCGTGTCCAGCCCGGACGCGATCTTGCTTGCGTCCTCTGCCGTAATGATGCCTTGCTCGGCCAGCATCGCTGCATGGGCCTTGCTCGCGGCGATATCCTGGCGATACAGGTGCCGGTCGACGTCGATCGAGGCGTTGATCGCCTCCATGATCGCATCGGGGCTCGACGAAAAGCGTCCGCCCCACATCTTATTGCTCATGACCGTAACCTGAGAGTGTCCTGATCCATGCCGTCGAATGATGCCAGTGACTTCGCGAAAAAGCGCCTGCTGGTGATGCTGATCGGCGCGCTCGCGGGCGTCGCGGTGGCGCTGATCGGGATATACGGGATGGGATGGCTGGTGCGCAAATCCGCCGTGCCGGAGGGATGCGGACCGGCGGTGAAACTGGCGGAAAAGCTGCAGCCGCTCGCGCGTGGCGAGGTCGCGGCGCTGGCGCCGGCCAAGAGCCCGATCCGGCTCACAGCGGTTGCGTTCCGGGATTCCGAGGGCAAGGAGCGCACGATCGCCGACTGGAAGGGCAAGACCGTCCTTCTCAATCTGTGGGCGACCTGGTGCGCCCCATGCAAGAAGGAGATGCCGGCGCTCGACGAATTGCAGCAGAAGCTCGGCGGCGCGGACTTCGAGGTGGTCGCGGTCAATATCGATACCCGCAATCCGGAGAAGGCCAAGGCCTGGCTGTCCGATACCGGCATAAAATCGCTTGGCTATTACGCCGACAACAGCGCGCGGATTTTCCAGGACCTGAAGGAAAAGGGCCGCGCCTTCGGCATGCCGACCACAATCCTCGTCGATGCCAATGGCTGCGAGGTCGCAACCCTTGCCGGTCCCGCCGAATGGGCGAGCGACGACGCGCTCAAGTTTATCCAGACGGCGCTCGGACGTTAGCGCGTAGCTTTCATCCCGACCTCATCCTGAGGAGCGCCCGAAGGGCGCGTCTCGAAGGAAGAGGTCGGCCCCACCCTTCGCCTTGTCATGCCCCGCGAAAGCGGGGCATCCAGTAAATTCTGCTGGATCGCCCGCTTTCGCGGGCGATGACAGCGAGAGAGCGGCTCGTTCCGTGAAAGCTGAATGTGCTTCAGTTCACGCTGCCGCCATTCGCACCGATTTCGTCCGGCGCGAAATCGTAGGTGCGATTGCAGAATTCGCAGGTCACCGCGATCTTGCCGTCTTCCACCATGTGATCGCGGTCGTCCTGGGAGAAGCTTTTCAGCATCGCTTCGACATTGTCGCGCGAGCAGGAGCATTGCGCCTCGACATTGGCGATGTCGAAGACGCGCACACCGCGCTCGTGGAACAGCCGATAGACCAGCCGCTCGGTCGAAAGGTCGGGATCGATCAATTCGATATCCTCGACGGTTTCGACGATCGCCTTGCCTTCGACCCAGGCCTCGTCCTCGGGAATGGTGTCGAGGGTCATTCCCTCCGGCACGTCGCCGGGATCGAGATCGGGCATGCGCATGCGATCCGGCGCCTTCGGCAGGAATTGCAGCATGATGCCGCCGGCACGCCAATGCGTGGCGCCGCTGTCGCCCTTGCGCATCTCTTCGGCCACCGCCAGCCGCACGCGTGTCGGAATCTGCTCCGAGCGCAGGAAATACTCATGCGCAGCCTGTTCGAGCCCGCCACCTTCAAGTGCGACAAGACCCTGATAGCGGTTCATGTCGCCGCCCTGATCGATTGTCATGGCCAGATGGCCACGGCCAAGCAATGCGCCGCCCGACACGTTGCCTTTTGCAATGGCGTCCGCCACCCGCTGCTTGTCGAAGCGCGCGCAGGCGCGAATGCGCCCGCCGGTCACGTAATCGACCACGAGCATGCGGACCGGTCCGTCGCTCTGCGTCTGCAGGATGAACCGACCGTCGAATTTCAGCGACGACCCGAACAACGCCGCGAGCGCGATCGCCTCCGCGACCAGCTTTGACACCGGAAGCGGATAATCGTGCCGCGTCAGAATTTCGTCGATCGCCGGACCGAGCCGAACCACGCGGCCGCGCAGATCCAGCGCCGCCACCTCAAAGGGCAGGATGGTGTCGTCCGGGGAGTGCTGCGACGGATTGCGGGAGGGAATTTCGATATCCATGGGGGCGCGTCTGTTGAGCCTCGGCCCTGTATGCGGACCGGTCGAATGAATCAAAGCCGCTCGTCCTCGCAACCGCAAGGACCCAATATCCACGAACAGGTTCCCGCTTTTCGCGGGAAAGAGCGGATTACGGAAAGGTGTTGGCTTATCGCGGCATTGCGTTCAGGCACCAAGTAAGAATGCCTTTCTGCGCATGCAAGCGGTTCTCGGCCTCGTCGAACACCACCGACCGGGGGCCGTCCATCACCTCGTCGGTCACCTCCTCGCCGCGATGGGCGGGCAGGCAATGCATGAAGATTGCGTCCGGCCGCGCCTTCGCCATCAGTCGCGCGTTGACCTGATAGGGCCGCAGCAGGTTGTGGCGGTTGGCCTCGCTGGCTTCGTCGCCCATCGACACCCAGGTGTCGGTCACGATGCAATGCGCCCCGCGCACCGCTTCTTCCGGATCGGTGCCGACATGAATGGCGGCGCCGGATTGCGCGATCCAGTCGAGCAGCGATTGCTGCGGCTTGAGCTCCGGAGGAGTCGCCACATTGAGCCGGAAATCGAAGCGCTCGGCGGCATGCATCCAGGAGGTCAGCACGTTGTTGGCGTCGCCGGTCCACGCCACCGTCTTGTTCTTGATCGAGCCCAAATGCTCCTCGAAGGTCATGACGTCGGCCATGACCTGGCAGGGATGCGAGCGCTTGGTCAGCGCATTGATCACCGGCACGGTGGCATATTGCGCAAGTTCGGTGACGAGATCGTGCTCGAGGGTGCGGATCACCACGGCATCGACGAAACGCGACATCACGCGCGCGGTGTCGGGAATCGACTCGCCGCGGCCGAGTTGCATCTCCTGACCGGTCAGCATGATCACGTCGCCGCCGAGCTGGCGCATCGCGACTTCGAACGAGATGCGGGTGCGGGTCGAAGGCTTGTCGAAGATCATCGCCAGCGTCTGCCCGGCGAGCGGCCGCTTGCCCCGTCCCCGCGCCTTCTTCATGGCGCGTGCATGGGTGAGGATCGCGCGCAGGTCCGCGGGCCGGATGTCGATCAAATCGATGAAGTGACGGATACTGCGCTTGGCCATCAGACAGGTGCCGGAGTGACGGGCTGAGCCGCGTGGGAAAGCTTGGTGCAGGCGCGCTCGATCATGGCGATGCCATCGGCGATGCCGGCCTCGTCGATGATCAGCGGCGGCAACAGGCGCACGACATTGTCGCCGGCGGCGATCGCCAGCATGTTCTCGTCGCGCAAGGCCTTGACCATCTCGCCGTTCGGCACGACGCAGACCAGGCCGAGCAGCAGGCCTTCGCCGCGCACTTCGGCGATCACCGACGGAAAGCGGTCCTTCAGTTCGGCAAGGCGCTGCTTGAGCAGGAGCGACATCCGGCGGGTATTGTCGAGGAAGCCGGGCGCCAGCACGACGTCCAGAACCGCGTTGCCGACGCGAGTGGCCAGCGGATTGCCGCCGAAGGTCGAGCCATGCGTGCCGGCCGTCATGCCCTTGCCGGCCTCGGAGGTCGCAAGGCAGGCGCCGATCGGAAAGCCGCCACCCAGCGCCTTGGCCAGCGCCATGATGTCCGGCGCGATGCCGCTATGCATGTAGCCGAACAGTTCGCCGGTGCGGCCGATGCCGGTCTGCACCTCGTCGAATACCAGCATCAGGCCGTTGTCGTCGCAGAGCTTGCGCAGCTGGCGCAGAAATTCCGGCGGCACCACGCGCACGCCGCCTTCGCCCTGGATCGGCTCAATAAGGATGGCCGCGGTGTTGGGGCCGATCGCGCGCTTTGTCGCCTCGAGATCGGCGAATGGCACCTGCGTGAAGCCGCCCGCGACGGGACCGAAGCCTTCCAGATATTTCTTCTGACCGCCTGCGGCGAGCGTCGCCAGCGTACGGCCGTGGAACGCGCCTTCAAAGGTGATGATGTCCACCCGCTCCGGGTGTCCGGACACGGCGTGATATTTGCGCGCCGTCTTGATCGCGCATTCCATCGCCTCGGCGCCGGAATTGCAGAAAAAGACCTGGTCCGCGAAGCTCGCCGCGCACAGCCGCTCGGCGAGGCGCTCGGCATCCGGGATCCGGAACAGGTTGGAGACGTGCCAGACCTTCTGCGCCTGATCGGTCAGCGCCTCGACCAGAACCGGATGGGCGTGGCCGAGCACATTGACCGCAACGCCGGACCCGAAATCGAGATAGCGCTCGCCGGTCGTCGCAATCAGCCAGGCGCCCTCGCCGCGCTCAAAAGCGAGGTCGGCACGCGCATAAGTCGGCAGAAGATGCGAGACCACGGCAGATCATCCGGCAGAGCACAGACAGATGTGTCAGAGCAAAAACAAAATATGCCGCCCCGGTCGGGCGGCACTTCGACTGTATTTTAGGTCGGGGTCTTCGGGTGTCAACCGACCCGGGCGGTAAGGCGATGTTGCGCGTCCGCCAATAAGGCGTGGAAAAGCTTGCGCTCTCCACAGCGAGTAGGGGGGCGCAGCGGGCCGGGACTCTTGCGGCCGAGTCCAGCGATTGTGTAGTGTCTGGCCCGTCAGATACGACATCTCGTGCGGCGGTCAGACTAGTCAGTACAACTGCGTGTGTGTGGCGTCACGCTGGCAGCTTAGGGCTGCCCGGCGACGGGAATGGATTCTGCGTGGGGCAAACCGCCTGCGGCCAAAAGGAGAAAAACCGATGACGTGGACGGACGAACGGGTCGAGCAACTGAAGAAACTGTGGTCCGACGGGCTCTCAGCCTCCCAGATCGCGGCGGAACTCGGCGGCATCACCCGCAACGCGGTGATCGGCAAGGTGCATCGACTTGGTCTGTCCGGCCGCACCAAAGCCCCGTCTTCCAGCGCGCCGCGGCAGCGCAAACCACGGACCTCGCATATGCTGAGGGTCTCGCGGCCGGCGATCCGGGGCAATACCGCCCTCGCGCAGGCTTTCGCCTATGATTACGAGGTTGAGGCCGAGCCGGCCCAGGTCGAGAACGTCATTCCGATGGGGCAGCGTCGCACGCTCCTCGAACTGAACGAGCAGACCTGCAAATGGCCGATCGGCGATCCGGCCTCGGCGGAATTCTACTTCTGCGGCGGCAATGCGGTGACCGGCCTGCCCTATTGCGCCTACCACTCGCGGATCGCGTACCAGCCGCCGGCGGCGCGGCGCGACAAGCGGCCGGCGGGGCGCTGACCTAGCCGGCCGCCTTCCCGAAGCGATCGTCGATCGCATAGCCCGAGCCGCGCACGGTGCGGATCGGATCGTCGTCCCGGCCGCGATTGAGCGCCTTGCGCAAGCGGCCGACATGCACATCGACGGTGCGTTCGTCGATATAGACTTCGTTGCCCCAGACGCCGTCCAGCAATTGCTCGCGCGTGAACACGCGGCCCGGACGCTCCATCAGAAATTCCAGCAGCCGGAATTCGGTCGGGCCGAGTTCGACATCGCGCCCCGCGCGGGACACCCGCTTCCTGACCCGATCGAGCTCGATTTCGCCGAGCGTCAACACCTCGGCCACCCGCTCGGGCTTCGTCCTGCGCAGCAGAGCATGGATACGCGCGATGAGTTCGGGCACCGAGAACGGCTTGACGATATAATCGTCGGCGCCGGTGGAGAGCCCGCGCACGCGCTCGCTTTCCTCGCCGCGCGCGGTGAGCATGATGATCGGCAGCGAGCTGGTTTCCGGCCGTGTCCGGAGCCTCCTGCACAACTCGATGCCGGACAGCCCCGGTAGCATCCAGTCGAGCACCACAAGATCGGGAACGGCTTCGCGCAGCCGCGTGTCGGCGTCATCGCCGCGCGCAACGGTTTCGACTTCGTAGCCTTCGGCTTCGAGGTTGTACCGCAGGAGAAGCGATAGCGGCTCCTCGTCCTCCACAATCAGGATGCGGGGATTTTGCGCGCTCATGTCCACCCTTCGGACTAGCCCTGTGCCGTCAACGGCGTGAAGCTCGTGGTATCGGCCTTGGGCCGCTCCAGGGCGATCGGCTCGCCCTTGATCATGTAATAGACCGTCTCGGCGATGTTAGTGGCGTGATCGCCCATGCGCTCGATATTCTTCGCCGAGAACAGCAGATGAATGCAGAACGTGATGTTGCGCGGATCTTCCATCATGTAGGTGAGTAGTTCGCGGAACAGCGAGACGCACATCGCGTCGATTTCCTCGTCGCGCTTCCACACCTCCATCGCCGCGTCGACGTCGCGCGCCGCATAGGCATCGAGCACCCGCTTGAGCTGGCTCAAGACGAGGCCGCCCATGTAATCGACGCCGCGGATCAGCGCGAGCGAAGGATATTCGCCGTTCAGATCGAGGACGCGCTTGCCGATATTCTTGGCGAGATCGCCGATCCGTTCGATCTCGCCGGCAACGCGCAACGCGCTGACCACCTCGCGAAGATCGATCGCCATCGGCTGGCGTCGCGCGATGGTGAGAATGGCGCGCTCTTCGAGTTCCCTTTGCAGGGCGTCGATCCGGGCGTCAGCCGCGATCAGCCGGCGCGCCAGTTCCACGTCGCGGCGCGTCAATGCCTGGACGGCATCGGCGATCTCCTTCTCGGCAAGACCGCCCATCTCGGCGACCATGCGGTTCAGTTCCCGAAGATCGGCGTCGAATGCCTTGGTGATATGCGTGGACATTGGCTTCGTCCCTTGTTCGGTAAGTGTCCGTTCAACCAAAGCGGCCGGTGATGTAGTCCTGGGTCCGGCGGTCGCTCGGTGTCGTGAAGATGGTTTCGGTCGGGCCTTCCTCGACCAGCACGCCGAGGTGGAAGAACGCGGTCCGTTGCGAGACGCGCGCGGCCTGCTGCATCGAATGGGTCACGATGATGATCGTGAAATTCTGGCGCAGCTCGTCGATCAGCTCCTCGATGCGCGCGGTCGCGATCGGATCGAGCGCCGAGCACGGCTCGTCCATCAGGATCACCTCCGGCCCGACCGCAATGGCGCGCGCGATGCACAGACGCTGCTGCTGACCACCCGATAAGCCCGTCCCGGAATCGCCGAGCCGGTCCTTCACCTCGTCCCACAGGCCCGCACGCTGCAGGCTCGAGGCGACGATTTCGTCCAATTCTGCTTTCGTGCGCGCGATGCCGTGAATGCGCGGCCCGTAGGCGACGTTCTCATAGATCGATTTCGGAAACGGATTGGGCTTCTGGAACACCATGCCGACGCGCGCGCGCAACTGCACGACGTCGAGCGACTTGTCGTAGATGTCGAGGTCGTCGATCTCGATCTTGCCGGTGACCCGCGCAATCGGGATGGTGTCGTTCATGCGGTTGATGCAGCGCAGGAACGTCGACTTGCCGCAGCCGGACGGCCCGATGAAGGCCATGACCGAACGGTCGGGGACATCGACGCTCACATTCTTGAGCGCATGCTTGTCGCCGTAATACACGTTGACGTCGCGCGCGACGACTTTGGCCTTGGCAGGCGCCGTCTGCGACGCGCCGGCGGAAGTCGCGGGTTGCACCATTGCGTCCATGGACAGCATCTCCTTACTCCAAAATCACCAGCGCCGCTCGAAGCGTCGGCGCAGGATGATCGCGGTCCCGTTCATCAGGAACAGGAATGCGAGCAGAACCATGATTGCCGCAGCGGTACGCGCCTGGAAGCCGATCTCCGGCAGATCCGACCACAGGAAAATCTGAACCGGCAGCACCGTCGCCGCATCGGTGATGCTGAGCGGCGTTTCGACGATGAATGCGACCATGCCGATCATCAGAAGCGGCGCGGTTTCGCCGAGCGCATGCGCCATGCCGATGATCGTGCCGGTCATGATTCCGGGCATGGCAAGCGGCAGGACGTGATGGAAGATCGCTTGCTGATGCGAAGCGCCGACGCCGAGCGCCGCTTCCTTGATGGAGGGCGGCACCGCCTTGAGCGCGGCCCGCGAGGCGATGATGATGGTCGGCAGCACCAGCAAAGCGAGCACAAGACCGCCGACGAGCGGCGCCGAGCGCGGCAATCCGAAGAAATTCAGAAATACCGCAAGGCCGAGGAGGCCGAAGACGATGGACGGCACCGCGGCGAGATTGTTGATGTTGATCTCGATGATTTCGGTGAGGCGGTTCTTCGGCGCGAATTCCTCCAGATAGATCGCACCGGCGACGCCGATCGGCAGACACAGCACCAGCGTCACCAGCAAGGTCAGCGCCGAGCCGACCAGAGCGCCGCGGATGCCGGCCAGCTCGGGTTCGCGGCTGTCGCCGGACGTGAAGAAGCGCCAGTTGAAGCGGCGCTCGATCTCGCCGCGATCCTTCAGGCTTTCGAGCCAGGTCACGACGCGGTCGTTGAGCCGCCGGTTGCCTTCGGGCGTCGCATAGGTGACGACCTGCCATTGTCCGGGCGCGGCGGGCGCCGCCGACGTCAACGGCAGATAGACATTGCCCTTTGCCGTGTCGGCGTTGATTTCGGTGATCTTCACCATGCCGCCATTGATGGCGACAAGGAGGCTCGGCATCTGTTCGTTCAGCGCTTCCGGCGCCGCCGCATCGCTCTGGCGCACCTGCGCCAGAGCGTTGGCGAAATCGCCGGAGGTCGAAGCGATCTCGATCTCGCCGCTCGTTCCCGATGGCGATGCCGTGCCACGTCCGGGCGTTCGGACGACCTGCGTGCCGATGCCCTTGAAATAGAGATCGGCATCCGATGACAAAAGGACCGGCACCGTGACAGTCTGCCCGATCAGCGCCGGATCGGACGTGACACGCTCGCGCAATGCGTCGGCCGCGCCGGTCGAGAGAATGGAATCGAGCTGGCGGCGTTCACTGCGCGCCTTGACCTCGGGGAATTGCGCGCGCAGGGCATTGCGCACCAGCGCGTCGAAATCGCCGGCGGCCCGGATATCGGCAGGATTGCGCGCGTCCTTCGGATCGCCCAGCGATGCATCGACGTCGACCTTCATGACCAGGACATATTGCGTGAAGGCCGGCAGCCCCTTGGCCACGATGTCCGACAGGACCACGATCAGGAACAGCGTGGTGATGCCAATGGCGGCAAGGCCGTAGAAGCGGAAGCGGCGCTCGGCGCGATAGCGCGCCTTGATGCGCGCACGCGCGGCATCACTCTCAAAGTCGATCGACCGGGCGGCCTGCGAGGTCGTATCAGTCATATTGTTCCCGGTAGCGTTTGACGATCTGCATCGCGATGACGTTGAGCATCAGCGTGAAGAAGAACAGCACGAAGCCAAGCGCGAAGGCCGACAGGGTCTTGGCGCTGTCGAATTCCTGGTCGCCCACCAGAATGGTCTTGATCTGCACGGTGAAGGTGGTCACCGCGTCGAGCGGGTTGAAGGTCAGGTTCGCGGCAAGCCCCGCAGCCATCACCACGATCATGGTTTCGCCGACGGCGCGGCTGATCGCCAGCATGAAGGCCGAGACGATGCCGGGAAGCGCGGCGCGCAACACCACCTTCCTGATGGTTTCGGATTGGGTTGCGCCCATTGCATAGGACCCGTCACGCAGCGATTGCGGCACCGCATTGATGACGTCGTCGGACAGCGAGGACACGAAGGGAATGATCATCATTCCCATGACGATGCCGGCGGCGAGCGCGCTCTCGGAGGCTACATTCAGCCCGACCGATTCACCGGCGGCACGCACCCAGGGCGCGAGGCTCAGCGCGGCGAAAAAGCCGAGCACCACCGTCGGGATGCCGGCGAGGATTTCCAGCACGGGCTTTGCAAAGGCGCGAAACCGCGGCGTTGCATATTCGGCCATGTAGATCGCCGCGAACAATCCGATAGGGCCGGCGATCAGCATGGCGATGAGAGTGATCAACAGCGTGCCGGTGACGAGCGGCACGATGCCGAAGGCGCCCGACGAGCCGACCTGGTCGGCACGGATCGCGGTCTGCGGGCTCCAGTGCAGGCCGGTGAGGAAATCGACCGGCGAGACCTTCTGGAAGAACCGGATCGTCTCGAACAACACCGAGAACACGATGCCGATCGTCGTCAGCACCGCAACGCAGGCCGCCGCGAGCAGCACATATTTCACGATGGTTTCGACACGGTTGCGCGCACGGAATTGCGCCGAAAGCGACCGCAATCCGTATGCCGCCCCGAGAAGACCGAAAGCCCATCCCGCGCCGACGATGATCGTGTCGGTCCAGGACCGCAGCGAAGCATACACATTGGCGGCATTCTGGAGCGCGCGGCTCGGTGTTCCGGCGTAACGTCCGGTCGCAACCGCAACAATGTCGCGCAGGGCGGCGCCGCGCTTTAGATCATCGCCGGCGAGCGCCGGATCGAGAGCCTCGATTGCCCGCATGTTCACAATGCGATCGGCGATCGGCAACGCGACCGCAAAGATCAGCAGCATCGGCACGAGGACGCTAATGACAACGAAAGCCCCGTGGTAGCCGGGCCGCGAATGCAGCACGTTTGCCTGTCCGGCTGCGACCGCGCGCCAGCGCCCGAGCATGTAACCCGCCACAACCAGCGCCGCGAGACCGAGAAAATACAACGAGGTCATTGGTTCAGGCCCAAAACCGGCCGCCGGATATGACTGACACGTCCCTCACCGGCGGAAGGAGACGGGCAGCCGTGCACGGCTGCCCGGATTTTGTAAGCGCGATTACGAGCCGAGATTGTCGAGGGACAGTGTCCGCATGTCGGACACAGCCTTGCGGACCTTCTCGGCTTCAGACTTGGGCAGTGTCACGAGACCCTTCCGCGCGAGATAGCCGTCCTCGCCGATCGCCTTGTCGGAGACGAATTCGGCCACGAACTTGTCGATGCCGGGAACGATGCCGACATGCTGCTTCTTCACATACACGTAGAGAAGGCGCGAACCGGGATACTTGCCGTCGGTGATGTTCTCATAGGTCGGCACGACGCCATCGAGTGGCACGCCGCGCAGCTTGGCGGTGTTCTCCTCGAGGAAGGAGAAGCCGAAGATGCCGAAAGCATTCTTGTTGGCGATGAGCTTCTGGACGATCAGGTTGTCGTTCTCGCCGGCTTCGACATAGGCGCCGTCTTCGCGGATCGACTTCCACATCCTTTCGAATGCCTTCGGATCGGATTTTTTAAGCGCGGCGAGTGCGGGAACGCCCTCGGCGCCCTTTTCCAGCAGCAATTCGTGCAGCGCATCGCGCGTGCCGGAGGTTGGCGGCGGGCCCAGCACCTCGATCTTCACGTTCGGCAGTGACTTGTCGATGTCCGACCAGGTCTTGTACGGGTTCGGGATCAGCTTGCCGTCCGGGCCCGGCACCTCCTTGGCGACAGCGAGGAACAGCTGCGGCAAGGTGAGCTTCATCGCCGGCCCTTGCTTGGACTGCGCAAGGCTGATGCCGTCATAACCGACGGTCAATTCGACCACGTCCTTGACGCCGTTATTGAGGCACTGCTCCAGCTCGCTCTTTTTCATCCGGCGCGAGGCGTTGGTCGCGTCGGGATGCTCGACGCCGACGCCGGCGCAGAACAGCTTCATGCCGCCGCCGGTACCGGTCGATTCCACGACCGGGGTCTTCACGCCGCCAGTCTTGCCGAGCTGTTCGGCGACGGCTGTGGTGAATGGATAGACCGTGGACGAGCCGACGATGCGGATCTGGTCTCGTGCTTCCGCCGCTCCGGCCATCATCACGCCAGCCGCTGCGAAGGCCAGCGCGGTGGCGAATGTTGTCTGTCTCAAGATGCTCTCCTCTGTCATGTGCCGGACGGTACGGAGCTCTCGCGATGCGAATGTCCGCCCGGTCGTCCCATGCCCTAGGGCTGACTTGCAGACGCTTCTATGACGGCTGGATGACGCGCAGATGACAGCGTAAGAGCTTGATTTTTATGACTTTTTATGTTGCGCAACGGTGGATAGCGGCATCCGGATCGTGAATGTCGCGCCCTGGCCCGGACGGCTTTCTATCGTCAGCCGTCCGCGATGCCGGTTCATGATGTGTTTGACCAGCGCAAGCCCGAGCCCGGTGCCGCCCTGCGCTCGGCTTTCGGTCACGTCGACGCGATAGAAACGCTCGGTCAGGCGCGGCAGATGTTCGGGCGGAATGCCCGGCCCGTAATCGCGAACCGTCACCACCGCCTCGTCGCCGTTCGCGGACGGCGCGCGTGACAGCGTGATCTCCACGCGCTTTCCGG
The DNA here is from genome assembly GCF_035565855.1 of Pseudorhodoplanes sp. GTDB lineage: Bacteria > Pseudomonadota > Alphaproteobacteria > Rhizobiales > Xanthobacteraceae > Pseudorhodoplanes. The sequence goes on from NZ_DATMRX010000266.1 coordinate 16,792, forward strand.
ACGCACCATATTTCAGCGCGTTCTCGACGAGGTTCTCGAAGACGCGGGTGAGTTCGTCGCGATCGCCGGACACGACCAGAGGCTCGGCCGGCTCATCAACCGTCACCGTGACACCGCGCTCCCTGGCGAGCATCTGCAACGCATCGGCCACCTGCCGCACGACCGGATACAATTCGACCGGGTTTTGCGGGCGGACATGCGCCGCAAGCTCGATCCGTGACAGCGAGAGCAGATCGTCGATCAGCCGGGCCATGCGCTTGGCCTGCGCTTCCATGATATCGAGGAAGCGCTCGCGCGCCGCAACATCATTGCGCGCCGGCCCTTTCAGCGTCTCGATGAATCCGGACAAAGCGGCAAGCGGCGTGCGTAATTCGTGACTGGCATTGGCGACGAAATCAACCCGCATCTCCTCGAGACGGCGCATGGGGGTCAGGTCCCGAAACGTCAGAAGCAAGCCGGCTCGCTTGTCGGCGGCGTTCTCGTGCTGCAGCGGCGTCACGATCACCTCGAACCAGCGCTCGGCCGGCGTGCGCTCGACGAACTCGACACGCTCGAGCTTGCGGCTCTGCGCAGCACGGCGCATCGCCTCGACGACATCCGGTAATCGTAGCGCCAGCGACGCCAGCTCTCCGCGCCGCAGCGCCGGTGCGATCGCGCTGGCCGAAGCATTCATCGCGAGAACCCGGCCGTCGGGGTCGAGCAGCACCGTCGGATCGGGCAAGGCGGCGATCAGTTCATTGAGCGCCGCGCCGCCAGTGGGCGCCAGCAAAGCGCCGGTCTCAATCGGCTGATCAACCGCCTGGGGTTCGGGACGGCCGAAATACAGCGCCGCGGCGATCACCACGGCCGCGGCGGGAATGGCGACGGTGGCAGCGACTTGCCCCTGACAGGCGGGTACAGCGATCGCAGCGAGAGCGATCGCGGCTATGAGCCAAATGCCGAACCGGCGCTGAAGGCGCGTTGTGCCACTTGCCGTTTCATTGCTTCGATCCATCGACATTCGAGGGCTTGTGAGCCTTGCGCTCATGACCCGTCGCCCGTTCGCCAGCAGGCGGATTGATGAAGACGTCGGTTGCGATCTCTCCGAGCTGCGGTACCCGGCTCGTGAACATACCTTTGACGATCTCGCGCCCACCGAGAATGGCAAGCGCAAGCGCGAACGGGATGATGTAATACAGAAGCCGGAACAGGAGCAAACTCGCCAGCAATTCCTCCCGGTTGAATTGCCACAGCGCGAGCAGCATCGCGGCGTCGAACACGCCAAGACCGCCGGGAGAGTGGCTGGCGAAGCCGAGTAGGGTCGCGGAAACAAAGACCACCGCAAGCATGACAAAATTGATGTGCGGCTGATCCGGCAGCAGCATATACATCGCGGCGGCGCAGCAGCCGAGATCGACGATGCCGATCACGATCTGCAGGAAGGTCAGCGGTCCGCCCGGCAGCGTCACCTGCCAGCCGCTGCGGCCGATCGCCCGCGGTCTGATCCACACCCAGATCACATAGGCCGCCAGAATCACGATGGTGATGCCGGCGAGCGTGCGGTTGAACCATTCCGGAAGATGGTTGATCGCGCTCGCCGCTTCCGGCGCATAAAAAATCCCGAGACCCAGCACGGTGGCATTGCCGAGCCAGAAGGTCAGCCCGGCGACGAAGCAGATTTTTGCCACCTCGATCGCGCTGACCCCGTGCGCGGAATAGATCCGGTAGCGCACGGCACCTCCGGTGAAGGCGCTGGCGCCGACATTGTGCCCCACCGAATAGCTGGTGAAGCCGGCAAGCGCGGCGGTCGGATAGGACACGTCCTGGCGGCCGATGGTCCGCAGTGCGAACAGGTCATAGAAGGTCAGGGTGAAATAGCCGAAGGCCACGAACAGCGCGGCCAGCCAGAAGTCGCGCGGATCTGTGGCGCGCAAGGCCTTGAAGACTTCCTGGATGTCGATGTTGTGCAATACGCGGTAGAGCACGACGGCCGCCACCGCGATGATCAGGATGCTGAGCGCAAACCCGATCCGGTGCCAACCGATTTTCTCGCTGACGAAGCGCGCCACCGAGCGCAGCATTTCAAGCATGCACAACCCCGCTGAGGCCGGCCGTTCTTGTCCTTTTGGCGGGCCGGGGCGAGGTTCCTAGCAGAAGACCGGGCACGCGAGCAAAGGCGGCAAAAAACCGCGCGGCTGCGGCCCTTGACGGCCCGCAGCCGGTCATGAATCCACGGGTCCCTTACCGCGGGGGAATCTGGATCAGTTCGCCCAATTGCTGCTTGGTCAGCTCAGTGGGAGTGAATTTCAGAGCCACGGCATCCTTCACAATGGTGTCCAGGCCGACGATCCGGTCGGGATCGACCGCACTCTTGGGAAAGAAGTCGTCACGCGTGCGCCGGGCCTTGGCTTCCGGAATTTTCAGCCAGTCGGCATAAACCTTGAGCCCGGCATCGGTGTACATGAGGTCGATGGTTTCCCGATAAGCCTTCATGTAGCGATCGATCGCGTCCTTCTTGCCCTGCAGGACCGGAGCCGTGGTCGCGAGCAGCCGCACGGTCTGGCCCTTGAAGACGTCGGCATCGTTGCCACTGGCCAGGATCCGGATCTGGTTCTGGTCGAGCTGGTCGAGGCCGAAGGGCGGCGCGGCCCAGCCGACATCGATCTGGCCGGACATGACCTGGGTCAGGGTGCCGGGAGGGCCACCGGTCGCGGTCGGCTTCGCCGACAGACCATATTGCTTCATGAAGGCGGTGACGATCCCGTGGGTCGAGGAGCCGTTGGTCGAATAGGCCAGTGTCTTGCCCGAGGTGTCCTTGAGCGACTTGATCGGCGAATCGGCCTTCACATACCAGTAAAGGTCCGCGGCCCCCGTGGTTTCGGCGCCGATGATCCGCACCGGCGCGCCCTTCGCATAGGCGCTGAGCACGCCCATGATGCCGGCAGCCACGCCGATATCGACACTGCCGGACAGCGTCGCCTGCAAGGTCTCGCCCGCGCCCTGGGTGTAGACGATTTCCAGCTCGAGGCCGTGCTTCTTGAAGATGCCGGCGCGCTGGCCGACCTCGGAGACCGAGGTATCCCAGTTGCCGCGCTGACCGACGGCAAGTTTCAGCTTGTCCTGCGCCGCTGCCGGTTGCAGGCCGAACAGCATGCCGGCTGCGACCAGCCCGAGCAGCGGACCGAATGTCCGTCGTCTCATTTTTTCTTCCTCCCTCTGCGTGAACCGTCTTCTTTGATCGAGACGTTACATTTGACCGAGACGTTACATGAAGTGACGCCAACCTGGCATCAGGCCACCTTCTCCTGAGTCTGGCCTTCCTCCTCCGCCACCGTGAAGCTGCGCCAGTTGGTCGATTTCGGGACGATCCCCTCAAACGAGCGAATCTTGCCATGCGGAATGTGGGGCGTCGTCCGCCCGATCGCGACACCGCTGTCGCGCATCTGCCGGGCGGCATCGACCATCAGCTTGCGGAATTCCACGACGGCGAGGTCGCTCGCGCCGAGACGTTCCCTGGTCCGGTCGGCAATCGGCCCCATGGTTTCCCACATCGCGATATCCTGATTGGGAATGCCCTTGATGCCGGTGAAATTGCCGAGCCGCATTGCGTTGCGGTCCTGCTGATAATTGTTCGCGCGGGTCCGCAGATTGTTGAACCCGCGATCGAGATCGATGCCGGGCTGGGCGACATTGAACTTGCGCCAGGCCTCCTGATCGATGCCGCCCTTGTTGGCCCAGGGCGTGTCCTTGTCGGTCCAGGCGATGAAGTGGAACACGGTGTTGTAATCGTCAGCCGGCGCCAGCAGCGTAGCGACATTATATTCGTTGTTGGGCGGGATCAGCGCGGTGAACGGCGCGACATAGACCGTGACGCGGACGTAATCGTTGACATTCGCATTGGCGATGGGACGACGGATCGCCGCGTAATGGAAGCCGAAGCTCGTGCGTTCGACCTGCAGCCGGGGCGCCTTGTCGGTCGAGGGCCGCAACCAATGGGTGTCAGCGGCCTTGGCGGCATCGACCTTGGCCGGCTTCATGTCAGAGGAATGCAGGCTCGAGGAATGCGCCGAATCGATCTGGCCTTCGAGGATTTGCGCCCAGTTGCAGCCGACATGAATCTTGACGATGGACACCTGCGCATTCTGAGTCGGAGCGAAGGCCGGCGGCTCGAATTCCGGCATCGTGTCCGCCGGTCCCATATAGGTCCAGACGAAGCCGCCCCATTCGCGCGCCGGATAGGCCTTCACCTTGGCCTTCTCGACGAAGCCGCTCTCCGGCGGCTCGGACGCCATCTCGACGACGTTGCCTTCCACGTCCATTTTCCAGCCGTGATAGAGACAGCGGAGCCCGCATTCCTCGTTGCGGCCGAAGGCCAGCGAGGCGCGCCGGTGCGGGCAATATTCGTCGATGACGCCGAGACGGCCGTCGCTATCCCGGAAGACGACAAGATCCTCGCCAAGCAGCCGAACCTTGAGCGGCGCGCAATCCGGCTCCGCGACTTCCTCGATCAGGCAAGCCGGCATCCAATGCCGGCGCATGAGCTGGCCCATCGGAGCATCACCCTCGACGCGGCACAGAAGATCGTTTTCCTCGGCGGTCATCATCGGATTTGTTCCCGGCTCACGGCGCAACGGGCGCCCTGGAGAAAAAAGTTAGCCCTCTAAGTTTTTATCCTATAGTCATTCCAGCTCGCTTGTCGAGGCGGCACGAAGCCGCGATTGTGCATCGCATCAGAATTTGCGACCAACGCTCCGCAACCCAACCAGCCGACCATGACGTCCGTTCCGCAGACCGATATCGCCGTACGCGTCACCCGCGCAGAAAAGATTGCCGAGGGCATCCATCTCTTCGAGATGCGCCCGAAGGACGGTGGCGAACTTCCCGCTTTCACCGCGGGCTCGCACATCAACCTGCGCCTGCCGAACGGGCTTGTTCGGAAATACTCGCTGTGCAGCGACCCGGCCGAACGGGATCATTATCGAATCGCCGTCAAGCGCGAGGATAATGGCCGCGGCGGTTCGATCTATCTCATCGACAACACCAGGGAAGGCGACGAATGGTTGATCTCTGCGCCCGACAACGCATTTGCGTTGCCGCAACGCGGCGACAATTTCATCTTCATCGCCGGCGGCATTGGAATCACGCCCTTCATCGCCATGATCCATGCGCTCAAGCATGACCCGGCGAAGAAATTCAAACTCTATTACTGCTCGCGCACCCCAGAAATGACGGCGTTTCGCGAGGAACTGAGCACGCCGGAATACAAGGGCAAGGTGGTCATCCACTACGACAACGGCGATCCGGAAAAAGCACTCGACCTGTGGCCGATCGTGGAGGAGCGCAAGAACCGCGAACACCTCTATTGCTGCGGACCCCGCGGGCTGATGGAGGCGGTGCGCGACGCCACCGGCCATTGGTCGCCGACCGCGGTCCATTTCGAAGCGTTCAGCGAGGCGGACGCGCGCCGGCCCGACGATAAGCCGTTCAAGGTCAAGCTTGCGAAGAGCGGCGTCACGATCGACGTGCCGGCCGGCACCACGATCATGGAGGCGATGCGGGCTGCGGGCCACGAGGTGCCAAGCTCCTGCGAAAGCGGCACCTGCGGCACCTGCCGCACCAGGCTGCTCGAAGGCGAAGCCGACCACCGCGATCTGGTGCTGACCGAAGCCGAACGCGGCAGCCAGATCATGATCTGCGTGTCGCGCGCGAAGACGCCGGAACTCGTGATCGACCGGTAGCGACGATGACAGACCGGCCCATCCGACTCGGAATTGCAGGACTTGGCCGCGCCTTCACCCTGATGCTGCCGACCTTCACCGCCGACAAGCGGGTCACCCTTGCCGGGGCGACCGACCTCCGGCGGGAAGCACGCCGGCGTTTCGAGAGCGATTTTCAGGCGCCGACCTACGACACGATCGAAGCGTTATGTGACGATCCGAATGTCGAAGCGGTCTATGTCGCAACGCCCCATCAGATGCATGCCAGCCATGTCGTCGCCGCGGCCGAGCGAGGCAAGCATGTCCTGGTCGAGAAGCCGATCGCGATCCGCATCGAGGAATGCGATGCGATGATCGATGCGGTGCGGCGCGCGGGCGTGCAGCTCGTCATCGGGCACAGTCACAGTTTTAATGCGCCGGTGCTGCATGCGCGAAAGCTGATCGAAAGCGGCGCGTTCGGTGCGGTCCGCATGATCCACGCGCTCAACTTCACTGACTACATGGTGCGGCCACGGCGTCCCGAGGAAATGGACACCGCGCAAGGCGGCGGCGTGATCTTCAGCCAGGGCGCGCATCAGATCGATATCGTGCGCCTCCTTGGCGGAGGGCTCGTCCGCAGCGTCCGCGCGCAGTGCGGCAACTGGGACCCGTCGCGGCCGACCGAAGGCGCCTATTCCGCGCTGCTGACCTTCGCAGACGATGTGTTCGCGTCCTGCACCTATAGCGGCTACGCGCATTTCGATTCGGATGAATTCATGGGCTTCATCGGCGAGATGGGATTGCCGAAGGATCGAAGCCGCTACGGCGCGATGCGCAAGGCGCTGCGCGAAGCCAACAACTCCGCGCAGGAGAGCGCGCTGAAAGCGGCACGCAATTACGGCGGCAGCGCCTATGTCCCGCCCGCCGGCGCGCCGGCGGACCGACGCCACCAGCATTTCGGTTCGATCATCGTGTCGTGCGAGCGCGCCGACCTGCGGCCGACGGCCGATGGCGTGATGATCTACGATGACGACGAAATCCGTCTCGACCCGGTGCCGGTGCCGGCCGTTCCGCGCGCCGAAGTCATCGACGAGTTCTACGACGCCGTGGTTCACGGCAGGACGCCGCTGCATGACGGCGAATGGTCGCGGGCCACGCTGGAAGTCTGCCTCGCCATCCTGGAATCGTCGCGCACGCATTCGGAAATTGCGCTGCGCCATCAGGTCGGTTCGCGTGGAGCGCTTCCATGAGCCGGCGCAGGCAGGGCGATACGCAAACCATCCTGAAGCATTGGCGCGAGGCCGTGCCGAACGATCGCCTCGCGCATCTTGTGAAGGATGCGACGCGCGCGCTCCTGCGGGCGCTGCAGATGCGCCTCACCGTCCATGACGTGTCGCTCGGGCATTGGACGTTCCTGCGCATCCTTTGGGAAAAGGACGGGCTGACGCAACGCGCGCTGAGCGAAGAAGCCGGCGTGATGGAACCGACGACCTTTTCCGCGCTCAATGCGATGGAGAAGCTCGGCTATATCACGCGGCGGCGGCTGCCGGACAATCGCAAGAATGTCTATGTCTTCCTGACGCCAAGAGGGCGTCAGCTGAAGGACAAGCTGGTGCCGCTGGCCGAAGAGGTGAACAAGATCGCGGTCGCCGGCGTGCCGGCCGAGGCCATCGCGGCAACGCGCCAAACGCTGCTCGCGATCATCGAGAATCTGGCGCGTGACGACGCCGCGTCCGCCGATCCGGAACGACGTATTCCCTCGACGCGAGAGATCGCCTCGCGCGTAGCGGCTGGCCGCAAGCGTAAGGGTCAATAGATCAGCCGTTCTTCGCCGGCAGAATCTCGACGCCGAATTCCTGCGCTGACGGAACGAGCCACGACCAGAAGCTTCCCGCCATGCTACGCGGCACCGCGAGGTGGAATGCTTCGTCGACATCCGCCCACCAGATCTGCGTGCCGATGCCACCGATGGTGGTGAGCGCGGTATCGCCGCGGCGGAAGGCCCGCGGATGCAGATCGACGGGACATCCCTTGGCGAGCACGTCTCGCACGCGCGGTCCATGCAACTTCAGAACCGCACGCGCATCGGTCTGATCGGTCACCGCCGCGAGCTGTCCCAGTTCCGCTGTGAGTTCGGCAGGCATGACGGGCCGGATCGATGCAGCAAGCCATTGCGCGGGACCCGCCCAGACGAGGTCGAGCATGCTCCCCGAAACCACCCGCGGCGTCTGCGGCAATTCGAGCTTGAATCGCGTCATGAAGCGGCTTGCCAGCTTTTCATCGCCTTCGGCGCCGATCACATAGGCCAGCGAGACATCATGGCGCGGCGTCACGGTCAAGCCGGGAGCGCCGCTCGTGGCGCCCGTTCGCCCCGGGATTGCAATGCCATCCCAGGCGCCTTTGCGCTGCCATCGGGAACGCTGCTCAGACACGCAACCGCTCCTCTTTCGGATCGACGAAGACCGGAGAACAGATCTCGACATCCATCGCTTCGCCGCGCAGCGGATCGACGCAGCGGATGACCTGGCCGATCCGCTCGGGTCCATTGCGGAGGAGGCCAAGCCCGATCCAGTGTTTCAGCACCGGCGAATAGGCAACCGAGGTCATGTAGCCCTCGTCGTTCTCCGCGCTCGCAGCCCTGCTGGCGGAAACGAAATGCGCGCCGGAGCGCAGGCGCTTCGTGCGATCGACGGGGCGGAAGCCGACAAAGCGCGGCCGCGTCGGATCGAGCAGCGCCGGGCGCTGCGCCATCACCCGGCCGATATAGTCCTTCTTTGTGGACATCATACGTTCAAGGCCGAGATCGCGCGCCGTGGTCTGGCCGTTCAGTTCGTTACCGGCGACGTGCCCTTTCTCGATTCGCATCACGCCGAGCGCCTCGGTGCCGTAAGGATGGATGCCGTAAGGCTTGCCGGCGTCCATGATGGCGCGGATCGCCGCGTCTCCGTACGACGCTGGCACCGCGAGCTCATAGGCGAGTTCGCCGGAAAACGAGATCCGGAACAGGCGCGCCGGAATGCCGCCGCCGACGGTGATTGGGCCGCAGGCGAGATAGGGGAACGCCTCGTTCGAAATATCGTGCTGCGGATCGATAACGCCGCGCAGCACATCGCGGGCGCGCGGACCTGCGATCGAATACTGCGCCCATTGTTCGGTCACCGACACCATCCGCACATCGAGGGCCGGCCACAGCGCCTGATGGCAGAATTCGAGATGCTGCATCACGCGGACCGCATTCGCGGTCGTGGTGGTCATCACGAAGTGAGTTTCGCCAAGACGCGCGGTAGTACCGTCATCCATCACGAAGCCGTCCTCGCGCAGCATCAGGCCATAGCGCGCCTTGCCGACCGCGAGATTGGTCCAGCCATTGATGTAAACGCGATTGAGAAATTCGGCGGCGTCCGCGCCCTGGATATCGATCTTGCCGAGCGTCGAGACATCGCACACGCCGACAGCGCTCCGCACTGCGTTGACTTCGCGGATCACCGCATCGAGCCAGTCGCGATCGCCGCTCTTCGGGAAATATTGCGCGCGCAGCCACAGCCCCGTTTCGACGAATATCGCGTCCTGCTCGCGCGCCCAGTCATGCGAGGGCGTGAGGCGCGTCGGCCGGAAGTCCTTGCCGCGATGGTGTCCGGCGAGCGCACCGATCGCCACCGGCGTATAGGGCGGCCGGAACACCGTGGTTCCGGCACGGGCAATGTCGACGCCGCAAAGCACCGCCATCAGCGCATGGCCGGCGACATTCGAGGTCTTGCCCTGGTCGGTCGCCATGCCGAGCGTGGTGTAGCGCTTCAGATGCTCGACGGCGCGGAAGCCTTCGGTATGCGCAAGCTTGATATCGGAGGCCGTGACGTCGTTCTGGAAATCGACGAAGGACTTGCTGCTGCCCCGCGGCGACCAGACCGGCGCGCCGTCGCTGTCCGTGTCGTCCGACGTCACATGCGGCAGTGGCCTGGCGGCAAAGCCGCAATCGCGTGCGGCAGTCGCGCCTGCGTCACTGCCTTCTGCGATTGCGCGAGAGAGGGCGCCCGTCCCGTTCGCGGCGCCGGCGACGACGAGGCCCGGCGGCAATTGCGCCGGCGGCAGGAATGCCGCGCGGGTCGCATCCCAGACCGGCTTGCCGCCGAGATGCGTCGTCAGATGGATCGCTGGGTTCCAGCCATTGGACATCGCGACAAGGTCGCAATGGAGATGCTCGGTCGCGCCATTGTCGTGCACCACATCGAGGCCGCTGACCGCGGTGCGTCCGTGCACCGATTGCGCCTGCGCGCCAAGGATCACGCGGATGCCGGCCTTGTCCGCAGCCTGCCGGATGGCAGGGCTGACCTCGCGCCGTGCATCCACGATCGCGGCGACGGTGCCGCCCGCATGCACGAGATCGTTCGCGCTGCGCCAGCCGTCGTCGCCCGTGGTGACCACGACGCATTGCCGGCCCGGCACCACGCCAAAGCGATTGATGTAACTGCGGACCGCGCCGGCCAGCATCACGCCGGGACGGTCGTTGCCTCCGAAGACCAGCGGGCGCTCGATCGCGCCGGACGCCAGCA